>NZ_JBVIHP010000006.1:300278-314336 GCF_055570235.1 Streptomyces sp. NPDC031274 | reverse complement strand
ACGGCCTTGCGCGTACGCCGACGCGGCTTGGCGGCGGGCTCCTCCGTCGTCTCCACGGCCTCGACCGTGTCGACGACAGCCTCCGCTGCCTTGCGGGTCCTGCGGCGCGGCTTGGCGGTGGGCGCCTCAACCTCGGCCTCAGGGGCGGGGGTTTCCGCGACGACCTCGGCGACCGGCTCCGCGGCCTTGCGCGTACGCCGACGCGGCTTGGCGGCGGGCTCCTCCGTCGTCTCCACGGCCTCGACCGTGTCGACGACAGCCTCCGCTGCCTTGCGGGTGCGGCGGCGCGGCTTCGTGGCGGGCGCCTCGGCCTCGACCGTCTCCACGGCCTCGACCGTGTCGACGGCGGCTTCCGCAGCCTTGCGGGTCCTGCGGCGCGGCTTGGCGGCGGGCGCCTCAACCTCGGCCTCAGGGGCGGGGGTCTCCGCGACGACCTCGGCGACCGGCTCCGCAGCCTTGCGCGTACGCCGACGCGGCTTCGTGGCAGGCGCCTCGGCCTCGACCGTCGTCTCCACGGCCTCGACCGTGTCGACGACAGCCTCCGCTGCCTCCGAGCCGCTACGCGTCCGGCGACGGCGACGCGGCGTGCGCGGCTCCGTCAGCTCGGCCTCGGGGGCAGACGCAGACGCAGACGCAGGGGCAGGGGCAACCGCGGCGACCTCCGCCACGGCCGGCGCCTCCAGCGGCGTACCCGAGCGAGTGCGGCGACGCCGACGCGGCGTACGCGCCTCACGCGGCTCGCGCTCCTGCTCAGGGGCGCTCCCGCGGTCACGGTCACGCCCACTGTCACGCCCGCCGTCACGGCCACGGTCACGACCGCCACGATCGCGGTCCCGCCCGCGCGAGCCACCCTTGCCGCCCGTCTCGCCGAGGTCCTCGACCTCTTCGGCGCGGAGCCCGGCACGGGTCCGCTCCCCACGCGGCAGCACACCCTTCGTGCCCACCGGGATGTTCAGCTCCTCGTACAGGTGAGGAGAGCTCGAGTACGTCTCGACCGGGTCGCTGAGGCCGAGGTCCAGCGCCTTGTTGATCAGCTGCCAGCGCGGGATGTCGTCCCAGTCGACCAGCGTGATCGCGATGCCCTTGGCGCCCGCGCGGCCGGTGCGGCCGATGCGGTGCAGATACGTCTTCTCGTCCTCGGGGGACTGGTAGTTGATGACGTGCGTGACGCCACCGACGTCGATGCCGCGCGCGGCGACGTCCGTGCAGACGAGCACGTCCACCTTGCCGTTGCGGAACGCGCGCAGCGCCTGCTCGCGGGCGCCCTGGCCGAGGTCACCGTGTACGGCGCCCGAGGCGAAGCCGCGCTTC
The DNA here is from genome assembly GCF_055570235.1 of Streptomyces sp. NPDC031274. Classification (NCBI taxonomy): domain Bacteria; kingdom Bacillati; phylum Actinomycetota; class Actinomycetes; order Kitasatosporales; family Streptomycetaceae; genus Streptomyces; species Streptomyces sp. NPDC031274. The sequence continues at coordinate 313,025 of NZ_JBVIHP010000006.1, read as the reverse complement.
TCGAGCTGCTCGGCGATGTCGGCGGCGGTCCGCTTCGTGCGGCAGAAGATCATCGCGAGTCCGCGGCCGTCGGCCTGCAGGATGCGCGAGACCATCTCGGGCTTGTCCATGTTGTGCGCGCGGTACACGTGCTGCTTGGTGTTCGCGACGGTCTGGCCCTCGTCGTCCGGCGCGGTGGCGCGGATGTGCGTGGGCTGCGACATGTAGCGACGGGCCAGGCCGATGACCGCGCCCGGCATGGTCGCCGAGAACAGCATCGTCTGACGCTTCGCCGGAAGCATGTTGATGATCCGCTCGACGTCGGGCAGGAAGCCCAGGTCGAGCATCTCGTCGGCCTCGTCGAGGACCAGGCACTTGATGTGCTTGAGGTTGAGCTTCTTCTGGCCCGCGAGGTCGAGAAGACGACCCGGCGTGCCGACGACGATGTCGATGCCCTTCTTGAGGGCCTCGACCTGCGGCTCGTAGGCGCGGCCGCCGTATATGGCGAGGACGCGTACGTTCCGCGCCTTGCCGGCGGTCAGGAGGTCGTTCGTGACCTGCTGGCACAGCTCACGGGTGGGGACGACGATGAGCGCCTGCGGGGCGTCGGTGAGCTGCTCGGGCTTGGCCCGGCCCGCCTCGACGTCCGCGGGGACGGTGACGCGCTCCAGGAGCGGGAGTCCGAAGCCGAGCGTCTTGCCGGTGCCGGTCTTGGCCTGGCCGATGACGTCGGAGCCGGAGAGCGCTACGGGCAGCGTCATCTCTTGGATGGGGAAAGGGCTGATGATGCCGACGGCCTCAAGGGCCTCGGCCGTCTCGGTGAGAATTCCGAGATCGCGGAAAGTCGTAGTCAGGGCATTGCCTCTTCTGTGAGACGCGGCCCGAGGCGAACGCTGGGGGTCGTGACCGTGCCACTACCGCCGGCTGCTTTGGGGGGCTGGGCCGGGGGCGCGGGACCACTGCCTGCGCTCGAGCGCTCGTACCGCTGAGGTTCCCTCCTCGTGCCGTCCGCACTTCGCGGGCCGCCTGGAGGGCTGTCGGGTCGGAGCCGATCGGGCCTCCGACCGGGCATCCTCATTCATACGGCCCGACGAATATTCGACAGGCGCATTACCACTGTACCCCGGAATCTCGCAGCCGTGTCTGGCGATTAGGTCACGTAGTCGTCGTCACAGTCACTGACCAGGCCCTTACACGTTGCCGCGCGCGGGCTATTGTGCGGTTTATGGAGACGCCTGACACTGCCGCTGACACACCTGCCGAACCCACCGGAATCGCCGCCCAGGACTGGAAGACCGCCGCTGACGAGCCGCACTACCGCGCCGCGGTCGTGGATCTGCTCGGAGCGCTCGCCTACGGAGAGCTCGCGGCATTCGAGCGGCTCGCGGAGGACGCGAAGCTGGCGCCGACGCTCGGGGACAAGGCTGAGCTGGCGAAGATGGCGTCGGCGGAGTTCCACCACTTCGAGCGGTTGCGGGACCGGCTCTCGGAGATCGGCGCGGACGCCACCGAGGCGATGGAGCCCTTCGTGGAGGCCCTTGACGGTTTCCACCGGCAGACGGCTCCTTCGGACTGGCTGGAGGGCCTGGTCAAGGCGTACGTGGGCGACTCGATCGCCAGTGACTTCTACCGCGAGGTCGCGGCGCGGCTCGACGGTGACACCCGTCGTCTCGTCCTCGGTGTGCTCGACGACACGGGGCACGCGAGCTTCGCGATCGAGAAGGTGCGCGCCGCGATCGACGCGGACCCGCGCGTGGGCGGGCGGCTCGCGCTGTGGGCGCGGCGGCTGATGGGCGAGGCGCTTTCGCAGTCGCAGCGGGTCGTTGCCGACCGGGATGCCCTGTCGACCATGCTGGTCGGGGGCGTAGCCGATGGCTTCGACCTCGCCGAGGTCGGGCGGATGTTCTCCCGGATCACTGAGGCGCACACGAAGCGGATGGCTGCGCTGGGGCTCGCCGCGTAGTCGCTGGGGCTCCGGGGGCTGGGGGCTGCTTTTTCACCCGCGTTTTCACCTGCGGGCGCGTTGTGGTTGGGCGCGCAGTTCCTCGCGCCCCTTTGGGTGTCGTGGTGGGGCTGCTGTTTTTGCCTGCGGGCGCGTTGTGGTTGGGCGCGCAGTTCCTCGCGCCCCTTTGGGCGTTGTGGTGGGGCTGCTGTTTTTGCCTGCGGGTGCGTCGTGGCTGAGCGCGCCGGTCCCCGCGCCCCTTCGGGGGCGCCCGTGCGGCGGTGCCGCGTATGCCAGAGCCCCGCGTCCGCGCCCCCTTGGGCGCGGCCTCCTGCGGGCCCCCGGCGCCCTACGCCGTCGCTGAGCGACGGCGCAGTCGGCTGCGGGTGGGGCGGATCAGGAGTGAGAGCAGGGCCGCTGCCACTGCCACCGCGCCTACGAGTGTGGCGGGTGCGTGGCCGGCGCCGATGGCCATGTGCGTGACGAAGGAGCCGATCACGCCGCCCGCGGCCCCGGTCGACAGGACCAGGTCCCGCGCGGGGAGCCGGTGGGCCAGTCGGTGGGCCGTGGCCCATGCCAGGGCGAAACCGAGCAGTGCAGAGCCGAGTGCTTCCAGAATCACAGGGTGTCCCTCCCTCGCGGCCAGGTGCAAAACGGTCGTAGCCGGTCTTACCCCTGGCAGCCGGAACGCAATCCTCCAGAGCCTCCGCGCCTCCAGAGTCTCCGGGCCTCCGCGCCTCCAGAGTCTCCGTGCCTTCGCGCCGACGCGCCTGAAGTGCGCGAGGCGCGTCAACACACGAGAACGGCCCGGTGGTTGTGACCACCGGGCCGTTCTCGTTGTTCGTCCTGCGTGCAGCGCCCGTGAACTACAGGGCGCTGAAGCCCACCTTGCGCGCGGTCGGCTCGCCGAGCTCGACGTACGCGAGGCGGTCGGCCGGAACCAGGACCTTGCGGCCGTGGTCGTCCACGAGGCTCAGCAGCGGCGACTTGCCGGTCAGCGCCTCGGACACCGCGTGCTCGACTTCCTCGGCACTCTGCGTGCTCTCGAGCACGATCTCGCGGGGCGCGTACTGCACGCCGATCTTGACCTCCACGGCTTTGTCCCTCCGACGGTCAGTGATGTGCGCGGCCGTCCGCGCCGTACTCAGCACACATTAGCCCGGTGAGGCGATGCTCATGCTTTCGCCGCTGCACGCCAGGAGCGAACAGAGATCGGGAATGCTCAGTGACCGTCCAGGCCGTGCAGCGGGAAGCCCGCGATACCGCGCCAGGCCAGCGAGGTGAGCAGTTCCACCGCCTTGTCGCGCGGGACCGTGCTGCCGCTGGCGAGCCAGTACCGGGCGACCACCTGTGAGTAGCCGCCGAGCCCCACGGCGAGCAGCATCGCCTCGTCACGGGGCAGGCCCGTGTCCTCGGCGATGACCTCGCAGATCGCTTCCGCGCACTGGAGCGTGACCCGATCCACGCGCTCGCGGACCGCGGCCTCGTTCGTCAGGTCGGACTCGAAGACGAGGCGGAAGGCACCGCCCTCGTCCTCCACGTACGCGAAGTAGGCGTCCATCGTGGCCGCGACCCGCAGCTTGTTGTCCGACGTGGACGCGAGCGCCGTACGGACGGACTGCAGCAGTGATTCGCAGTGCTGGTCGAGCAGAGCGAGGTATAGGTCGAGCTTTCCGGGGAAGTGCTGGTAGAGCACCGGCTTGCTGACTCCGGCGCGCTCGGCGATGTCGTCCATCGCCGCCGCGTGGTACCCCTGCGCGACGAAGACCTCCTGTGCCGCGCCCAGCAACTGATTGCGTCGGGCACGACGCGGCAGGCGTGTGCCCCGTGGGCGCGCTGCATCTGTCTGCTCGATGGCTGTCACGCCGCCTCCCATGATCGTGAATGTGCGGTGTGCGCCGCGCGGCCATCGTACTTTTCGGTAACCCTGATGTGCGCGGTACGAGCGGAGAATTTCAAGGACTGGATGCCCGCGAAACCCATGCGTAGCAGGGCAAACACGGGCAGCTCAGCGATAGTCGTCCTCGTCGATGTTGACGACGCGGGCCTGTTCGGCCAGGTCGGCCTCGTTGGCCGCGTCCGTGTCCGCGCCCTCCAGGGAGTCGTCCCGGCTCGGCGCGAGGTCGGTGTGCTGCTCCGCGGCATCGGCCTCAGGTGCCTCGGGGCTGATGTCGTTGATGCCGGTGATGTCGGTGTTGCCGGTGGTCTCTTCGGTCTGGAAGGTCTCGGGGTCGGACGGGTCGACGGTCATCGTGGCTCTCTTCCCTACGGAGTCCCTTGCGGACTAGGAGTCCCTTACGGACTAGTGGTGCGAGTGCCCAGTGCGCCCTCTTCTATGAGCCTAGGAGACCTCCGAACCGGGCGCTACGTGATCTCCGGGCGCCGCCGTCGCGATCCGTGACGGTGAATTCGGTATCCGTGACCACGAATATCAGGATCTGTGACTGCGAACACATGAGCCACCGTGTGATCGTCTCGTAACATTGCCGCATGTCTTCGACCGAGCTGCCGATCCTGATCGCCGCCTCCGTCGCCCCGAAACCGGGTGCCGTCGGGGTCGCGCCGGGCGAGCGGATCGACTCGGTCACCCTCTCCGGGCTCACGCTTTCGGTGCGTTCCAGACCGCCGGTCCGCGAAGGTCTGCCGCCCGCGCTGTACGTGCACGGGCTCGGCGGGTCCTCGCAGAACTGGTCGGCTTTGATGCCGCTGCTCGAGGACGTCGTCGACTGTGCGGCGGTCGACCTGCCGGGGTTCGGCGACTCGCCGCCGCCGGACGACGGCAACTACTCGGTCACCGGGCACGCGCGCGCGGTCATCCGTTATCTGGACGCCCGCGAGGACGGGCCCGTGCATCTGATCGCCAACTCGCTGGGCGGCGCGGTCACCACGCGCGTCGCCGCCGTCCGCCCCGACCTGGTCCGCACCCTCACGCTGATCTCGCCCGCGCTCCCGGAGCTTCGGGTGCAGCGCACGGCACTGCCGACCGGGCTCCTCGCGGTGCCCGGCGTCGCGAGCCTGTTCACCCGGCTCACCAAGGACTGGACGGCCGAGCAGCGGGTCAGCGGCGTCATGGCGCTCTGTTACGGCGATCCGGGCCGGGTCTCGCCCGAGGGGTACAGCGCGGCCGTGCGGGAGATGGAGCGCAGACTCGCCCTGCCGTACATGTGGGATGCGATGGCCCGCTCGGCGCGTGGCATCGTGAACGCTTACACCATGGGCGGGCAGCAGGGTCTGTGGCGGCAGGCGGAGCGGGTGCTCGCGCCGACGCTGCTGATCTATGGCGGCCGGGATCTGCTCGTCTCGTACCGTATGGCGCGCAAGGCCGCTGCCGCGTTCCGTGACTCAAGGTTGCTCACGTTGCCCGACGCGGGGCATGTGGCGATGATGGAGTATCCGGATACGGTGGCCACGGCAATCCGCGAACTCCTCGCGGACACAGGAGAGTTGAATGCATCCGGTCAGTCGAGCTCGGGGAGCTGAAGCGGCGAGTGGGACGTCATAGCCGCCGAGGTTCGGTCGACCTCGAAGACAACACGGGCAGTACGGACACTGCCGACATACCGTCACCGCAGGGCGCACGCCCGCCAGGTCCCGGCACCGGGCGCCGCAGACGCGCCCCGGGGGACGGCGGCACGCCCGCGCACGGGATCCCGCAGGCGACCCCGCCGCATGGCGTCCCGCAGGCCACCCCGCCGCACGGCATGCCCCAGGCCACACCTCCGCGTGGCACGCCGCACGTCCGTGGCGGGCACCCCGAGCAGCGTGAGCCGGGTGGGGCCTGGGGAGCCGGGCCCCGGACCGCGCCGCCCCGCGTGCCGGGCCCCCGTCGTGAGTACGTGGACGCGTTCGGCGACGAGATCCCCGAAGAAGACCTTTTCGCGACCGGTGCGACCCGGGTCGCACCCGCCCCGCCCGGCGCCCCGACCGGCATCCCGCCCCGCGACCCGTACGCCTCCGTCACCGACTGGGACCGCGCGGTCGACGAGGACGAGGAAGCCCACGGACAGCTCTGGTCCGAAGGATCTGAGGGAGCTGAAGGTGCTGAAGGGTCCGGCGCGACCGGCGGGACCGACGGCCCCGGCGGCATCGCGGACGACCAGGACGATCAGGACGACGACGGCAAGGGCGGCAAGTCCGGCGGCGGCAAGGGCCGTACCTTCACCGGCATAGCCGCCGCCGCTGTCACCACCGTCCTCGCGGTCGTCGTCGCCGGGCAGGTGGCCGACGGCGCAAAGGATTCCGCTCCCCGGACGCAGGCCGCGAAGGGCCAGGAAGACCGCGCCGCGGCCGATGACGCGTCCCGCTCGGACGACCGGCCCACGCCCGCGGAGTCCGCCCCGGCGACGTACGAGACGAAGATGGCCAAGAAGTACCCGCTCGACGCCAAGCTGACGGCGTCCGGTGACTTCGACGCGATGGCCGGGTTCGACAAGGCGCCCGGCAAGGGGCAGAAGTTCCGCTACCGCGTCGACGTCGAGAAGGGCATGGGCCTGGACGGCGAGCTGTTCGCGGCGGCCGTGCAGAAGACCCTGAACGACGACCGGAGCTGGGCGCACAACGGCGGCCGGACCTTCGAGCGGATCTCTTCGGGGAAGCCCGATTTCGTCATCACGCTCGCCAGTCCGGGGACGACCGGGAAGTGGTGCGCGAAATCCGGGCTCGACACCCTTCAGCAGAACGTCTCCTGTGATTCCGCGGCCACGGACCGCGTCATGATCAACGCCTATCGGTGGGCGCAGGGCGCCAAGACCTACGGCGACCGCATCCACCCGTACCGGCAGATGCTGATCAACCACGAGGTCGGCCACCGGCTCGGCTTCAATCACACGGACTGCACGAAGGACGGCGAGCTCGCGCCCGTCATGCAGCAGCAGACGAAGTTCCTCAATCACGACGGAATCAAGTGCAAGGCCAACCCTTGGGCTTTTCCGAAGAGTTGAGAGAGCAGGCCCCGGCGAATCGACCACGCGGTGAGCGTTCTGTGCTCACCGTGTGGTCGACGGCTTTGACATCCGCCGAAAGTTCGTTCATATTTCTCCGCATGTCGCCTCGTCACGCCTCCTCGCGCGCCGCCCTTGAGCTGGCGCTCTTTGGCGTGACCGCGCTCTGCGTGTCCGACATCCACTGTTGCTGACGCCCGCCCCTGGCGCGTGCGTCGCTTTCATTCCGGACCCTGTGCACCCTTTGCACCTTCCGCTGCACCTTCCGCGGTCCTGACTGACCTTCTTCGGCGGCCCCGGGGCGAGCTCTGCTCTTTTCAAGCGCTCTTCCCCTGCTTGCTTCTCCGAGAGGTCCCTTCCCATGCGTCAACCGTCCGTCATAGCCCGCCGCGTGGCAGCGGCATCCGTCAGCCTCGTCCTGGCAGCGGGCGCCGCCGCCTGCGCGGGCCCCGAGGACAACGACGCCGGGAGCGGCGGCGCCGAGGGCAAGCCCGCCAAGGGCGGCACCCTCACCGTCCTCAACAGCCAGCCGCAGGTCGACTTCGACCCGGCGCGGCTCTACACCTCCGGCGGCGGCAACGTCCCCTCGCTCGTCTTCCGCACCCTGACCACCCGCAACCGCGAGGACGGCGCCAAGGGCTCGGAGGTCGTGCCCGACCTCGCCACGGACCTCGGCAAGTCGAGCAAGAACGCCACGGTGTGGACGTACACCCTGAAGAAGGGGCTCAAGTACGAGGACGGTTCGGCGATCACCTCCGCCGACGTCAAGTACGGCATCGAGCGCTCCTTCGCCGGTGAACTCTCCGGTGGCGCGCCCTACTTGAGGGACTGGCTGATCGGCGGTGACAAGTACGCCGGACCGTACAAGGACAAGAGCGGCAAGGGGCTCGAGTCGATCGAGACGCCCGACGAGCGGACCATCGTCTTCCACCTGAACAAGCCCGAGGGCGAATTCCCCTATCTGGCGACGCAGACGCAGTTCACGCCCGTCCCCAAGAGCAAGGACAAGGGCACGAAGTACGAGGAGCACCCGGTCTCGTCCGGCCCGTACAAGGTCGTCAAGAACGAGAACGACGGCGAGCGCCTCACCTTGGAGCGCAACCCGCACTGGTCGGCGAAGACCGACCCAGAGCGCAAGGCCTACCCGGACAAGATCGACGTGCGGTCCGGCCTCAACTCGTCCGTGATCAACCAGCGGCTCTCGGCGGGCCAGGGCGCGGACGCCGCCGCCGTGACCACCGACACGAACCTCGGCCCCGCCGAACTCGCCAAGGTCACCGGCGACAAGGCCCTCGCCGCGCGGGTGGGCACCGGGCACTTCGGATACACGAACTACCTCGCCTTCAACCCGAAGGTGAAGCCCTTCGACGACCCGAAGGTGCGCCAGGCCATCTCGTACGCCGTCGACCGTTCGTCCGTCGTCAACGCCGCCGGCGGCTCCTCGCTCGCCGAGCCCGCGACGACGTATCTGCCGAACCAGAAGTCCTTCGGATACACGAAGTACGACCACTTCCCGGCGGGCAAGTCCGGCAACACGAAGAAGGCCAAGGAGCTCCTGAAGGAAGCCGGTCACAAGGACGGGCTCACCATCACGCTGACCCACTCCAACGCCAAGGACTTCGAGACGAGCCCGGAGATCGCCACCGCGATCCAGGACGCCCTGAAGAAGGCCGGGATCACGGTCAAGCTGGAGGGTCTCGAGGACAACGACTACAAGGACAAGGTCCACAGCGCCAAGACCGAGCCGGGCCTCTTCCTCGCCCACTGGGGTGCCGACTGGCCCTCCGGCGGCCCCTTCCTCGCCCCGATCTTCGACGGGCGGCAGATCGTGAAGGACGGCGCCAACTTCAACACCGGCTTCCTGGACGACAAGTCGGTCAACGACGAGATCGACGAGATCAACAAGCTCACCGACCTCGACGCGGCCGCCAAGCGCTGGGGCGCCCTCGACAAGAAGATCGGCGAGCAGGCCCTGACCGTGCCGCTCTTCCACCCGGTCTACAAGCGCCTTTACGGCAAGGACGTCAAGAACATCGTGATCAGTGACTGGACGGGCGTCCTCGACGTCTCGCAGGTCGCGGTCAAGTAAGGGCTACTGGTCACATCACCATGAGCGAGGCCCTTCTGGCCCCGGAAGCGGGGACGGGCGTCACGGCGCCCGCCCCGGCTTCCGGTGCCCGTCAGTTCTGGCGGCGGCTGCGTACGCAGCGCGCCGCCCTCGTCGCGGCGGCCGTCGTCGCGCTGCTCGTCCTGGTCGCGCTCGCCGCGCCGCTGCTCACCGCCATCGAGGGCCAGGACCCCAGTACGTACCACCCCGACCTCATCGACTCCGGGCGCGGCGGCGTGCCCATCGGCTCGTTCGGCGGGATCAGCGCCGAGCACTGGCTCGGCGTCGAACCGCAGACCGGGCGCGATCTCTTCGCCCGTCTCGTGTACGGCGCGCGGGTCTCCCTCGGCGTCGCGCTCGCCGCGACCCTCGTCCAGGTGCTGCTCGGCGTCTGCGTCGGCATCGCGGCCGGGCTCGGCAACCGCTGGGTCGACCAGGTGCTCAGCCGCGCCACCGACGTCATCGTCGCCATGCCGCTGATGGTCCTCTCGCTCGCCCTGATGGCGATCGTGCCCAGCGGCTTCCCGCGCCCCGTCCTGGTCGCCCTGGTCATCGGGCTCGTCGCCTGGGGCAGTACGGCCAAGATCGTGCGCGCGCAGACCATCACCCTCAAGGAGCTCGACTACGTGGCCGCCGCCCGGCTCAGCGGCTGGAGCACCTGGCGCATCGCGCGCCGCGAACTCCTGCCGGGGCTCGCCGCCCCCGTCATCACCTACGCGGCGCTGCTCGTCCCGATGAACATCACGGTGGAGGCCGCGCTCTCCTTCCTCGGCGTCGGCGTCAAACCGCCGACCGCGTCCTGGGGACAGATGCTGACCTCGGCCGACATCTGGTACCAGGCGGCGCCGCAGTACCTACTGCTGCCCGCGGGGGCGCTGTTCGTGACGGTGCTCGCACTGACCGTCCTGGGTGACGGCGTGCGGACCGCGCTCGATCCACGGGCCGCGTCGCGGCTGCGGATCGGGACCGGGCGGAAGCGGGAGGGCAAGGCATGACCGGCTTCCTCCTGAGGCGCGCGGTCGGCGCCCTCGTCACGCTGCTCGCCATCTCCGTGATCATCTACGCGGTCTTCTACGTCGCTCCCGGCGACGTCGCCCAGATCACCTGCGGTCCGCGCTGCTCACCGGCCCAAGTGGCCCAGGTGACCGAGCAGCTGCGGCTCGACGATCCGGTGTACGTCCGCTACTGGGACTTCCTCCAGGGCATCTTCGTCGGCCAGGACTACTCGACGGGCACGGGCGTGGAGCACTGCGACGCCCCCTGCCTCGGGCTCTCCTACCAGAGCGACCAGCAGGTCACCCAGCTGATCGTGGCGAAGCTGCCGGTCACCGGGTCGCTCGCGCTCGGCGCCATGGTGATGTGGCTGATCCTCGGCGTCGGCACCGGCGTCCTGTCCGCCTGGCGGCGCGGGCGCGTCACCGAACGCGTCCTGACCGCCGTCACGCTCGCGGGCACGGCCACACCCGTCTTCGTCATCGGTCTCCTCCTGATGATCGTGGTCTGCGGCCAGCTGAACCTGCTGCCCTTCCCGCAGTACGTACCGTTCACCGACGACCCTCAACAGTGGGCGTGGAACCTGCTCCTGCCCTGGCTGTCCCTCGCGCTGATCGAGGCCGCCAAGTACGCGCGCCTCACCCGCGCCTCGATGCTGGAGACCCTCGCCGACGACCATGTGCGGACGTTTCGCGCGTACGGCGTCGGGGAGCGGTCGATCATCGGCAAGCACGCCCTGCGGGGCGCGTTCGCCCCGGTCATCGCGATGAGCGCCAACGACTTCGGGTCGATGTTCGGCGGCGCCGTGCTCAGCGAGACGCTCTTCGGCCTGCCCGGCATGGGGCGCGAACTGGTGCACGCGGTCAAGGTCGTCGATCTGCCGGTCGTGGTCGGCATGGTCCTGGTGACCGGCTTCTTCGTAGTGCTCGCCAACGCCGTCGCGGACGTCCTCTACGCGGTGGCCGACCGAAGGGTGGTCCTGTCATGAGCGTGGCCCAGAGCCTCGTCCAAGTGACCGACCTGGTGGTCGACTTCGGTGAGACGCGCGCCGTCGACGGGCTCTCCTTCACGCTGGAGAAGGGCGCCGCGCTCGGCCTCGTCGGCGAGTCGGGGTCAGGCAAGAGCACGGTGGCCTCCGCGCTGCTCGGGCTCCACCGGGGCACCGGCGCGGGCGTCGACGGATCCGTTCTGGTCGGCGGCATCGACGTACAGGAAGCGTCCGGTGAGGAGCTGCGGCGCCTTCGGGGCGGGAAGGCCGCGATGGTCTTCCAGGATCCGCTGTCGTCCCTCGACCCGTACTACGCGGTGGGCGACCAGATCGCCGAGGTGTACCGCGTGCACACCGGGGCCTCGCGCAGGGCGGCACGCGCGCGTGGCGTCGAAGTGCTCGACCGGGTGGGCATTCCGGATGCCGTGCGCAGGGCGCGCTCCCGGCCGCACGAGTTCAGCGGCGGCATGCGGCAGCGCGCGCTCATCGCCATGGCGCTCGCCTGCGAGCCCGAGCTCCTGATCGCCGACGAGCCGACGACCGCCCTGGACGTCACCGTGCAGGCCCAGATCCTCGACCTGCTGCACGGGTTGCGGGCCGAGACCGGGATGGGCCTGCTCCTGGTCACGCACGACGTGGGCGTCGCGGCGGAGAGTGTCGACGACGTCCTGGTCATGCGGTACGGCAGGTCCGTCGAGCGGGGGCCCGTGCGGGAGGTTCTCGGCGCGCCCGGGGAGGCGTACACGAGGGAACTGCTCGGGGCGGTGCCCCGGGTGGACTCGCCGCGTGAGATCGCCGCCCCCGCGCAGGGCGACGTCGTCCTCGAAGCGGTCGGTCTGCGCCGGGAGTTCGGGCGCGGAAAGCGTGCGTTCGCCGCCGTGGACGACGTGTCGCTCACGGTCCGCCGGGGGGAGACGCTCGGGATCGTGGGGGAGAGCGGCAGCGGCAAGACGACGCTCGGCCGGATGCTGGTGGGGCTCCTCGATCCCTCGGCGGGGGAGATCCGGCACGGGGGCGCGTCGGCGTCGGCCGACGGGACGCGGGCCGGGGTGCAGATGGTGTTCCAGGACCCCGTCTCCTCGCTCAATCCGCGCCGCGGCATCGGGGAGTCCATCGCCGATCCGCTGCGCGCGCGGGGCGAGCGCGACGACTCCGTCGTGCGCGCACGCGTCAGCGACCTCATGGAGCGCGTCGGGCTCGATCCGGCGTACTACGGGCGCTATCCGCACGAGTTCAGCGGCGGCCAGCGTCAGCGTGTCGGGATCGCACGGGCCCTCGCGGCCGACCCCCGGGTCATCGTGTGCGACGAGCCGGTCTCGGCGCTCGACGTGACGACGCAGGCGCAAGTGACCGCGCTCCTCGCCGAACTGCAGAAGGAGCACGGGCTCGCGCTCGTCTTCATCGCGCACGACCTCGCGGTGGTACGCCAGGTCAGCGACCGGGTCGCGGTGATGAGGAAGGGCCGGATCGTCGAGCAGGGAACCGTCGACGAGGTGTACGGGACGCCCCGACAGGCGTACACCAAACAGCTGTTGGCGGCCGTGCCCGCGCTCGACCCGGAGGCCGCGGCACAGCGCCGCACGGCCCGCAGGGAGCTGGCCGCAGCTTAACGTTCCGTAGCGAAAGAGCGCTCTCCCGGTGCCATAGCGCGACAGAACGCTACCGGCACGGGAAAGTTACGGCCGTTCACCCCTTTTGGTGGGGGGGGGGGGGGCGACCCCCCCCCCCCCCCCCCCCCCCCCCCCCCCCCTTCTCCCCTTCCGGCACCGGGTTTCCATCAGACCTTCCTCCTCGAGAA
>NZ_JBVIHP010000006.1:204556-300268 GCF_055570235.1 Streptomyces sp. NPDC031274 | reverse complement strand
CGTCGACAAAACAAACCGCCTCCCTCCCCCCCCCCACCCCCCCCACCCCCCCCCCCCCCTCCCCTCCCCCCCCCCCCCCCCCCCCTCGCCCCCCCCCCCCCCCCCCCCCCCCCCCCCCACCGGCATGTCCGCATACGTTCGTCCCGCTGCGAGCCGCTGGTTCAACGGCGGCTCTCCATATGGGAGATCGGGGGTGTACGCGTGCGCATCGGACTGCTTACGGAGGGTGGCTATCCGTATGTGAGCGGTGACGCCAGGCTCTGGTGTGACCGGCTCGTGCGCGGGCTCGGGCAGCACGAATTCGACATCTACGCACTCAGCCGCAGCGAGCGGCAGGAGGCACAGGGATGGATCGAGCTGCCGCCCCAGGTGAACCGGGTGCGGACGGCGCCCCTGTGGATGGTCGACGACGACGCGGCCTTCGGGGCCCGGTACGGACGGCGGGCGCGGCGGCGCTTCGCGGAGTACTTCGGTGAACTCGCCGCGGCGGTGTGCGCCTCCGGTGTCTCTGGTGCCGCGGGTGTCTCTTCTGTCTCCGGGGGCTTGGGATCCTCCGATGCGCTGGCGGACCGTTTCAGCAGTGCGCTCCACGGCCTCGCCGAACTCGCCAGGGACGAGGGCGGCCTCGTCGCCGCACTGCGCTCCGAAGGAGCCGTGCGCGCCCTGGAGCGCGCGTGCCGCGCGCCGGGCGCACTGCGCGCCGCGCGCACCGCACGGGTTCCCGACCTGCTCGCCGTGGCGGGCCACCTGGAGCGCTCGCTGCGACCGCTCTCCCTCGACTGGTACGGCGACGACGGCCTCGGCGCGGTGGACCTGTGCCACGCCACGTCCGGCGGCCCTGCGGCGCTCCCCGGTCTCCTCGCCAAGCACTTCTCCGGAGTGCCGCTCCTGGTCACCGGGTACGGCGTGCAACTGCGGGCGCACTACCTCGCGACCGGCGACGACGCGCTGAGCGCGCCGGCGCGGGCGCTGCTCACCTCCTTCCACGGCAAGCTCGCCGCCGAGGTGTACCGCCAGGCCACGATCATCACCCCCGGCAACACGCACGCCCGCCGCTGGCAGGAGCGGTGCGGAGCCGAGCGGGCGAAGCTGCGCACGGTCTATCCCGGCATGGAGGCGTCCCGCTTCGCCGAGGTCGGCGAGTGCGAGGACCCGGGCGACCCGGACACCCTGCTCTGGGTCGGGCGCATCGAGCCCGCCAAGGACCTGATCTCCCTCCTGCACGCCTTCGCGGAGGTCCGCAAGGAGGAGCCGAAGGCGCGTCTTCGCATCGTCGGCGCGCCCGCGGAGGGCCCGGAGGCGGCCGCGTACCTCGCGCACTGCAGGGCGCTCGCCGCGCAGCTCTTCCCGGACGAGGCGCGGGGCGCGCACGCCGTCGGCGACAACCCCGTGTCCTTCGAGGAGATCGGCGCGCCCGAGGCGCCCGAACTCGAGGACGCGTACGCCGCGGGGAGCGTCGTCGTCCTTTCGAGCGTCGTCGAGGGGTTCCCGATCAGCCTGGTCGAGGCGATGTTCTGCGGGCGCGCGACGGTCTCCACGGATGTCGGCGCGGTCGTCGAGGTCATCGGCGGCACCGGGCTCGTGGTGCCGCCGCGCAATCCCCGGGCGCTCGCCGAGGCGTGTGTGGCGCTGCTGCGCGACGCGGGGCGGCGCGAGCGGCTCGGAGCGGCGGCGCGTGCGCGGGCGCTCGAACTGTTCACCGTCGAGCAGAACATCGAGGCATTTCGCGGCATTTACCTGGAGATCGTCTCGCACTGTCCGGTGCGCAGAGAGGCGGTCGACGACGCGGGCGAGCCGGTGCCGTTCGGCAATCCGGCGGAGGCGTACGTGCCGGGCAGGTGGGCGGTCGCCGCGGGCGGCGGGGACGCGGGCGCGGGTTCGGGTTCGGGTTCAGGTTCGGGTTCGGGCGGTGCGCCCAGCTGGGCTCGCGAGGCGGACGGGCCGGACCAGGCGGACAGGCCGGAGCAGCTGAAGGGGGCGGGCGTATGAGCAAGCAGCAGAAGGTGGATGCGCCGCGGGCTCCGGCGAGCCCTGGCGGGTGGGACGTGCGGTCCGAGGAGTTGGTCGCCGACGCGGCACTGGTAGGGGAACCTGCTGCTTGGCGTGGGACGAGCACGGGCACCGGGACCTGCCCCAAGCCCGTACGGCGCGGTGGCGTCGATCCGGTGAAGACGCTGATGCACCGGCACCGGGAGCTGTGCGAACGCGCCGTCGACCCGCTGGAGATCGCCGCCGGACTCGAGGCGCACGGAGTGACCGACAGGACCGCCGCGCGGTTCAGGCACCGGGACGTGTTCGCGCTCGCCGAGGAGATGTACGCGCGCGTGCCGCGCGACGAGGAGGAGCGCGGCGTCCCTGTGGCGCTTCCCTCGGCAGGAGATCCCCGACTATCCACCGGATGGGCGCTGCTCGCCCTGCTTCCGGGTGTGGTGTGCGGGCTCGCAGCTGTGGGGCTCGAACTGAGCGAGGGGCGTGCGCGGCTCGCGGTGGGACTCGGCGGAGCGCTCGCCGTCGCCGTCGCGCTGCGGGTGGCTCTTCGGTACGGCCCGCTGCGCTGTGCGCACGAGGTCATGCCGGCCACGCGCGCGTGGGTGTGCCTTCTCGTCGCGTACGCCCTCTTCGGAGACGGGCTGCTGCGGGCCGCCGTCTCCGGTGGGCCCGATGGCCCGTGGGCGCCGTCGACCGCTGCCGCCCTCGGGCTCTCGCTGGCCGTCGCGCCCGCGCTGTGGTGCGTGCGGCTGTTCGCCGTGGGGGCCCGAAGGCGGTTGTCGCTCAGCCGGGGGCTCGCTGAATTCACCTCCGCCGTAAGGCCGTTGCTCCTGGGTGTGGTCGCGCTGTACCTCTGCGCCCTGGGGGGCCTGCTCGTGGGGTCCGCGGCCGTCTACGGAGTGCGGGCCTCTGCCGGTGCCTCTGTCTCTGCCTCAGCCGGTGCCGGAGCGCTCGGCGCGCTGCTGCTGCTTTCGCGGCTCCTCTCCTCGTACGGGTTCGTGCGTGCGCCCCTGCTGATGCTGGGGGCCGCCGGAGCCGTGGAAGTGGGCTCGATCGCCTGCGTGTTCGCCGGGCGCCTGCCCGGGTTCGCGTGGCTCGCGGCCCCGGTGGAGGGGGCGGCGCGGGCCTGGGGGCCCGGTGTCGTCCCCGTCGTCGCGTGTGGCGCCGCCGCGGGCGTGCTGTTGCTCCACTCCCTGCGGGTGCTCAGCCGGGCCTCCGCGCATGCGGGCGGGGCGCCTTGAGCGTTCCTGCCCGCCCCTCTCCACGGCATTTCATGCCACTCCACTTCACTCCGAGAACTCTCTCTCCCGCGGGGCCGACACCGCGGGCCTTACCCCGTGATTTACGGCAACCCCCTGAAGGAGAACGCCAGATGAGCACCCTCAGCATCCGAGAATCCGTCCCGGGAGCCGCCCGATGAGGGTGCTGCTGATCGGAGCCAACGGATACCTCGGCCGGTTCGTCGCCGACCGGCTGCTCGCCGACCCGGCGGTGCAGCTCACCGCGCTCGGCCGCGGCGACGACTCGGACGTACGGTTCGACCTCGCGAGCGGCAGCCCCGGCGCGCTCACCCGCTTCCTGGACGCCGTGCACCCGGGCGTCGTCATCAACTGCGCCGGTGCCACCCGCGGCGGCGCCCGCGAGCTGACCCGGCACAACACCGTCGCCGTCGCCACGATCTGCGAGGCCCTGCGCCGCAGCGGATGCGGGGCGCGCCTCGTGCAGCTGGGGTGCGCCGCGGAGTACGGCCCGAGCCAGCCGGGGTCCTCCACCGCGGAGGACGCCGTGCCCAGGCCCGGCGGACCGTACGGAGTCAGCAAGCTGGCCGCCACCGAGCTGGTGCTCGGGGCGGGTCTCGACGCCGTCGTCCTGCGGGTGTTCTCGCCCGCGGGGCCCGGCACCCCGGCCGGATCGCCGCTCGGGCGGCTCGCCGAGGCCATGCGCCGGGCCATGCAGGCCGGTGACGGCGAGCTCAAGCTCGGCGGCCTCGGTGTGCAGCGGGACTTCATCGACGTACGCGATGTGGCGCGCGCCGTGCACGCCGCCTCGCTCTCCGCGGCCCAGGGGGTCGTGAACATCGGCGCGGGCCGAGCGGTGAGGCTGCGTGACGCGGCCGCCGTCCTGGCACGCGTCGCCGGGTACGGCGGAGCCCTGCACGAGCTCGACCAAGGCGGTCTGCGGCAATCCATCGGGCACCCGCGCTCCGAATCCGACCACGGGAGCCCGGCCGCCTACCCCTATCCCGACGGGTGCGGCAGCTGGCAGCAGGCCGATGTGCGCACCGCGCGCGACCGGCTCGGCTGGCGCCCCCGCATCAACCTCGAAGAATCACTCGCCGACATCTGGATGGAGGCGGCATGCCGCATCTGACCAGCACAGCCACAGGCACCGCGCACACCGACGTACGTCTCGGCTTCGGTATTCCGGGCTTCGCGCACCCCCTCGTCGCGCCCGCCGAATGGTCCGAACTCACCCGTCCCGGGGCCCCTTTGCACTGGGTCGTCCTGAACGTGAGCAGGGGGCCGGGGGAGCGGCCCGACCCGCACTGCCTGGAGGCGGCGGGGCGGCTGCGGAACGCGGGCGTGCGTGTTCTCGGTCACCTCGACGCGTTGTACGGCGCCCGCAGCTTCGGAGAGCTCGTCTCCGACGCGCACCGCTACCTCGACTGGTACCAGGTCGACGGCTTCTCGCTGGACCGCTGTCCCACGGAACGGGCGTCGCTCCCCGAGGTGCGCAGGACGGTCACGACCCTGCGCGCGCTCTGCGACGACGCCCACATCGTCCTGGGGCACGGCACCCATCCGTATCCCGGGTACGCCGAATCCGGCGACCAGTTGGTGACCTTCTCGGGGCCGTGGAGCGACTACCGCTGGTCACAGGTGGCCGAGTGGACCGCCGACTATCCGCCCGAGCGCTTCTGCCACTTCGTGCACGGCATGCCGCGCGGCCACCTCGACGAGGCGCTGCGCATCGCACGCTGGCAGGGCGCGTCGACGATCTACTTCACCGACCGCGTGGACAGCGGCGGAGCGGACGACCCGTGGGAGTCGATGCCCGGCTACTGGGACGAAATCGTCTCGCGCATCGGAACGGGTGTCTCGGAATGAAGAAGGGCGTGGCAGTGTTACGGAGAGAACCACCGATCCGAAATACCGACCAACGGAGTCCCCGTGTCGCTGCCACCCCTGGTCGAGCCAGCATCTGAGCTCACCGTCGACGAGGTTCGCAGGTACTCCCGCCACCTGATCATCCCCGACGTGGGGATGGACGGGCAGAAGCGGCTGAAGAACGCCAAGGTGCTGTGTGTCGGCGCCGGCGGCCTCGGGTCACCGGCGCTGATGTACCTCGCCGCGGCGGGCGTCGGCACGCTCGGCATCGTGGAGTTCGACGAGGTCGACGAGTCGAACCTGCAGCGCCAGATCATCCACAGCCAGGCCGACATCGGCCGCTCCAAGGCGGCGTCGGCGAAGGACTCCGTCCTCGGCATCAACCCGTACGTGAACGTGATCCTCCACGAAGAGCGGCTCGAGGCCGAGAACGTGATGGACATTTTCAGCCAGTACGACCTGATCGTCGACGGCACGGACAACTTCGCCACCCGGTACCTGGTCAACGACGCGTGCGTGCTGCTCAACAAGCCGTACGTGTGGGGTTCGATCTACCGCTTCGACGGCCAGGCCTCCGTCTTCTGGAGCGAGCACGGCCCGTGCTACCGCTGCCTCTACCCGGAGCCCCCGCCCCCCGGCATGGTCCCGTCCTGCGCCGAGGGCGGCGTCCTTGGCGTGCTCTGCGCGTCGATCGGCTCCATCCAGGTCACCGAGGCGATCAAGGTCCTGGCCGGCGTGGGAGACCCGCTGGTCGGCCGCCTGATGATCTACGACGCCCTGGAGATGCAGTACCGCCAGGTCAAGGTCCGCAAGGACCCGGACTGCGCGGTCTGCGGCCCGAACGCCACCGTCACCGAGCTCATCGACTACGAGGCCTTCTGCGGCGTCGTGTCCGACGAGGCCCAGGAGGCGGCGCTCGGCTCGACGATCACTCCCAAGCAGCTCAAGGAGTGGATCGACGCGGACGAGAAGATCGAGATCATCGACGTCCGCGAGCAGAACGAGTGGGAGATCGTCTCGATCCCCGGCGCCAAGCTGATCCCGAAGAACGAGTTCCTCATGGGCACCGCCCTGGAGAGCCTTCCGCAGGACAAGAAGATCGTCTTGCACTGCAAGACCGGTGTCCGGTCCGCGGA
Organism: Streptomyces sp. NPDC031274; assembly: GCF_055570235.1. Classification (NCBI taxonomy): domain Bacteria; kingdom Bacillati; phylum Actinomycetota; class Actinomycetes; order Kitasatosporales; family Streptomycetaceae; genus Streptomyces; species Streptomyces sp. NPDC031274. Next base: position 294,036 of record NZ_JBVIHP010000006.1, on the reverse strand, counting down.
AGTCCTCGCAGTCCTGAAGTCCGCGGGCTTCAGCGACGCGGTGCACGTGGGCGGCGGCGTGATCGGGTGGGTCAACCAGATCGAGCCGGACAAGCCGATCTACTAGGCGTAGCGCCTGAACGGAGACAGGGCCTGCACCTTTGAGGTGCGGGCCCTGTCGCTTGAGGTGCGGGCCTTATCGCCTCAAGGGCTCGTCCTCAAACGCCGGACGGGCTGGAGCGGGCCGCGGTCTCAGGTCTCGCAGACCTTGCCGTCCTTCGGCGGGGTTCCGTTCAGCAGGTAGTCGTTGACCGTGTCGTCCACGCAGTCGCTGCCGCTGCCGTACGCCCCGTGGCCCTCGCCCTTCCAGGTCAGCTCGACGCCGACCCCCTTGCCGAGCTCGTCCGCCATCTTGCGGGCGCCTTCGTAGGGCGTCGCCGGGTCTCCGGTGTTGCCGACGACCAGGACCGGGTCCGCGCCCGGGGCGCTCACGTCGGTTGAGTCGTGCAGCCCGGCCACCGGCCAGTCGTAGCACCAGCCGGCCGTGTCCCAGCCCATGAACTCCCCGAAGACCGGCGATATCTCACGGAACTCGCCAAGACTCGCCTTCGCCTCCTGGGGCGTCGTACGCGCCTTGTCGTCGAGGCAGGAGATCGAGCGCTGCGAGTGGCTCTGCGTGCTGTAACGGCCGGACGGCGAGCGCTCGTTGTAGAGGTCGGCCAGCTGGAGCAGCTGCGATCCGTCGCCCTTCTCTGCCTGCTCGAGGCCGCGGGTCAGGGCGGGCCAGCTCGTCTTGCTGTAGAGGGTGACCGTGATGCCGGTGGTCGCCAGGGACTGGGTGAGCTTCCGGCCGCCCGAAGCGGGCAGCGGCTTCGCGTCGAGGCGCTTGAGGAGGCGCACTATCTTCCGCGACCCCGCCTCGGGGTCCTGGCCCGAGGACTTCAGGTAGTTCTCCAGGGCGCGCTGGAAGCCCCGCGCCTGGTTCTTCGAGTGACCCACCGAGTCCGCGGTCGGATCGACGACGGCGTCCAGGGTGAGGCGGCCCACCTTCTTGGGGAACAAGTGTGCGTAGACGCCGCCGAGTTCGGTGCCGTACGAGATGCCCATGTAGTGCAGCTTCTCGTCGCCGAGCACCTGGCGCATCACGTCCATGTCCTGGGCGGCCTCCGCCGTCGAGACATGGCCGAGCAGCTTGCCCGAGTCGCGCGCGCAGCCCGCGCCGAAGTCGGCCGCGTCCTTGAAGTACGCCGCTTCCTCGGCCGGAGTGTCAGGAGTGAGGTCGACGGACTCCGCGGCCTGCGTCTTCTTGTCGCTGCGGCAGCGCACACCCTCGCTGCCGTCGACCCCGCGCGGGTCGAAGCTCACCAGGTCGTAGCGCTCGCGCAGCTTCTCGTACCCGTCGGCGAACGACGGCAGCATGGAGACGCCGGAGCCGCCGGGCCCGCCGAAGTTGAACAGGAGCGAGCCGATGCGCTCGCCCTTGCCGGTGGACCTGGCACGGATCAGCGCGACGTCGATCGTCTCGCCGTCCGGCTTCTTGTAGTCCAAGGGGACCTTGAGGGTCGAGCACTGCCACTCGGAGCCGGGTGCGGGGTCGCTGCCGGTCGCCTTGCAGCCGCCCCAGTCGAGCTTCTGACTGATGAGCGAGGCGGGCAGGGCGGAGGAGGCATCGGGCTTCGGTGACTGCTCGGGGCCGGTCGGCGCGGACTTCGCGTCGTCGCGCCCGTCCCCGTCGGACCCGCCGCAGCCGGCGGCTAGCCCCGCCACCAGAATTCCTGCGGCGGCCAGAGCTGCTGACCGTACGAGACGCGGCATGGAGCGGTTCCCCCCTCGTAAGACAATCAGGCCATAGTAGGTGGGGTCACTTGCAGTGGCTCCGGGGGGCCGAGTGGCCCCTGCCGCGTCACGAGCAGACCGTGCCCTCCTTGGGCACCGTGCCGTCCAGCAGATAGCCGTTCACCGCGTTCCGCACGCACTTGTTCTTGCTGTCGTACGCCCCGTGCCCCTGGCCCTTGTACGTCAACTCGACGCCGACGCCCTTGCCCAGCGCGTCCGCCATCTTCTTCGCGCCCTCGTACGGTGTGGCCGGGTCGCCCGTGTTGCCGATGACGACGACGGGCGGTGCGTCCGGCGCGCTGACGTCCGGGTGGTCGGCGGCGCCGTCCACCGCCCAGTCGGTGCAGCCGACCATGCCCCACGCGAGATAGTCGCCGAACAGCGGCGACGCCTCACGGAACTCGGGGAGCTTCTTCTCGACGTACTCCGGCGTGTAGCGGGCTTTGTCGTCCGCGCAGTTGATGGAGATGTTGGCGGCCTGGATATTGCTGTACGTACCGTCTTCGTTGCGGCCGTTCATGGAGTCGGAGAGCGCCATGAGGATCTTGCCGTCCCCGTCGTACGCCTGGTCGAGGCCCTCGGTGAGATACGGCCAGAAGTCCTTGGAGTACAGCGCCTGCGCGATGCCGTTGGTGGCGGCGGTCTGCGTCAGCTCGCGCGAGTCCTGGGCAGGCAGCGGCTTGGCGTCCAGCTTCTTGAGGAGACCCGCGATCTTGTCCTTGACGTCCTGCTCGGTGTCGCCCACAGGGCAGTCATCGACCTTCGACGTGCAGTCCTTGGCGTAGTTGTCGAGCGCGAGCTGGAAGCCCTCGGCCTGCCCGAGGGAGCCCTGCTCGGCCGTCTCGGTGGGATCGACGACCGCGTCGAAGACGGCGCGGCCCACCTTCTTGGGGAACAAGTGTGCGTAGACGCCGCCGAGTTCGGTCCCGTACGAGATGCCGAAGTAGTGCAGCTTGTCGTCGCCGAGCACCTGGCGCATCAGGTCCATGTCGCGGGCCGCGTCGGTGGTGCGTACGTGGGGGAGCACCTTGCCGGAGTTCTTCTCGCAGGCGCCGTTGAAGCCCTTCACGTTGTCGACGAGCTTCTTCTGCTCGGCGTCGTCGTCGGGAGTGGAGTCCGCTTGGAAGTACGCGTCGAGCTTCTTGTCGTCCTCACACCGCACGCCCGCGCTGCGGCCGACGCCGCGGGGGTCGAAGCTCACCAGGTCGTAGCGGGTGCGCAGTTTGGCGTAGTCCTCGCCGAAGGCGGGCAGCGTGGTGACGCCCGAGCCGCCGGGGCCGCCGAAGTTGAAGACGAGCGATCCGATCCGCTGGTCCTTCTCGCCGCTCGCCGCGGCGCGGATCAGGGCGATGTCGAGGGTGTCCCCCTTGGGCTTGTCCCAGTCGAGAGGGGCCTTCATGGTGGCGCACTGCCATGTCGCGCCGCCGGGCAGCGGGGACGGGGCCTCACCGCCGCCTTCGGAGGAGTCGGGCGCGGGGCAGTCCTTCCAGCTGAGTTCCTGAGCCGACAGGTCGGTGTCCTTGGAGGCCGTGGACTCCTTGGAGTCGTCACCGCCGCAGGCCGCGAGGGTTGCGGACAGCAGGACGACGGTGGCGGCGGCACGCGCCTTGAGGTTGGGCATGCTCCCCATCCTGCGGGGGGCGCAGACGGGGCGCACGGCTGGCTCGGCCTTCCGTGGAGTGGCCGCCTTCTCTTCCGTCTTCTCTTCCGTGGAGCGGCCGCCTTCCTACAGAAGGCCCTTCCTCGTCAGGTGGTTGAAGAACAGCCACCCCGGAAGCACCGGCAGCCACAGCGTGAGCAGCCGGAAAAGCAGCACCGCGGGCGCCGCCACGTCCTTGGGCACGCCCACCGCGATCAGACCGAACGTGAGCGTCGCCTCCACCGCCCCGACACCGCCGGGCGTGGGCGCCGCCGAGCCGAGCGCGTTACCGGCGAGGAAGACCACGGCGACGCTCGCCAGGGTCAGCGGCTTCATCTCCGTCGTGCTGAAGGCCCGTACCGAGGCGTCGAGACAGAGCACGAACATGAGCGTCAGGAGCAGCATGCCGCCGATGCCGGTGAGCAGCTTCTGCGGGCGCTGCAGTACGTCCAGCATGCGCGGCACGACGCCCGCGAACAGCGAGCGCACGCGCGTGACGACGAACTTCCGCAGGAACGGGATCGCGGTCACCACGAGCACGAGCACCGCGACCGAGAGCAGACCGGCGATGACCGTGCGGGACGGTGACAGGGACGGCGTCTTCTCCGTACCGGTCACATAACCGAAGATCATCAGCAGCATGATGTGCGAGCCGAGCCCGAACAGCTGTGAGGCGCCGACGCTCGCCACCGCGAGGCCGGAACGGACCCCGGAGCGTTGCAGGAAGCGCGTGTTGAGCGCGACGCCGCCCACCGCGGCCGGTGCCACGATCTTCACGAACGATCCGGCGACCTGCGCCTGGACGGCCCGCAGGAACGGCACACGCTCCGGCACGAAGCCCAGCAGGCTCATCGCCGCCGCGAAGTAGCTCAGCGCCGAGCACGCCACGGCCACCAGGACCCAGCCCCACTCGGCCTCGCTGACGATCGTGTTGAAGTCGACGTGGGTGAGCTGGGAGAGCAGGAAGTACGCGCCGATGGCACCGGCGATGAAGCTGATCAGCGTGCGCGGCCTGATGCGCTCCAGCTGTGCGGGCTCGACGGGCGCCTGCGGGCGGATGAGCAGCACCTGGTGGCGGATCTGGGTGAGCAGGTCCTCCTCGCGGGCCTGATCGAGCGCCACGTCTATCGCCTGCTTCTCGGCCTGTTTCTCCGCGCGCACGGCCTTGCGGTCGAGACCCTTGGTGCCGTCGGCGGTCTCCGCCGCTTCCGCCGCCGCCACGTCGGCGTCCGCTTCTGCCGCGCGTGCCAGCTTGTCCTTGCGGGAGGCCTCGAGCACCGCGTCGCGCTCGCGCTGCGACCGCTCCCTGGCCAGCTTGCGCAGGGTCGCGCGGGTGGAGCGGGTCAGGGCGATGGGCTGGAGCAGCGGCAGACAGTCGGCGACCGTGTCGGGGCCGAGCACGTCGAGCGCGGTCGCGACCGCGCGCTCGGCGCCCACGCGAAGACCGAAGGCGGTCAGGAGCTGGGCGACGTCCATCCGCAGGACCAGGTCACCGGCGGCGATCTCGCCGCCCCGCAGATCGGTCAGGATGACCGTGCCGGAACGATCCACCAAAATCGCGTCACCCGCGAGCCTGCGGTGCGCGATCCGCCGCGACTGGAGCGCCTGCACCTGCCGCCAGGTGTCGCACAGCAGTTCATCGGTGATGACGTCGTCGGGCAGGGAGTCCAGGGTGCGGCCGCCCGTGTGCTCGTAGACGAGCATCACCGCGTCGGGGCCGAGCTCGGAGGTGGCGATCAGCTTGGGCGCGTTGGCCCCGGCCGCGATCGCCGCGTACGCCAGGAGGGCCTCCTGCTCCAGGGCCTGGCGCAGCGACTGCAGGCTGCGGCGCTGGGTGATGCCGCGCAGCGTGAGTCTGCGCCATACGCGGTAGAAGAAGCCCTGCGCCTGCTGCTCGCGGTCGATGACCGTGACGTCCAGGGGCGGGCCGTCCTCCAGGGTGACGAAGTAGCGGCGGCCCCGGTCGCCGTGCTCGCTGTCCGGGGCGTCCTCGCGGGCCGCGCTCACCGGGTGGAAGCCGACGTGCCGCAGACCGGCGAGCAGCGTCTGGCCGGTGGGCCGGACGTTCGGCGAGCCGACCGCGTAGAGCGTTCCGTAGGCCACGCTCCAGCCGAGCAGGACCGTCAGGAGGATCGAGAACGGCGTCGTGTAGCCGGTGACCAGCATGGTGAAGGCGTCGAGCAGCAGCACCACCCACAGCACCACGCGCCAGCGCGGTCTGCGGGACATCCCCACGGCTGTCATATAGGCGATGACGGGGGCCAGATAGCCGTGCACGGGGTCGGTGAGCGCGTGCAGATCGCCGGGGGACGGCCGGGTCAGCGCCTCCTGGATGGAGCCCGGGGCGGCCTTGGCGACCCAGAGGTCGGTGGCGAGCGTCACGCCGTGCGCGAGAACGGCCGCGAGGACGCCGTCGGCGATGCGCAGGCCGTCCCGTTTGACCAGGCGCTCGATGGCGAACGCGACGGGGACGAGCAGGACGCCGATGCTCGCGGTGAGGCCCGCGAACTTGATCAGGAGGTCGGGCGCCTGGTCCGTGCCCTTGTCGATGTCCTGGGCGAGCCCCGACGTCGTGCCGTGCGCGAACGCGGCGATGGCGAGGACCACGACGATCCCGAGGATGCCGACGAGCAGCCGCATCAGGTCCGACGGGCGGTGCACGCGCGCGGCGAGCAGCGGTTCGTCACCTGCGACGCGGTCGCTGTGCGCTCCGTCGCTCTCGGCGCAGTCCTCGGCGTGGTCCTCGGCGTGATCCACGGCCTGGTCCATGGCGTGGTCGTCGGGGACGAAGTCGGCGTGGGCGTCCTGCTCGGGCTTCTCGCTCCGCTCGGGCTTCCCGCTCCGCTCGTACGTCTCGTTCTTCTCGTTCTTCGTCAGGGGGTGCCCACCGGTGTCCGGGTGCGCCTCGGCCGCAGGGGTGCCCGCCGTCTCATCGGGGTGCACGTCCTGCTGCTCCGTCGCCTCTTCTTGATCTCGTATCACCAGTCACCGCCCGCACGATGGTGGCATGCTCCACCGACAGAGGGGGGCATCAGGGTGCAATGCGGGGGCGCGAAGTATGCACAGAGCTCCAGTTTGTCGCGTACCGCACACTCTGTCGCGGGCCCGTCACGGTGTCGGTGGGGTACGGCAGGATGGACCGGATGAGCGAGGAGAACGGACCGGAGCAGGAGCTCTCGAGGTACCCGGAGTACGCCGAGCGGGTCTTCGAGGTCGCGGAGCTGATCCCTCCGGGGCGGGTGATGACGTACGGGGACGTCGCCGAGTGGCTGGAGGAGGGCGGCCCCCGACAGGTCGGCCGGGTGATGGCCCTCTACGGGGACGCGGTTCCGTGGTGGCGCGTGGTGCGCGCGGACGGTCGGCTGCTGCCGGGCCATGAGCTGCGGGCGCTCGGCCACTACCGCGACGAGGGCACGCCGCTGCGCGCGGCGGGCCGTGCGTCCGAGGGGCATGTGCCCCGCCTCGACATGCGGCGGGCGCGCTGGGACGGCGCCGCGGCGAGTGGTGGTGCCGCGGCGAGTGGCGGCGGGGCGGGCAGCGGCGGTGCCGCTCGCCCGCAGGCTCCGGGGGCTCACACCTGACAGCTTCGGCCATCCCGGGGCGTCGTGGGGGGCCGGTGGCCCGTACGGGGGAAGCCATGCGTCACGCACGCGCGCTGGCCCGTACGGGGGAAGCCACGCGTCACGCATGCCTGCTGGCCCGTACGAGGGAAGCCACGCGTCACACACGCCCGCTGGCGTAGCGTCGACAGCACGCATTTCTCTCACCCCGCAGCCATCGCGCAGCTGAATTTCGACCCGTACACCCACCAGGACCGGCGACCCACGTGAGCTCCACTTCTTCCGCCCGGCACACCCGACACCCGTCGCACCTCCAGGTGCGGCAGGGGTCCCAGGGTGCCTATCGGCTGGTGCGTACCCCGCCGGTCCACGTGGCTCCCCCTCGTCTTGACGCACGACAGCGTGCGGTGGTTGACCACCCCGGAGGGCCGCTGCTCGTCCTGGCGGGGCCCGGCACCGGCAAGACGACGACGCTCGTGGAGTCCGTCGCCGCCCGGATCGCGAAGGGCACGGAGCCGGAGCGGGTCCTCGTCCTCACCTTCAGCCGCAAGGCCGCGGTGGAACTGCGCGACCGCATGGCGCTGCGCATGGGCGCGGCCGACGCCCCGCAGGCGACGACCTTCCACTCCTTCTGTTACGCCCTCATCCGCGCCCACCAGGACGCGGACCTGTTCGTCGAGCCGCTCCGGCTCCTCTCGGGTCCCGAGCAGGACGTGGCCGTACGGGAGCTGCTCGCGGGCCAGATCGACCTGGCGGGCGAGGGGCGCTCCCGCATCCGCTGGCCGGACGAACTGCGGGCCTGCCTGACGACGCGGGGCTTCGCCGACGAAGTGCGCGCGGTGCTCGCCCGGAGCCGTGAACTGGGCCTCGGCCCCGACGCCCTGAACGCCTTCGCCCGCCGCGCGGGGCGCCCGGACTGGGGTGCGGCGGCGGCGTTCCTCGCGGAGTACCTGGACGTACTCGACATGCAAGGAGTGCTCGACTACGCGGAACTCGTGCACCGCGCGGTGTTGCTCGCGCGGCGTCCCGAGGTCGCGCGGGCGCTCGGCGCGCAGTACGACGCGGTGTTCGTGGACGAGTACCAGGACACGGATCCGGCGCAGGTGCGGCTCCTTGACGCGCTGGCCGGGGGCGGGCGCTCCCTCGTCGCGTTCGGCGACCCCGACCAGTCGATCTACACCTTCCGGGGCGCCGATGTGAACGGCATCCTGGAGTTCCCCTCCGACTTCCCGCGCGCGGACGGCACTCCGGCGCCGGTCGAGGTCCTGACGACCTCCCGCAGGTCCGGATCCACTCTCCTCGCGGCCACCCGCCTGCTCACCCGGCGCATGCCGCTGACCAGGCTCCCCGCGGAGAAGGTACGGGCCCACCGGGAGCTGACCGCGGTCCGGGACGGCGGCCGCGTCGATACGTACACCTATCCGACATCCGGTGCCGAGCTCGACAACATCGCGGACATCCTGCGCCGCGCGCACCTGGAGGACGGCGTCCCCTGGAACGAGATGGCGGTCCTGGTCCGCGCGGGAGCCCACACGATCCCCGCGTTCCGCCGCAGCCTCACCGCGGCGGGCGTCCCCCTGGACATAGACGGCGACGACATCGCACTGCGCCACGAGCCGGCGGTCACGCCTCTGCTGACGGCGCTGCGGGCGGTGGCGGAGGCGGTGGTGTCGCAGGCTTCGCCTTATGGGGACGGGGACGGGGACGGGGTCGGGGACGGGGTCGGGGACCGGGATGGGGACGGGGCTGATGCCGGGCCTGAGTCGGAGGGTGGGCCCGCATCTGGGTCTGACGCCGAGGGCGAGAGTGAGCCCGGGGCCGGGTCGGAGGGCGCGTCCGGGGCGTCCGGGGCTGAGGCCGGGGCCGCGCCGGAGGCTGCCGATGCCGACCCCGCAGCCACCACCGCTCCCGCCCCCACCACTGCCCCCGCCTGGCTCGACACCGAGACCGCCCTGACCCTCCTCACGTCGCCCCTCGCCGGTATGGACGCCGCCGACCTCCGTCGGCTCGGGCGGGCGCTTCGGGCGGAGGAACGGGCTGCGGGGAACCATCTTCCGGCGCCCTCCGACGAGCTGCTCGCCCGCGCGCTCGCCGAACCGGAGCGGCTCGTCGCGCACGACCCCGCGTACGCGCGCGGCGCCCAGCGGCTCGGTGCGCTGCTTCGTAAGGCCCGTGAGTGTCTCGCGGGCGGCGGCACCGCTGAGGAGGCGCTCTGGGAGCTGTGGGACGGCACACCGTGGCCGCGCCGCCTGGAGCGGACCGCGCGTCGAGGCGGCGCCGCCGGGCGGAACGCGGACCGTGATCTCGACGCGGTCTGCGCCCTGTTCGCGTACGCCTCCCGCGCGGAGGAACGCACCGGAGGGCGCGGCGCCCTCAACTTCCTGGAGGAGACCGAGGCGCAGGACATCGCCGCCGACACCCTCACCCGCCGGGCGGTACGCCCCGACGCCGTACGCCTGATGACGGCGCACCGTTCCAAGGGCCTCGAGTGGCGGGTCGTGGTGGTCGCGGGAGTCCAGGAAGGCGTCTGGCCGGACCTGCGTCGTCGCGGTTCCCTCCTGGAGGCCGACCGCATCGGAAGCGACGGCCTTGCCGAGCCCCTCACCCCCGGAGCGCTCCTCTCCGAAGAGCGCCGGTTGTTCTACGTGGCCGCCACGCGCGCGCGTGAACGCCTCGTCGTCACCGCCGTCAAGGCGCCAGCGGACGACGGCGACCAGCCGTCCCGCTTCCTCACCGAACTCGGCGTGGAGCCCAAGGACGTCACGGGCCGCCCGCGCCGCCCCCTGTCCGTCTCCGCGCTCGTCGCCGAGCTGCGCTCCACCACCGTCGACCCCCGGGTCTCGGAGCCCCTGCGCGAGGCCGCCGCCCACCGGCTGGCCCGGCTCGCCGCGCTGAGCGACGCCGACGGGCGCCCCCTGGTGCCGTCCGCGCACCCGTACCGCTGGTGGGGCATGTACGAACCGACGGCGAGCGAGGTCCCCCTGAGGGACCGCGACAAGCCCGTCGTCCTCTCCGGAAGCGCCCTGGACCAGCTCGCCAACACCTGCTCCCTGCAATGGTTCCTGGGCCGCGAGGTGAAGGCGGATGCCCCCTCGACCGCCGCCCAGGGCTTCGGCAACGTGGTCCACGTCCTGGCCGACGAGGTCGCGTCCGGCACGACACCCGCCGACCTCGCCGTCCTCATGGAGCGCCTCGACTCGGTCTGGGACGCGCTGGCCTTCGACGCCCCCTGGAAGTCGGCGCAGGAGAAGGAGCACGCGCGCGTGGCGCTCGAACGCTTCCTCCAGTGGCATGTGACGGACCGCGCGACCCGTACCCCCGTCAGCAGTGAGCACGACTTCGACGTCACCCTCGAAGCGGGGCCGTACGAAGTACGCGTGCGCGGCTCCATGGACCGGGTCGAGACGGACGCGCAGGGCCGTGCCTACGTAGTCGACTTCAAGACGGGCAAACAGACCCCCACCGCCGCCGAGGTGGCCCGCCACCCGCAGCTCGCCGTCTACCAGCTCGCCCTGCGCGAAGGCGCGGTCGACGACGTCTTCGAAGGCGTACGTCCTGAGGCGGGCGGCGCGGAACTGGTGCAACTGCGCCAGGGCGCCGCCAAGAAGGACGGCGGTGAGTCCCTGCCCAAGGTGCAGGCCCAGGAGCCGCTCTCCGGGGAGTGGGTGGGCGACCTCCTCGCCACCGCGGCCGGCAAGGTCCTCGACGAGCGCTTCTCACCCACCACCGGCCAGCACTGCACGCACTGCGCCTTCCGTGCCTCGTGCAGTGCGCGGCCCGAGGGCCGGCAGGTGGTGGAATGACACCAATGGGCACCAACCGGGACGCCAGTGGCCAACGTCACCTTCCCGCGCCCCTGCACATAGCAGCCGCACAGGCCATCTAAGGTCGCGGCAAAGCTCAACGTCTTTCGAGGAGAAACACACATGGCAGCCAACCGGAAGCTCCTGGCCGCGGCAGTCGTCTGCGCCGCCGCAGTCGTCGGCGTCACGGGCTGCAGCAACGACGGCGGCAACGACCCCTTCAAGGGGAAGAGTGCCGACCAGATCGCCAAGAAGGCCGTCAACGCCTCCAAGGGCGCGGGCTCCTTCAAGGTCACCGGCAAGGGCGAGCAGCAGGGCAAGCCGATGCAGGTCGACTTCGCCGTCGCCAAGTCCGACGACTGCAAGGGGAAGACGGGTTCTCCGTCCACCGGCACCGGCGAGATCCTCGTGTCCGGCAAGTCCTCGTACTTCAAGGGCGACGACAAGTTCTGGAAGAGCACGGGCAGCTCCGCCCTGGGCGCCAAGCTCAAGGGCCGCTGGATGAAGTCGCCGCAGGGCCAGACGGCCAAGACCTGCGACCGGGACCAGATGTTCGAGTCCAAGGAGCTCAAGGGTCTCAAGCGCGGGGACGACGCCGAGATCGACGGCAAGAAGACGGCTGTCCTCACCAAGAAGGACGGCGGCCAGACCCTCACGTACCACGTCGCTCTGGAGGGGAAGCCGTACTTCCTGCAGATCGACAAGAAGGGCGGCGACGACCCCGTCAAGCTGAACTTCAGCGACTACGGCAAGCCCGTCGTCGTCAAGGCTCCGGCCGCCGACGACGTCGTCGAGCAGGACGACCTGAAGAAGCTGATGGGCTCCTGACCGTCCGTTCCGGCCCCGGTCCCGGCAGCGGCCGCCGGCAGCCTCGCGGCGGCGGCCCCTGACGGCCCTCTGGCCGCGGCCTCTGACGGCTCCCTGGCTGCGGCCCCTGATGGCCGGGTACGCCCCGGTTGTCAGTGGTCGCCGCTAGCCTCTCTGACGTGCCACCTCGTATCACCGACCCCGAGCAGCTCAAAGAGCTCCTCGGTATCCCGTTCACCCCGGAGCAGACGGCCTGCATCACCGCGCCGCCCGCCCCGCAGGTGATCGTGGCCGGAGCCGGGTCGGGCAAGACGACGGTGATGGCGGCCCGCGTGGTCTGGCTGGTCGGCACCGGCCAGGTCGCCCCGGAGCAGGTCCTCGGCCTGACGTTCACGAACAAGGCGGCGGGCGAACTCGCCGAGCGCGTGCGGCAGGCGCTCATCAAGGCCGGGGTCACCGACCCCGACGCGCTCGACCCGGACCACCCTCCGGGCGAGCCCGTCATCTCCACCTACCACGCCTTCGCGGGCCGCCTCCTGACCGACCACAGCCTGCGCATAGGGCTCGAACCCACCGCCCGGCTGCTCGCCGACGCCACCCGCTTCCAGCTCGCAGCGCGCGTGCTGCGCGAGGCGCCAGGACCGTATCCCGCGCTGACCCGCTCCTTCCCCGACCTCGTCAGCGACCTCCTCGCGCTCGACAGCGAGCTCGCGGAGCACCTCGTGCGCCCCGACAGGCTCCGGGCGTACGACACGGAACTGCTGCACGCCCTGGAGGGCGCCAAGCTCTCCAACGCGGACCTGCGCAAGGTGCCGGAGACGGCGGCGGCCCGGCTCGAACTGGCCGAGCTCGTCGGCCGCTACAGGGAGGCGAAGCGCTCCCGCGACCTCCTCGACTTCGGCGACCAGATCGCCCTCTCCGCGACACTGGCCCGTACCCGCGCGGAGGTCGGCGAGATCCTGCGCGAGGAGTTCCGGGTCGTCCTGCTCGACGAGTATCAGGACACGTCGGTCGCCCAGCGCATCCTCCTGGCAGGCCTCTTCGGAGGCGGCACGGGCCACCCCGTGACGGCGGTCGGCGACCCCTGCCAGGCGATCTACGGCTGGCGCGGCGCGTCCGTGGCGAACCTGGACGACTTCCCCGAGCACTTCGCGTACGCCGACGGGCGCCCCGCCGCCCGCCACGCGCTCAGCGAGAACCGCCGCAGCGGTGGCCGCCTTCTGGACCTCGCGAACGGCCTCGCGGAGCCGCTGCGCGCGATGCACGCGGGCGTGGAGGCCCTGCGGCCCGCGCCCGGCGCCGAGCGCGACGGCATGGTGCGCTGCGCCCTGTTGCGTACGCACGCCGAGGAGATCGACTGGATCGCCGACTCCATCGCGCACCTCGTGCGCACCGGAAAGGCCCCCGGCGAGATCGCGGTCCTGTGCCGCACGGCGACGGACTTCGCACAGATCCAGGGAGCGCTGGTCGCCCGCGACGTCCCCGTGGAGGTCGTGGGCCTCTCCGGGCTTCTGCACCTGCCTGAGGTCGCCGACCTCGTCGCCGTCTGCGAGGTGCTCCAGGACCCGGGCGCGAACGCCTCCCTGGTGCGCCTGCTGACCGGCCCGCGCTGGCGCATCGGCCCGCGCGACCTCGCCCTCCTGGGCCGCCGCGCACGCCTTCTCGTACGGCACGGGCACGCGGCCCCCGACGACCCGGACCGGCGGCTCGCCGAAGCCGTCGAGGGGGTCGACCCGGCCGAGGTGATATCGCTCGCGGACGCGCTCGACACGTTCCTGGAGACGCCTCTGGAGGAGGACACACAGGACGACGGTCTGCCCTTCTCGCCGGAGGCGAGGGTGCGGTTCGCCCGCCTCGCCGCCGAACTGCGCGACCTGCGCCGCTCCCTTGCCGACCCGCTGATGGACGTGCTGCACCGGGTGCTCGCCGTCACGGGGCTCGAAGTCGAGCTCTCCGCGTCACCGCACGCCCTCGCGGCCCGCCGCCGCGAGACGCTGTCGAACTTCCTGGACGTCGCCGCGTCCTTCGCCGCGAACGACAGCGGGGCGAGCCTCCTCGCCTTCCTCGCCTTCCTGCGGACGGCGGCGCAGTACGAGAAGGGTCTGGACAACGCCCTGCCCGGCGGCGAGAACACCGTCAAGGTGCTCACCGCGCACAAGTCCAAGGGCCTGGAGTGGGACGTCGTGGCCGTCCCCGGCCTGGTCACCGGGACGTTCCCCAGTACCCAGGGCCGCGAGAAGTGGACGGCGCAGGGCAAGGTCGTCCCGCACGCGCTGCGCGGGGACGCGGCGACCCTGCCCGACATCGAGGCGTGGGACTCCCGGTCCATGAAGGCGTTCCACGAGGACATGAAGGACCACCAGCGCACCGAGGAGCTCCGCCTCGGCTATGTGACGTTCACCCGCCCCCGCTCGCTGCTCCTGGGCTCAGGCCACTGGTGGGGCCCTTCGCAGAAGAAGCCGCGCGGCCCCTCGGACTTCCTCAAGGCGCTGTACGACCACTGCGCGGTGGGCCACGGAGAGATCGAGGCCTGGGCGGACGAACCGGAGGAGGGTGAGGAGAACCCCGCCCTTGCGGAGGCCGCGGCCGAACACGCGTGGCCGCTCCCGCTGGACGACATGTCCCTGGCCCGCCGCCGGGCCGCCGCACAGACGGTCCTCACGCATCTGGACAGCCTGACGGGGGAGGGGGCGGTGGCTCCGGGCGGCGACGCCCGCTCGCACGAAGAGCCCCACCCTTCGGCGTACGACGACGTGCCCCCGTCCGACGACCCGGACTGGCCGCCCCCTCCGGAGGAGGACGAAGAGCCGCCCTACGGAGAGGCCGAGCCGTCCGACGCCGACTCCGAGGAGTGGGATTCCTGGACATCGGCCCGTCCGGCGATCCCGCACCAGGTGGCCCCCCTGCCCTCCGCGACCGCCCACCCGCACCCTGCCGACACCATCCCTGAGGAGCCCGGCCTCACTCCGGAGGAGCCCCGTCTCACCCCGGAGGAGGCCCGCACGCTCGCCTCCTGGGACCGAGACCTGGACGCCCTCACCGGCGAACTCCTGCGCGCCCGAGAGGCGATCAGGGACATTCCCGTACCGGCGTCGCTCACCGCGTCCGAAGTGCTGCGCCTGGCCGCCGACCCCGAGGGTTTCGCGCAGGAGCTCGCGCGCCCCATGCCACGCCCGCCGCAGCCCGCGGCCCGCCGGGGCACCCGTTTCCACGCCTGGATCGAGACCCGCTTCGAGGAGCTGCGCCTCCCGCTGCTCGCCCCCGAGGACCTGCCGGGCGGCGGCCCCGGCGAGGCCGAGATCGCCGACGAACGCGATCTGGACGCACTCAAGGAGGCCTTCGAGCGCACCGAGTACGCCCACCGCACTCCTCACCGCGTCGAGGTGCCCTTCCAGCTGACGCTCGCGGGCCGCGTCGTCCGCGGCCGGATCGACGCGGTCTACAAGGAGGTCGACGGCGATGACGTGACGTACGAGATCGTCGACTGGAAGACCAGCCGCAACCGCACCGCCGACCCCCTCCAGCTCGCCGTCTACCGTCTGGCCTGGGCCGAGCTGCACGACGTGCCCCCGGAGTCCGTGAAGGCGTCGTTCCTGTACGTGCGCAGCGGTGAGATCTCCCGCCCCGCACACCTGCCGGGCCGGGCCGATCTTGAGCGGATTCTCCTGGAGGAACCGGGCGGGCGTCCGGGGGATGAACCAGCGGACGAGTCGGCTCCCGGAGGCGGATAGGCTCGTGACCATGAGCCAGTCCGTTGACAGCGACGTCAGTGGCGGCAGCGCCGTCCGTACGTTCATCCAGACCCACCGTGCCGCCTTCCTCGACGATCTCGCCGAGTGGCTGCGCATCCCGTCCGTGTCGGCACAGCCCGATCACGGACAGGACGTGCGGCGCAGCGCGGACTGGCTCGCGGCCCAGCTCAAGGAGACCGGCTTCCCGACCGTCGAGGTCTGGCCGACGGCCGGCGCTCCCGCCGTCTTCGCCGACTGGCCCTCCGGGGACCCCGAGGCCCCCACGGTCCTCGTCTACGGCCACCACGACGTGCAGCCCGCGGCCCGCGAGGACGGCTGGCACACCGACCCCTTCGAGCCCGTCGTCCAGGGAAACCGCCTCTACGCGCGCGGGGCGGCCGACGACAAGGGCCAGGTGTTCTTCCACACACTCGGCGTCCGCGCCCACCTCGCCGCCACCGGCCGCACCGCCCCCGCGGTGAACCTCAAGCTCCTGATCGAGGGCGAGGAGGAGTCGGGCTCCCCGAACTTCCGCGCGCTGATCGAGGAGCGCAAGGAGCGCATCGCGGCCGACGCGGTGATCGTCTCGGACACCGGCATGTGGGCCGAGGACACCCCGACGGTCTGCACCGGCATGCGCGGCCTCGCCGACTGCGAGATCGAGCTGCGCGGACCCGACCAGGACATCCACTCGGGCTCCTTCGGCGGCGCCGTACCGAACCCGGCGACCGCGGCCGCGCGCCTCGTCGCCGCGCTGCACGACGAGCACGCGCGCGTGGCCGTCCCCGGCTTCTACGAAGGCATCACCGAACTCACCGACCGCGAGCGCGAGCTCTTCGCCGAGCTGCCCTTCGACGAGGAGAGCTGGCTGCGCACGGCCAAGTCGCACGCGACCCACGGAGAAGCGGGCCACACCACCCTGGAGCGCATCTGGGCCCGCCCCACCGCCGAGGTCAACGGCATCGGCGGCGGCTACCAAGGACCGGGCGGCAAGACGATCGTCCCGTCGTCCGCCTTCCTGAAGCTCTCCTTCCGGCTGGTCGCGGGCCAGGACCCGGACCGTGTCGAAGAAGCCGTGCGCACCTGGGTCGCCGGCCAGCTGCCGAACGGAATCAGCCACACGATCACCTTCGGCTCCGCCACGCGCCCGTGCCTGACGCCGCTCGACCACCCCGCCCTGCAGTCAGTCGTACGGGCGATGGGCAAGGCTTTCGAACAGCCGATCCGCTTCACCCGAGAGGGCGGTTCGGGACCGGCCGCCGATCTCCAGGACGTACTCGCCGCCCCCGTGCTCTTCCTGGGCATCTCCGTGCCGTCCGACGGCTGGCACGCGCCGAACGAGAAGGTCGAAATCGATCTGCTCCTCAAGGGCGTCGAGACGACGGCCTACCTGTGGGGCGACCTCGCCGAGCACTGGCGCGCCGCACACTGAGACCACCCGACCTGATGATCCTGCTGAACCACCCATTCCATCGGGGGAGTTGGAAGCACCTGTGACCACCTGGACCGACCGCACCGCTGACCGTCCCGTCTCGCTCACCGCACCGAGCGGCATCGATCGCGCAGCCCACCACCGCCTCGACGAGGCCTGGCTCGCCGCCGCCTGGAGCCACCCCACGACACGGGTCTTCGTGGTCTCCGGCGGACAGGTACTCATCGACGAGACGCCGGACGGCAACACCGAACTGGTGATGACCCCGACCTTCGAAGCGCCCCTCACCGAGGCCCACCGCTACTTCCTGGGCACGGACGACGACGGCGTCAGCTACTTCGCACTGCAGAAGGACTCCCTGCCGGGCCGCATGGACCAGCAGGCGCGCCCCGCGGGCCTGCGCGAGGCAGGCCTTCTCCTGTCGCCCCGTGACGCGGGCCTGATGGTGCACGCCGTCGCCCTGGAGAACTGGCAGCGCCTGCACCGCTTCTGCTCGCGCTGCGGCGAGCGCACCGTCATCGCGGCGGCCGGCCACATCCGCCGCTGCCAGGCGTGCGGCGCCGAGCACTACCCGCGTACGGATCCGGCCGTGATCATGCTCGTGACGGACGACCAGGACCGCGCGCTCCTGGGCCGCCAGGTGCACTGGCCCGAGGGGCGCTTCTCGACGCTGGCGGGCTTCGTGGAGCCGGGCGAGTCCATCGAGACGTCGGTGCGGCGCGAGGTCTGGGAGGAGGCCGGTGTCGTGGTCGGCGACGTCGAGTACGTCGCGAGCCAGCCCTGGCCGTTCCCCTCCAGCCTGATGCTCGGCTTCATGGCCGACGCCACGTCGTCGGAGATCAACGTGGACGGCGAGGAGATCTCCGAGGCCCGCTGGTTCTCCCGGGAAGACCTGCGGGCCGCATTCGAGTCCGGGGAGGTTCTGCCTCCGTACGGAATCTCGATTGCGGCCCGACTGATCGAGCTCTGGTACGGCAAGCCCCTGCCTAAGCCGGGCACTGTCGGCTAGGACCGCCTCCGGCGGAAGGGGCCCTGCCAGCCGCTCAGGCGGTCAGCTTCTGCTTCACCTGTGCGAGCGACGGGTTCGTCAGCGTCGAGCCGTCAGGGAAGAGAACGGTGGGAACCGTCTGGTTTCCGCCGTTCGCCTTCTCGACGAAGGCCGCGGAATCCGGGTCGTGCTCAATGTTGATCTCGTTGTACGTGATGCCCTCGCGGTCCATCTGGCCCTTGAGCCGGCGGCAGTAGCCGCACCACGTGGTGCTGTACATCGTCACAGTGCCCGGCATGTGTCTCGCGCTCCTTTGTTGCTCGGGGTGCGTCATCGCAATGACCTGAACGTACGTGACCCGGCCACCATTCCCGTATTAGTACGACCGCGCGGGCCTCCCTGTGGACAACGGGCTCACGCGTCTCCGGCGACCTGGCAGCATGGCGGGGTGACAGCAGCAACGCACTCCACCCTCTTCCCGCAGGTCCCGGACTCTGCCGACGCGGTGCTCGCCGGGCTCGACCCCGAGCAGCGCGAGGTGGCGACGGCCCTGCACGGACCGGTGTGTGTCCTGGCGGGCGCCGGGACGGGCAAGACACGGGCGATCACCCACCGGATCGCCTACGGCGTGCGCGCCGGGATCCTCCAGCCCGCCAGCGTGCTCGCCGTCACGTTCACCAACCGCGCGGCGGGCGAGATGCGCGGACGCCTGCGCCAGCTCGGCGCCTCCGGAGTCCAGGCACGCACGTTCCACTCCGCAGCCCTGCGCCAGCTCCAGTTCTTCTGGCCGAAAGCAGTCGGTGGCCAGCTGCCCCGGATCGTCGACCGCAAGATCAAACTCGTCGCGGACGCGGCGGCCGCCTCCCGCATTCGCCTCGACCGCAATGAACTGCGCGACGTGACCAGCGAGATCGAGTGGTCCAAGGTCACCCAGACCGTCCCCGCGGACTATGCGGCCGCCGCCGCGAAATCGGGCCGCCTCATCCCCCGGGACGCGGCGGAGATCGCCCAGATCTACGGGGCGTACGAGGACCTCAAGCGGGACCGCGCCGTCATCGACTTCGAAGACGTCCTGCTCCTGGCCGTCGGCATCCTCCAGGACCGCCACGACATCGCCGACCAGGTCCGCGCCCAGTACCAGCACTTCGTGGTCGACGAGTATCAGGACGTCAGCCCGCTCCAGCAGCGCCTCCTGGAGCTGTGGCTCGGCGACCGCGACAGCCTCTGCGTCGTCGGCGACGCCAGCCAGACGATCTACTCCTTCACCGGCGCTACCCCCGACCACCTGCTGAACTTCCGCACCCGCCACCCCGGAGCGACGGTCGTCAAGCTCGTCAGGGACTACCGCTCGACGCCCCAGGTCGTCCACCTCGCCAACGGCCTGCTCTCCCAGGCCCGGGGCCGCGCCGCCGATCACCGCCTCGAACTGATCTCGCAACGCGACGCCGGGGCCGAGCCGGTCTACACGGAGTACGCGGACGAGCCCGCCGAGGCCGAAGGCGCCGCCCGCCGCATCAGGGCCCTCATCGCCGACGGCGTCCCGGCGAGCGAGATCGCGGTCCTCTTCCGCACGAACTCCCAGTCCGAGATCTACGAACAGGCGCTCGCCGACGCCAACGTGCCCTATCAGCTGCGCGGCGCCGAGCGGTTCTTCGAGCGCACCGAGGTCCGGGAGGCGGGCGCGGCCCTGCGCGGCGCGGCGCGCTTCGGAGGCAACGACTCCCTGCTCGACGACGTCGTCGACCTGCCCTCGCAGGTGCGTGCCGTCCTCTCCACGAAGGGCTGGACCACACAGCCCCCGGCGGGCTCCGGCGCGGCCCGCGACCGTTGGGAGTCCCTGGCGGCCCTGGTGCGTCTCGCCGAGGACTTCGAGCGTGCCAAGCCCGGGGCGACGCTCTCCGACCTCGTGGGGGAGCTCGACGAGCGCGCGAGCGCCCAGCACGCGCCGACCGTCGAGGGCGTCACCCTCGCCTCGCTGCACGCCGCCAAGGGCCTGGAGTGGGACGCCGTCTTCCTGGTCGGCCTCGCCGAGGGCATGATGCCGATCACTTATGCCAAGACCGACGAGCAGGTCGAGGAGGAGCGCCGCCTCCTGTACGTGGGCGTCACCCGGGCCCGCCTCCACCTCTCCCTCTCCTGGGCCCTTTCCCGCTCACCGGGCGGTCGCGCGGGACGCCGCCCCAGCCGCTTCCTGGACGGGCTGCGCCCGGGCTCGGGAGCGGGCACGGGATCGCGCGCCGCGGGCGGCGGGCCCGGCGGTGTCGAGCGTGGCTACGGCAGCGGCGGCGAGGAGAGCGGCGGCGCCAGGAGCCGTCGGCGGACGAGCAGGTCCCCGGCCCGGTGCCGCGTCTGCGGACGGAGCCTGACGGACGCGGGCGAGATGAAACTGATGCGGTGCGAGGACTGCCCGTCCGACATGGACGAGGGGCTCTACGAGCGGCTGCGGGAGTGGCGATCGGGCCAGGCGCAGCAGCTGGGACAGCCCGCGTACTGCGTGTTCACGGACAAGACTTTGATCGCCATCGCGGAGGCCGCACCCGACGAGGAGGGCGAGTTGGCCCGGATCCCGGGCGTCGGTGTGCGCAAGCTCAACCGCTATGGATCTGATGTCCTCGCCATTTGTGCAGGTGGAGAGGGTGTAAGGGGCGCCGATGGCAACTGATTCAAACTCGTCGAAAAAATAGTTTGCGCATGCGCAAGGAAGACCCATAGGTTCTTAAGCACGGGAACGGCGGCTTCTCCGAAGCCCTCGCCCCGTGCTGTACTTAATAGCCCGCAGGATCGGTTCCGGCCGATCCCATAGACGCCGAGAGGAGGCGATTCCAGTGATCAGCATCAACGAGAGCTTCATCAGCACCGTGAAAATGACCGATCGCTCGGTCGTCGCTTCCTGCCTGCTCGGCTTCTCGAACCTGGGCACCGGTCTGTCCGGTGGCATCGCTGCCGCCGCCGTCCGTCCGGAGTCCTCCGTCCTGCCTCTGTCCCTCCCGCGTCTCAACGTTCTTCCGACGCGTGAGGTCAATGAGGGCGACGAGCGAGCGACCAAGGCACCGGAAGCAGTAGCGACAGGACAGGCCAAGGCCTATGCCTTTGCCGCAGCCGGTGCCGCATCCACGAAGCAGCAGACGACGAAGCACCACCACATGATGTGGGCCTTCCGTGGGCTCGAACCCTGGAGTGATCCAGTCTGATCCTCGATCAGACCGGCGCCTTCAGGGCCGCGGAACCCCACCCGGGATCCGCGGCCCTTCTGTTTTCCCCAAAACGGGATGACGGAGCGAAGGGGCCGAGCAAGACCCGGTACCAGCCGCCAACCGGCCGACCCAGGCCGGCACGACCAGACGAGGAAAACACCACCGTGCAACTCGAAGCGCACGCCCCGTCCGTACCGCCTTCAGAGACTCTCCCCCCGCCCGCTCCCACGGAGGACCCGACCTTGACTCCCCTCACCGCGCTCACCGCGCTCGACGACGCCATCGAGAACCTCGGCGTACCCGTCCCCTGCCGTGCCTACGACCCGGAGGTCTTCTTCGCCGAGTCGCCGGCGGACGTCGAGTACGCCAAGTCCCTCTGCCGTACCTGCCCGCTGATGGAGGCCTGCCTGGCCGGCGCCAAGGAGCGGCGCGAGCCGTGGGGCGTCTGGGGCGGCGAGCTCTTCGTCCAGGGTGTCGTCGTTGCCCGCAAGCGGCCCCGTGGCCGTCCGCGCAAGAACCCGGTTGTTGCCGCATGAACGCCATCGGAACGATCGATCACCCCCTGACGCACGACCCCAAGAAGCAGGCCCCGATGAAGACAGCCACCGCCGAGCCCGCAGGCTCCGCCGCCCCCCAGGACTTCACCACCACCGGTGCGAACGACTCGCGCCAGAACAGGACCCGCGAGATGCAACTCATCCCAGAAGCCTTGGCTCGTGCGCATATGCACGAACGCATGCTGGAAGCCGAGGCCCAGCGCCCGGCCGCCCGTGTGATGGCGGCTCGACGGATGCAGCGTCGTGCCGAGCGCGCGTCGCTGCGCGCCAAGCGCGCGCTCGCCCTGGCCGTCATGCAGTGACGAGCCGGAGCGTTGCCTGAGCTTCACCACGATGCCCGCGGGGGCCGGTCCGAACGGACCGGCCCCCGCGGTGCGTTGTGCCGGGCGAAGCTCCGGAAGCGGCGATATGGTCGCTGGGTGGACCAGCAGAATCCTCAGCCCGCGGGCGCCGAGAATCTCGTGTGTTCCCGCTGCGGAGCGGTCGCCGAAGGCGCGCCGCCCACCTGGACCTGTTCCGTGGAGAACGGCGCCCGCCGCTACTTCTGTGACTCCTGCGCCCGCGAGAACATCAGAGCCATCGAGGGACGACTCGACTCACCCTGGTGGTGAGGGCGAGCCGACGGCGAGGGCGAGCCGACGGTGAGGCGGGCCACAGCCTCAGGCCCCGGCCGCCGGATCGTCCGCCTCCTGCTCCTGAGGCTCCTCTTCCACGAAGCCCGGCAGCCACTCCTCGAGCTCGTCCCGCATCCGCACCGTCGCCCCGAGCTGACAGAGCACCCCGATCGTGCTCAACGTCACACGGTGGATCAGCAGATACGACGGCGGGAGGTTCAGCCGCTTGCCCAACTGATAGGCGGGGGAGCGGGGATCGGCCACCCGCGCCGCCTGGCCGCGCATCCAGCCGCGGGTGAAGGTGAACTCCTCCACCAGCATCGGTTCGATGATCGGCAGCAGATAGTCGAGGACCGCGTCCGGCTCCAGCTCGATGGACTCCTGGACGAAGTCCTCCTCGCGCAACATCGCGTAGACCGCGTCGGCCTCGCCGTCGAGCGTCATCCGCAGGGAGCGGCCGATGGTCGGGGGCAGTCCGCCGGGCAGCCGGTCCACCGTGCCGAAGTCCAGGACGCCGAGCCGCAAGCCGCCCTTCTCGTCGGGCAGCAGACGGAAGTTGCCCGGGTGCGGATCGGCGTGCAGCAGGCCGGTGCGCGCCGGACCCGAGAAGAGGAAGCGGGCAAGGAGCTGTCCCGCCCGGTCCCGCTGCTCCTGCGTGCCGTCCGCTATCACGTCCGACAGGGGCACCCCGTCGATCCACTCCGTCACCAGGACCTGCTCGCTCTGGTGCACCACATCGGGCACCACGACATCCGGATCGTCCGCGAACTCCTCGGCGTGCGCGTGCTGCGCCTGGGCCTCAAGGCTGTAGTCGAGCTCCTCGGAGACGCGGTCGCGCAGCTCCGCGATGAGCGGCTTGAGGTCCATCCCCGGAATCAACGGCCCCAGAAGCCTGGCGAACCGGCTGAGCTGGTTCAGATCGGAGAGCAGTGCCTCGCCCGCCCCCGGATACTGCACCTTGACCGCGACCTCGCGCCCGTCCCCCCACACCGCCCGGTGGACCTGGCCGATCGAAGCGGCGGCGGCCGGCTTGTCCTCGAACTCCAGGAACAGCTCGCGCCAGTCATCGCCGAGCCGCTCAGCGAGCACGGCGTGCACGGTGCGCGTGGGCATCGGCGGTGCCGCTTCCTGCAGTTTCGTCAGCGCGGCGCGATAGGGCCCCGCGACCTCCTCCGGCAGCGCCGACTCGAAGACCGAAAGGGCCTGGCCGAACTTCATGGCGCCGCCCTTGAGCTCGCCGAGCACCTTGAACAGCTGGTCCGCCGTGCGCTGCTGAAGCTCACGGCCGACGATCTCCGCCGATTTCCCTCCGATCCGCTTGCCGAGACCCCAGGTCGCCCGCCCGGCAAAGCCGAGTGGCAGCGCGGCCAGTTTGGCGGTACGGGTTACCGCCTTCCGGGGAAGATCAGACATGCGCCCCTCCAAATCCCAGACAGCCACGCCTTGTCAGGCGGTTACCCGGCCATTGTGTCGTGCGGCTCTCTGTCCCCGGCGGGGTGTTCCCCCTTATCCACCACTCCCGCCCCGCACGGGCACGCGAGATGTGGTGAAACCGGCCGTGCGTGCCAGTCGAACCCGGGCACCGACGCCTCCCAGCGGGCTCCCGCACTCGCCGGTGCCGCCCCGTCCAGAAAAGCGAGGGCATGCGCCGCGGCAAGGCCGGCGATGGTGGTCGACAGGGCCAGATCGCACGCGGTGACATGGCGCGCGCGTCCCGAACGCCACTGCGCCAGCATCCGTGGCCAGGTGGGATCCCGGTCCGCACGCTCCAGCGCCAGACAGCCCGCACAGGCCGTCGTCCCCGGCAGGACGAGCGGCCCCACCACTCCGGTTCCCTCGATCACGCCCGCGTAAAGATGCGGTGTTCCGGACGAGACGAACGGCTCCGCGGCGACCGGGTCGGGAGCATGAACGTCAAGACCGTCCCGCGGGGCGATGATCACCAGGGAGAGTCCCGGCTCCCCTTCTCCTGGTGCCCCCGCTCCTTTCCGTCCCCGACGGGGCGGCTGGTCCGGAGCCGATTGCCGCACGACCCGCCGGGCCGCCGCGTCCCTGCGATCGCCGACCGTGTCGGCGGGCAGACCGCCCGGCGCCACATCCCAGGGTTCGACGACTCCTCCCTCCATCACATCGACCTGCCCCACGCCTGCCCCGGAAAGGACCGAGGCCACCACCGCACCCACCCGGCCCGCGCCCCGGACCTGGACCCGCATGGCGCGGCGCGCGGCCAGTTTCCTCATTCCGTCGCCCGGCTCGCGCGTCACGACCGACAGAGAGGCCAGATCCGGGCGCAGCCGGTCCATGGCCCGGCCCCGCTTGCGCAGGGCGTCGGCCGCAGCGCCGCCTCCCGTCGCATCGTCGAGCAGCCCGGCCCTGGACAGCCGACGCACCAGCTTGTCCACATGATCGTCGGGCAGCCCCATTCGTCTTCCCTCGTCGCGAAGGAGCGGCAGCCCGCGTGTCCCGTCCAGGAGCTGGAGGAAACTGCCCGTCGCCGTGTCGACAGGACCGAGCACCTGGGCGTGTGCGGGCGCCACGCCGAACTGGATGGTGCTCAGATCGCGCCAGCCGCGCCGCAACGCCGGTTTCAAGATCGGATGCATGGTCGCCCCCCGTGGTCGTCCGGCGCTGTCGATCCCCGTCCGCATCGCCGGTCGTCAGCCAGAATGCCCGCTCCGACGGATACCCGCCGAGCGTTGTCCACAGGCAGGGGGTATTCGTCGTACTAATCGATCGGACGGGGAGCGATACCCCGCCGAACCGATCCGGAGGCGGGACTTCCCCCCTGCCCAGCGGGTAACGTCGGGGCGTGCCCGCCGACCCACTGCACCGCGCCGGAAACCCACAGCGCAGCATGACCAGCCCGCCGTCACCCGGCTACGGGGCGAGCGCGGTCGAGGTCAGACGGAGCGCCCGCCGCCGCCGAACGGTCTCCGCGTACCGAGAGGGCGATCGCACCGTCGTGCTCATCCCCGCCCGCATGTCCGAGGCCGAGGAACAGCGCTGGGTCAACGTCATGCTCGACAAGCTCGCGGCCCAGGAGAGCAAGCGGGTCCTGGGCGACGCGGAGCTGGTCGAGCGCGCCGAGCGGCTCTCCGAGCAGTACTTCGACGGTCGGGCCAGGCCCGCGTCCGTTCGCTGGGTCACGAACCAGAACACCCGATGGGGATCGTGCACCCCGGCGGAGGGCAGCATCCGGCTTTCGCACCGGCTGCAGGGCATGCCCGAGTACGTCGTCGACTACGTACTCGTCCATGAACTCGCGCACCTCCTCGTACCCGGACACGGATCCGACTTCTGGCAGCTCCTGGAGGCCTACCCCCGGACGGAGCGGGCTCGTGGGTACCTCGAAGGTGTGGTCGCGGCCGACCGGCTGCCCCACCAGCCCGCCGCGCGCGACGAGTGAACTTCCGCCCCCCTCGGATGTTGTGTACCGGGTCTGTACCGGCTTGGCCCGCTGTCGGACTTTGCGGTTAGCCTGACGCGACGCATTTACATTCGGGATGGGGGACGGTCGTTACGTATGGCCAGGGAATTCCAACGCGGCCACAAGGCCAAGATCAGTGACCTCACCGCGGGCACCGATCTGTACGTAGGCGTGCAGATCTCCGCCCCCGGACTGAGCTTCGACATCAGTTGCTTCGGCCTGGACGCGGACGAGCGGCTCTCGGACGACAGTTACTTCATCTTCTTCAACCAGCCGAAGTCGCCCGAGGAGTCCATCCAGCTCCTCGGGGCGCAGGCCGGTGACACGGAGTCCTTCCGGGTCACGCTCGACCGGATCCCGTCGCAGATCAAGAAGCTGTCGTTCACCGCGACGATCGACGGCGCGGGGCAGATGTCGCAGGTCGCCCCCGGCTACATCCGGATCGTCGCGGGCGGCGAGGAAGTGGCCCGCTACTCCTTCAACGGCGCGGAGTTCTCCACGGAACGTGCCGTGATGCTGGGCGACTTCTATATGAAGGACGTCTGGCGGTTCGCCGCGATCGGCCAGGGCTTCGACGGCGGTCTCGACGCGCTCCTGAAGAACTTCGGCGGCGAGGTCGCCGAGGAGGAGCCCGCGCCGCAGGCACCGCAGGCCACCGGTGCGCCGTCCTTCGCGCCGCCCGGCCAGGCCGCAGCCCCGCCCGCGTTCGGCGCCCCGGCGGCCCCCGCACAGACCCCGGCCCCGGCCCCCGCGCCTGCTCCGGCCCCCGCGCCCGCCCCTGCTCCGGCCCCTGCTCCGGCCCAGAACTTCGATCCGTCGATACACGCCGCACAGACCATCGTCGCGCCGATGCATCAGCCGAACCAGCCGCAGGGCGGCACGGTTCCGCCCCCGCCGCCCCCCGCGCCGTACGGACAGCCCGGCCAGCAACCGCCGCAGCAGCAGCCGCAGTTCGGCCAGGTGCCCGGTCAGTCGGCGCCCCCGCCGCCCGGTTACGGCCAGCAGCCCAGCGCTCCGATGCCTCCCGGCTACGGCCAGCAGCCCTCCGGGCAGTTCCCCGGTCAGCCCGCCGCCCCGTCCCCGTACGGAGCCGGCGTCCCCCAGGGTTCCCCGCAGGCCGGCGGCGTGACCGCGGCTCTCGCGGCGTACCGCGAGGCCCCCACCGGGCAGCGCTGGACACAGCAGAACGAGAAGCTGATCCGCGTCGACCTCGGCGTCAGCGAGCAGGCCGTGCTCGCCCGCCAGGGCAGCATGGTGCTCTACCAGGGCAAGGTCGAGTTCAGCTACAAGGGCGCGGGCTTCGCGGGCCGCGTCGTGGGCAACTCCACCGGCCAGGAGATGCAGCTGATGCGCTGCTCCGGCCGGGGCCAGGTCTTCCTCGCCGAGGAAGCCACGCATCTGCACCCCATCGAGCTCCAGGGCGACGCGATCTGTGTCTCCGCGGAGAACGTCCTCGCGTTCGACGAGTCCCTCCAGCACGAGGTGCGCAGGATCGAGGGCCACGGGATCCCCGGTGGCGCGCTGTTCGTGATGCAGTTCCAGGGCACCGGCACGGTCATCGTCAAGACGCACGGTGTGCCCGTCGTCCTGCCCGTCACGCCGACGACGTTCGCCGACTGCAACGCCGTGGTCGCCTGGTCGGCGGCGGCTCAGGCGATCGTCTCCAGCCAGGTCCGGCTGCGCAGCAACGCGTACGCGGGCTCCACGGGGGAGAGCGTGAACCTGCAGTTCCGGGGCGCACCCGGCAACTTCATCATCGTCCAGCCGTTCGAGGTCTGAGGGAGCCCGTCATGAATCAGCAACTCGCGGGCTTCGCCGCGGCGCCTGTCGCTGCCCGTATGGAGAACCACGGCCACCACATGCTCAAGGTGGCGATGCAGACCGGAAACGACCTCCTCGCGCGCGTGGGCTCGATGGTCGCCTACGAAGGGTTCGTGCAGTACGAGCCCAATCCGCCCGCCGTCCGCCAGATCGCGAAGGAGTGGATGACCGGCGAGGGCGCACCTCTGATGAAGTGCTCCGGAGACGGCCTGCTCTATCTCGCCGACTACGGAGCCGACGTCGTCGTCATCAATCTGGCGGGCGACTCGCTCTCGGTGAACGGCACGAACCTGCTGGCCTTCGACACATCCCTCCAGTGGGGCGTCGAGCGGGTCAAGGGCATGGCCAAGTTCGCCGGTCAGGGCCTGTGGAACATCAAGCTCTCCGGCCAGGGCTGGGTGGCGCTGACCTCCCGCGGCACCCCGGTCGTCGTCGACTGCGGCCGCGGCGAGGACGAGACGTACGTCGACCCGGACGCCCTGATCGCCTGGTCCCCGAACCTCAAGGTGAAGGGCAAGCGCAGCTTCAAGGCCGGTTCGCTCATCGGGCGCGGCAGCGGCGAGGCCTACCAGATGGGCTTCTCCGGGGAGGGCATCGTCGTCGTACAGCCCAGCGAGGACAGCACCGACCGTCTCCGAGCCCGGGGCTGAGGGGGAGCAACACACCATGCAGAGCCCACTTTTCGCGCACTCCGAGCAGCAGACTCAGGAGCGCTACACCGTCCAGAACCCGCAGCTCCTTCGGGTGGCCCTCGCGGGCCACGACGACATCCTGGCCCGCAAGGGGTCCATGGTCGCCTACCAGGGTCTGATGGAGTTCGACGCCGAGTACCAGAGCCAGGGCAACCAGCGGGCCCGTGCGCACACCGGCGAGGGCCTCGACCTGATGCGCTGCCACGGCCAGGGCACGGTCTACCTCGCCAACCTCGCCCAGTACATCCACGTAGTGGATGTGGACCAGGACGGTCTGACCGTGGACAGCAGCTACGTCCTCGCGCTCGACTCGTCGCTGACGCACCAGGTCATCGCCGTGGACAGCCAGTACGGCATCTCCGGCTCCGGCAAGTACCAGCTCAACATCACGGGCCGCGGCAAGGTCGCCCTGATGACCTCGGGCCAGCCGCTGATGTTGCAGGTCACGCCCGACCAGTACGTGAACGCCGACGCCGACGCGATCGTCGCCTGGTCGAACGGCCTGCGGGTGCAGATGCAGGCCCAGACGCACTCATCGGGCGTGTGGCGGCGCCGTGGCAACACCGGTGAGGGCTGGGAGCTCAGCTTCATGGGTCAGGGCTACGCCCTCGTCCAGCCGAGCGAGATGCTGCCGCCCCAGAACGCGGTCATCGGGCAGGGCGCGCGCGCCCAATTCGGCGTCGGACAGCAGGGTGCCCGGGGGCAGAACCAGGGCAACGTCTGGAGCTGAACCCTCTCCGGGCGGGACAGAACCAGAAGGGGCGCGGGGAATCTGCGGGCCAGTAGTGGCTGGTCGCGCAGTTCCCCGCGCCCCTTACGGGGCGCTGCCTACAGCCGCGCCCTCGTCGCCTCCACCAGGCGCACCACCGACTCGTCCGCCACCCCCGCCACCTCGTCGTAGGCGAACCAGCGCAGGTCGAGGGACTCGTCGCTGATCGCCTCGATCGCTCCGGACGGGGCGAGGGCGGCGTACTGCACGTCGAGGTGCTGTGTGCACGGGCCCGGGATCGGGTGCCGGTCCAGGCGGACGGGGCCGCCCGCAAGGAGCGTCAGGCCCGGTACGCCGGACTCCTCCGTCGCCTCACGCAGCGCTGCCGCGGCCAGTGTCGGGTCACCCGGCTCGCAGTGCCCGCCCATCTGGAGCCACATCCGCAGCTTCTTGTGCAGGGTCAGCAGGACGCGCCCGCGCACCGGGTCGATCACCAGGGCGCTGGCCGTCACATGGCCGTCCGTGCAGGCCTTCCACATGCCGTCGTCCGGATGGGCCGCCAAGTGGTCCAGGTAGTACTGGCGCAGCTCTTCCTGGTCCTCGTAGCTCTTCAGTACGAGGACCGCGTCGTCATACAGGCTCACTTCTCGCTGTCGCCCTTGTCGTCGCTGTCGTCGCCGTCGTCCTCGGTGTCTTTCTTGAGGTCCGGCTTGGCGGAGCCGCCCGCCGCCTCGCCGAGCATCTTGTCCAGCTCGGAGAAGTCCAGCTGCTCGTGGTGCACGAAGCCGTCCGGGTCGTCCAGGTCCGATGCCGTCGGCAGCATGTCCGGGTGCGCCCACAGGCCGTCGCGTCCGTCCACGCCACGCGCGTCCGTGAGCGAGGCCCACAGGCGTGAGGCGTCCCGCAGCCTGCGCGGGCGCAGCTCCAGGCCGATGAGCGTGGCGAAGGTCTGCTCCGCGGGGCCGCCCGTCGCACGGCGGCGGCGCAGCGTCTCGCGGAGGGCGTCCGCGGACGCCAGGCGGGGCTTGGCCGCCGCGTGGACGACTGCGTCCACCCAGCCCTCGACGAGCGCGAGAGCCGTCTCCAGACGCGCCAGGGCGGCCTTCTGCTCGGGAGTGTCCTCCGGCTGGAACATGCCCTGCTGGAGTGCTTCCTGAAGCTGCTCGGGATTCTGCGGGTCGAGCTGGCCGACCACGTCCTCCAGCTTGGCCGTGTCGACCTTGATGCCGCGGGCATAGCCCTCGACCGCGCCGAACAGATGCGAGCGCAGCCACGGCACGTGGGCGAAGAGCCGCTGGTGAGCGGCCTCGCGCAGCGCCAGGTAGAGCCTGACCTCCTCCTGGGCGATTCCCAGGTCCTTGCCGAAGGCCTCGACGTTCACCGGAAGGAGGGCGGCCTTGCCGGCCGGGCCGAGCGGCAGGCCGATGTCGGTGGAGCCGACGACCTCGCCCGCGAGCACGCCCACGGCCTGGCCGATCTGCTGGCCGAACATGGCGCCGCCCATGGAGCGCATCATCCCGATCAGCGGGCCCGCCATGGCCTGCATCTCCTCGGGCAGCACGTCGCCCATGGCGAGGCCGACGCGCTCGGCGACCGGGTCGACCAGCTCCTTCCACACCGGAAGGGTCGCTTCGACCCACTCGGCGCGGCTCCAGGCCACGGCCACGCCGGAGCCGGACGGCAGCGACGTCGCGTCGTCGAGCCACAGGTCGGCGAGGCGGACTGCCTCCTCGACCGCGCCGCGCTCCGTGGGACCGACGCTGGAGTCCTTGGTGCCGTCGGGCGTGCCCTGGGAGACCGTCTGGCGGGCGATGTCCTTGGCCATGTCCCAGTTCACCGGGCCGCCCTCGTACGAGAGCATCTGGCCGAGCTGCTGGAACGCGGCGCCCAGGTCGTTCGGATTCATCGAACCGAACATCGCGGCGAACGGATTGTCACCGCCCTGGCCGCCCGGACCGCCCGCGCCGGGCAGGCCTCCGAAGCCGAACGGGTTCCCAGGGCCACCACCTGCACCCTGTCCCCCTCCGGGGCTGTCCTTCTTCTTGCCCTCGTCGCCGTTCTCCGGCTCCTCCGGCGGAAGGCCGAATCCGAATGGGGTGTCACTCACGGGATTCCTCGGCTCGTCAGGCCACCGGTACTGTTCCGGCGGCGGCTGCCTTACAACACCACCCAGCGTAGACACCGTGACGGGATCGGGCCTCAGTGCTTCGCCGACTCATGGCCTGCGGCAGGATGGATGCCACCTGGTACGTACGCGTCATTTGCGTATCTACTGAAGACAACCGCTGGAGACGCCTGGTGAGTTCCCCAGATCCACAGGTTCGCGCAGCGCGAAACCTTTCTACACCGGCTCCTGTCCGGGGGCCCGTGGTCGCCGTCACCGGCGCCGCGTCCGGCGTGGGCGCTCTGCTGACCGAGCGCCTCGCCGCGTCCGAAGAGATCAAGCAGGTCGTCGCCATCGACGAGCGGCGGGGCGAGTGCGCCCAGGCCCAGTGGCACATCCTGGACGTCAGGGATCCGGCCATCGCCGAGAAGCTGCGTGGCGCGGACGTCGTGGTCCACCTCGCGCTCGATCTCGACCTGGAGACCGACGCCGCCGCCCGTACGGCGTACAACGTACGCGGCACACAGACCGTGCTCACGGCCGCGGCGGCGGCCGGTGTCCACCGTGTCGTGCTCTGCACGTCGGCGATGGTCTACGGAGCGCTGTCGGACAACGAACTGCCCCTCTCCGAAGACTCCGAATTGCGTGCCACCGCGGAGGCGACCGGTGTCGGTGATCTTCTTGAGGTCGAGCGGCTCGCCCGGCGCGCACCCCGTGCCCACCCCGGTCTGAACGTCACCGTGGTGCGGCCGGCCGTCCTGGTGGGCGGCACGGACACCGCGCTCACGCGGTACTTCGAGTCGCCCCGGCTGCTCGTGGTGGCGGGCTCGCGTCCGGCCTGGCAGTTCTGCCACGTCGAGGACCTGTGCAGCGCCCTGGAGTACGCCGTCCTGGAGAAGGTCGACGGGGAGCTCGCCGTCGGCTGCGACGGATGGCTTGAGCAGGAAGAGGTCGAGGAGCTCAGCGAGATCCGTCGCATGGAGCTGCCCTCCACGGTGGCACTCGGCGCGGCGGCCCGACTGCACCGGATCGGTCTCACTCCTTCCCCCGCCGGTGACCTCGCGTACACGATGTATCCGTGGGTGGTCAGCGTCAGCAGGCTGCACGACGCCGGATGGCGGCCCCAGTGGACCAACGAGGAGGTCCTCGCGGAGCTGCTCGAAGAGGTCGCGGGGCGCCGGACGGTGGCGGGACGCAGGCTCGGGCGCAAGGACGCCACGGCCGCGGGTGCCGCCGGTGCGACGGTCGCGCTCCTCGGCGCGGCGGCGGTGGTGCGGCGCGCCCGGAAGGCGCGACGCCGGATCTGAGACCCGCTGAGACCCGCTGAGACCCGCTGGGACCCGCTGGGACCCGCCGAGATCGCCGCGAGCCCCGGTGGGCCTGTAGAGAGCTCCAACGCGGCACGTGCGCGTGCCGGGTGAAAGCGCTATTCCGTGATGTCCGTGCCGTGCGGCACCATGGCCGCATGGCACGCACCACGAACGATCACCCCGGCGAGCAGGCCGCTCAGGACCCCATTCGGCTGCTCGCGATCCGCGACGCACCGCTCTCTCTGGACGAGGTGTTCCGGGCCGTCGGTGACGACGCCGCTGGTGGCACGGCGCTCTTCGTGGGGACGGTGCGCAATCACGACGGCGGTGCGGACGTCGACGAGCTCGGCTATTCGGCCCACCCGACGGTCGAGGCCGAGATGCGCCGGGTGGCCGAGAAGGTCGTCGCCGAATTTCCGGTCCGCGCCCTGGCCGCCGTCCACCGCGTCGGCGACCTCGCGGTGGGTGACCTCGCGGTCGTCGTGGCCGTCTCCTGCCCGCACCGCGGGGAGGCCTTCGCCGCCTGCCGCAAGTTGATCGACGACCTCAAGCACGAGGTGCCGATCTGGAAGCACCAGCGCTTCTCCGACGGCCAGGAGGAGTGGGTCGGCGCCTGCTGACTCCTCGGGCCAAGGTGCGCCGACCTCTTCCCGTCCCCGCCGGGCCAGTTGGACCAAGAGCTTCCGGTTGCGTAACCCGACCCCTGCCGTGAGCGTTGACGGAGCGGATGGTTAATCTGCTGATCAGTCAGTTGCGGTCGCATATGGGGTCGGGAGGTCGACATGGCATCACTTGCCTGGTTGCTGATTCCACTCGCGGCAGCTGTCGGTGCGGGTCTTTGGGGTGGCTGGGCCGCGCGTAATCGCAGGTCGGGCAAGACCGGGGACCACACCGAGCTGAACGGCTACGCGGCCTTCCGCGAGGCGATGGACAAGTCCCGCTCCGGCACGTGAGGTCCGGGGGCCCGACGGCCCCCGACAGGCCCGCGGGCCCCGTACGGACTGGCCCCAGCGGTGCACTGACAGGCAGGTCCCGTACTGTCGTTCCATGCCACGCCGCACCGCGACGATGCTCGCCTCCACCCTGATGCTGATCGCGCTGCTCTGCGCCGGAGTCCTCATCAAAGTGCCGTACTCGGTGATGTCCCCGGGCCCCACGGTGAATACCCTCGGCGACCACGGCGGCGAGCCGGTGCTGCAGATCGCCGACCGCAAGACGTATCGGACCAGCGGTCACCTCAACATGACGACGGTCAGGGTCACCAGCGCCGACTACAACATGAACATCGCGGAGGCCGTGTACGGCTGGCTGGCCCACGACAACATCGTGGTGCCGCACGAGACCCTCTACCCGGACGGCAAGACCGAGCAGCAGTCGAGCCAGGAGAACGCCGAAGAGTTCAGCGAGTCCCAGGAGAGCGCCAAGGTCGCCGCGCTGCGGAATCTCAAGATCCCGGTGAAGTCCCAGGTCATCGCCCGCACCGTCTCCAAGGACAGCCCCGCCGAGGGCAAGCTGCACGCGGGCGACGTCATCAAGAAGGTCGACGGCACGCCCGTGAAGGAGATGACGGACGTCTCCAAGCTGGTCACCAAGCGCAAGCCGGGCCAGGACGTCGTCTTCACCATCGTCCCCGTCAAGGAGGCCGCCGCCGCCGAGAAGGCGCGCAAGGAGCCGACCGGGACGGAAGACGTCAAGATGACGACGGAGAAGGCGAAGGACGACGGCCGCGCGATCGTCGGCATCGAGGCGGGCACCGATCACACGTTCCCGTTCGACATCGACATCAAGCTCGCCGACGTCGGCGGCCCCAGCGCCGGGCTGATGTTCGCGCTCGGCATCGTGGACAAGCTGACGCCGAGCGACCTCACCGGCGGCCATTTCGTGGCCGGCACCGGCACGATCACCGACGACGGCAAGGTCGGCCCCATCGGCGGCATCGGGATGAAGACGGTCGGCGCGCGCGACAAGGGCGCCGAGTACTTCCTGACGCCGAAGGAGAACTGCGCCACCGCCGCCAAGGACGTCCCGGACGGGCTCACGCTGGTCAAGGTGAACACCATCGACGACGCGGTCGCCGCCCTCAAGGACATCCGCAAGGGCGACACCGCGGACCTGCCGCAGTGCACCGCGAAGAAGTAGCGGCCAAAGCTATAGAGCGCGGCACGGAACGCGGCACGGAGCACAGGGACGGACGTACGCGGATGGGGGCGACCCCACCCGCGTACGAGAACAACAGCGTGGTGTCAGTCGGCGAACGTGGCCGCCAGCGCCTCCGCGAGCCCCGGAACCAGGTCGGAACCCGTGAGGACCTCGGTCGGCGAGTCCTTCTCGCGCAGCCGCAGGGCCGAGTCGCGCGCACCGTCACGGAGCACCGCGACCGTCATGCGGACCTCCTGGCGGTCCGGGTGCTCGGCCACCCACTTCGCGAGCTGCGCCTCGCCGAGCCCTTCGGGGACGGACGTCTCCGCCGACGGCGGAAGCATCAGGCGCTCCACCGTGAGGGCGCAGCCCGCCACGGCGTCCGGCCAGGCGATGGTGCCGAGGAACTCGTCCAGCGGCTTGCCCGCCGGAATCTCCTCCTGCTCGATGGGGGTGAGGGCGGTCTCCTCGGGGGAGTTGTCGAGGCCGAGCTGGGTGGCGAGGCCGGGTTCCTGGGTACGCAGTCGCGCCGTGTCGACCAGCGCGAAAAGGCGTGCGGGCTGGTCCCAGCCGAGGCCGGACGCGTACTCATCGATCTCGAGCACGGCACGGGTGAGGGGGCTCGCTGCCATGGGAGTGTTGGACATGGTCACAATCCTGCCTCGTTAGTCCCGCAAAACGGGAACCGAGTAAAGCGTGAGTAAGTTGCATAGGTGTGGGTCCACGATCTAAGGGCCCTGACGGATCAACAGAATCAACATCGAACTTCGAGGTGCGCACCTTGGCTTTCCAGATGCCGGACCGCGGCGGAGGCCCGACGGGGCCACGGATCAGAGTGGGCCGACCGTCCCGTCGCGTCCGGACCCTGCTCATGACACTGGGCATCCTGGCTGTACTCGCCATGGTGTTCGTCATGTT
Organism: Streptomyces sp. NPDC031274; assembly: GCF_055570235.1. NCBI lineage: Bacteria > Bacillati > Actinomycetota > Actinomycetes > Kitasatosporales > Streptomycetaceae > Streptomyces > Streptomyces sp. NPDC031274. Next base: position 258,776 of record NZ_JBVIHP010000006.1, on the reverse strand, counting down.
CGCGGGGTTCTGGACGGATTGGCTCTGGTACCGCTCGGTCAACTATTCGTCGGTCTTCACGACGACCCTGTGGACCAAGATCGGCCTGTTCTTCGTCTTCGGCCTCCTGATGGCGGCCGCGGTCGGACTCAACATCTGGCTGGCGCACCGGCTGCGCCCGCCGCTGAGCGCCATGTCGATGGAGCAGCAGAGCCTCGACCGGTACCGCATGAGCATCGCGCCGTACAAGAAGTGGCTGCTGCTCGGCATCGCCACGCTCGTCGGCCTCATCGCGGGCGCGTCGGCGGCGGGACAGTGGCGCACGTGGCTGCTGTGGGTGAACGGCGTCTCCTTCGGCCAGAAGGACCCGCAGTTCCACCTGGACGTGTCGTTCTTCGCGTTCGACCTTCCCTGGTACCGCTTCATGCTCGGCTTCGGCTTCGCGGCCACCGTGCTCTCCCTGATCGCCGCGGCCCTCACCCACTACCTGTACGGCGGGCTGCGGATCACCAGCCCCGGCGCGCGGGCCACGGCGGCGTCGACGGGGCATCTGTCGGTGCTGCTCGGCGTCTTCGTGACGCTCAAGGCCGTGGCGTACTGGCTCGACCGGTACGGCCTCGCGGTGAAGTCCAGTGACTTCAAGGCGACGGGCGACTGGACGGGCCTTCGCTATGTGGACGCGAACGCGTACCTGCCGGCGAAGACCATCCTGTTCTGCATCGCGGTCATCTGCGCCCTGCTCTTCTTCGGGACGCTGTGGCGGCGCACCTGGCAGCTGCCGGTCATCGGCTTCGGCCTGATGGTCCTCTCCGCCATCCTCATCGGCGGTCTGTACCCGGCCATCGTCCAGAAGTTCCAGGTCTCGCCGAACGAGCAGGCCAAGGAAGCGCCGTACATCCAGAAGAACATCAAGGCGACGCGCGACGCGTACGGCATCAGCGGTGTGAAGCCCCAGGACTACAAGGGCGCGGGCAAGGCCGACGAGGACGCCGAGAAGAAGCGCGACGACGCGGACGCGGCAGCCAACTACCGGCTGAACGACCCGAACATCGTCTCGCCGACGTTCCAGCAGCTGGAGCAGGAGCGCGAGTACTACCGCTTCCCGACGACCCTGGACGTGGACCGCTACAACGGCCAGGACACCATCGTCGGTCTGCGTGAGCTCAGCCTCGACAAGCTCGACAAGCGCAACTGGATCAACGACCACTTCGCCTACACCCACGGCTATGGAATGGTCACCGCCAAGGGCACGGAGACCAAGAAGGGCTCCAAGGGCGCCCCGGACTTCACGGAGTCCGGCCTGCCCACCTCCGGCAGCCTCGGTGAGTACGAGCAGCGGGTCTACTACGGCGAGAAGACGACCCAGTACTCGATCGTGGGCGGGCCCCAGAAGGAGCTCGACTACGAGGAGGACGGCGGGGGTCAGAAGACCTACAGCTACAAGGGCAAGAGCGGGGTCAACCTCTCCAACCCGATCAACCGCGCCGCGTACGCGGTGTCCTTCGGCGAACCGCAGATGCTGTACTCGGGGGCGATCGGCGAGGGATCGCGGATCCTCTACAACCGCACTCCCAAGGAGCGCGTCGAGTCGGTGGCTCCCTGGCTGACCATCGACGGAGACACGTATCCGACGGTGGTCAACGGCAGGATCCAGTGGGTCGTCGACGCCTACACGACCAGCAACGGCTATCCGTACGCCTCGCGGACCACGCTCGGCGACACGACGGCCGACTCGCTGTCGGAGGCCGACGACCAGCGCGCGGTGGTGGCCCAGCAGAACCGGGTCAACTACATCCGCAACTCGGTGAAGGCGACCGTCGACGCGTACACCGGAGAGGTCAAGCTCTACACCTGGGACGACAAGGACCCGGTCCTGAAGACCTGGAAGAAGGCGTTCCCGGACACCGTCAAGGACAAGGGTGAGATCCCCAAGGCCCTGATGGACCACCTGCGCTACCCCCAGGACATGTTCAAGGTGCAGCGCGAGCTCCTGACGCTCTACCACGTCACGGACCCCGGCCAGTTCTACAACGCGTCCGACGCGTGGCAGGTGCCGAACGACCCGACGAAGAAGGACAACAGCGCGGTCCCGCCGTACTACTTGTCCATGAAGACGCCGGGTGATACGCAGCAGCAGTTCTCACTGACGACGACGTTCACCCCGAGCGGGCGCCCCAACCTACGGGCCTTCATGACGGTCGACGCCGACGCCAGAAGCAAGAACTTCGGCACGATGAAACTGCTGAGAGTCACGGGCGACGTGGACGGCCCGGAACAGGTCCAGAACAAGCTGAACTCGATGACGCAGGTCGGTAACTTCGTCCGGGACATGAAGGGCGCCGACTCCGACGTCCTCTACGGAAATCTGCTGACCGTGCCACTGGACGACGGGTTCCTCTACGTGGAGCCCGTGTACGTACAAGGGCGCAAGTCCGCGTATCCGCTCCTGAAGAAGGTGGCTGTGTCGTACGGCACGGAGACCGCGTTCGCGGACTCCCTGAGCGACGGCCTCAACGAGGTCTTCGGTGCCGACGGGACCACCAAGCCACCGGCCGACGACACGGACCAGCCGACCGAGCCGCCCAAGTCGAGCGACCCGACGGTGCAGGCGGCCCTCGACGACGCCCAGACGGCGTTCGAGGACGGGCAGCAGGCCCTGAAGGACGGCGACTGGGAGGCCTACGGCAAGGCGCAGGACAAGCTCCAGGAGTCCCTGCAGCGAGCCGAGGACGCCCAGGCCAAGGCGGCCGACAAGGGCGGCAAGGGCGACAAGGCGAGCGACGGCAAGGGCGCCGACAAGGGCGACAAGAAGGGCGGCTGACCAGCTGCGAAACACCCTCCCCGCGCCGTGGTACGGTTGCAACACAACGGCGCGGGGTGGAGCAGCTCGGTAGCTCGCTGGGCTCATAACCCAGAGGTCGCAGGTTCAAATCCTGTCCCCGCTACTAGAAGGCGAAGGCCCGGATCCTTATCGGATCCGGGCCTTCGTCGTGTGTGCCTGGGGTCGTGGCGGCGTGCGCTGGTCTGTGCGAACCCTGCTCCGCCCGGGGGGAGTTGGGAAAACTGTGTTTGACTTATCTCTCTGTGGGCAAGTCGACAAAACGCTGTAGTGACCTCACTGGCTGCGGTATATCAGGTATACCCAGGTTGCAGGTGGTGCGACGATGGACGTTATGGGGGACAAGGCAACTCTGTTGGAGACAGGGCGGTTTGTGCAGTCGGCCGACCGGGACGATCCCGGGACGGCCGCGGAGGAATTGCGCCATCGGCTGGCCGCCGAGGCCGGCGACGTCGACGCCATGAGCGTCCTGGGAAGCCTTCTGCTGCGCCGCGGTGATCTCGACGAGGCCGAATCCATGCTGCGCGCGGCGACCGCCGAGGGCGACCGCGCAGCGGCCAACAACCTCGGAGTCCTCCTCCTCCAGCGTGGGTACGCCGACGAGGCGGCCGGGTGGTGGCGGGTCGCCGCCGTCGCCGGTTCCGCCGCGGCCGCGCACGCGCTCGGGCGCCACCACCGCGAGCGCGGCGACGAGCCCGCCGCCGAGTACTGGCTGCGGCAGTCCGCCGAGCAGGGCCACGCCCTGGGGGCGTACGCCCTCGCCGATCTTCTCGAGCACCGCGGTGACGCGGGCGCCGAGCGCTGGATGCGGGCGTCGGCCGAGCGCGGTCACCGCGAGGCCGCGTACCGGATAGCCCGTGCCCTCGACCGGCGGGCCACTGACCGGCGGGCCACGGCCGAGCGCACGAACCGTACGGGAGCCAAGCCCGCCGCCGAGCCCGCCGCCGAGGCCGAGCAGTGGTACCGCCAGGCCGCCGCGCGCGGGCACCGGCGGGCCGCGCTGCACCTCGGCGCGATCCTGGAGCAGCGCGGCGAGCTGAAGGAGGCGGGGCGCTGGTACCTCAACTCCGCGAAGGACGGGGAGGCGCGTGCCGCCTGCGCCCTCGGCTTCCTGCTGCGCGACGCGGGCGACGAGGAGAGCGCAGCCGTCTGGTGGCTGAAAGCAGCCCAGGACGGCGACGGGAACGCCGCCAACGCCCTGGGCGCGCTGCACGCCGAGCGGGGCGAGACCCAGACCGCCGAGCGGTGGTACCGCGCCGCGATGGACGCGGGGGACGTGAACGGCGCGTACAACCTCGGTCTGCTCTGCGCCGAGCAGGGGCGGACCGCGCAGGCCGACCAGTGGTACAGGCGTGCCGCGTACGCCGGTCACCGCGAGGCCGCCAACGCGCTCGCCGTGCTGCTGCTCCAGGGCGGCGACGCGGCGGGCGCCGAGCCGTGGTTCTCCAAGGCCGCCGAGGCGGGCAGCGTGGACGCGGCCTTCAACCTCGGAATCCTGTACGCGTCCCGCGACGACGAGGACTCCGCCCTGCCCTGGTACGAGCGTGCGGCGGCGGCCGGGCACACCGAGGCCGCGCTCCAGGTCGGCACGGCGCGGCTGCGGGACGGGGACGAGCAGGAGGCCGAGCGGCATCTGCGGTGCGCGGCGGGTGGCGGCAGCGCGGAGGCGGCGTACCGCCTGGGCACCGTGCTCGACGCGCGGCGGCCTCCTGCGGGCACGCCCGCGCTCGGCGAGCCCGCCGCCGAGAAGACCGAGTGCGAGGAGTGGTACGAGCGGGCTGCTCAGCAGGGGCACCGGCGTGCGCAGGTCCGGGTCGGGATGCTGGCCGCGGGGCGCGGCGACGTCGTGGAGGCGGCGCATTGGTACCGCCTGGCGGCGGATGCCGGGAGCCGGAACGGGGCGTTCAACCTGGGGCTGCTGCTCGCGCGTGAGGGCAGCGAGCCCGAGGCGGCGCTCTGGTGGACGCGGGCCGCTGACGCGGGGCACGGGCGGGCCGCCTTGCGGCTTGCGCTGCTCTACGCCCGCCGCGGGCAGCTGGTCGAGGGGCAGCGGTGGGCCTCCCGCGCGGTAGAGCTCGGGCCTGCGGAGGTCAGTGAGCGGGCGGCTCGGCTGCGTGAGGCGTTGCAGCAGGAGCTGACCGCGTAGCTCCTGCTGCTTCTGCTGCTTCCCGCCCTGCGTCCGCGCTTGTTCTGACGTGCGGTCGTGAGGTGGGGGAGGCAGGTCGTCGGTGGGCTGTGCCCACTCGTTCCGCCCTGCCGGAAAGCCTGCCCACATCGGGGCGTCCAGGGTGAGGTGTGTGCCCTGCGGAACGTTGCCCACGGCCGCACCGGGAACGGATTTGCGCTGGTCGTAGCGTTTGACGTACGGTTACAACACAACGGCGCGGGGTGGAGCAGCTCGGTAGCTCGCTGGGCTCATAACCCAGAGGTCGCAGGTTCAAATCCTGTCCCCGCTACTAAAGGCCAGAGGCCGGGAAGCATTAGCTTCCCGGCCTCTGGTGCGTTCGGTGTGCGTGTTCGGCGCGTGCGTTGGGCGCGTGTATTCGGCGCGTGTGTTCGGTGCGCTCGATCAGGACGGCTTGTGGCCCACCGCCTCCTCGTACAGCTTGCGGTCCACCGCCTTGTTCTCCGGGACCTTCTCGCCCTCGGCCACGCCCGCCGTCTCGTACGCCGCCTGGAGCCGGTCCGTGGTTCCGGAGCGGATCTCCCAGTCCATGCGCAGCGACGGAGTCGACCTCAGGACCGCCTCGTCGGTCTTCAGGAGCTTCGCGAGGTCGGAGACGAAGGCCTTGTCCGCCTTGTAGTCACCGGCGAAGTACGTGTTCACGGTCCTGATGTACGCGCGCAGCAGCGCGACGCCCGCGTCCGGGTCCTTCGTCAGGAGACCGGGGCCGAACAGGAGGCCGCCGAGCGGTTCGCCCTGGGGCTGGCCGCCGAGGAAGGCGTACTGCCTGTCGCCGTCGACTTTGCGCCACACCGGGTCGAGGAGCCAGGCGGAGTCGGTGCCGCCGTTCTGGAGGGCGGTCAGGACGTCGGCCGAACCCAGCTGCTGGAACTGGATCTTGTCGAGGCCGCCGCCGTGCTTCTTCAGGGTCGTGCCCATGGGGTACGAGATGACCGAGCCCTTGCCGATCATGGTGCCGAGCCTGCGGCCCGCCATCGGGACGTGGTCCGCGCTCTCGCCCTTCTTCAGCTTCACCCACAGGCCGCTCTTGGACCGGGGGTCGGGGGAGAAGTTCCCGGCCGCCCACTTGATGGTGAAGCCGCTGGTGATGCCGTTCATGACGGCGGCCTCGGGGGCGGCCCACTGGGCGTCGATGTCTCCCTTGGCGAGGAGCGGCAGCGCGTCGGGGGTCGGGAGCACCTTGAGGTGGACGTTCAGGCCCTCCTTCTTGAACTCGCCCTTCTCCACGGCCATCTGGAGAGGCGCTACGTACTCGGCGCTCAGTGTGCCGGTGGCGATGGTGACGCTGCGCTCCTCGGACAGCGGGCGCGGGGCCGGGGCGCCCTTGTCGCAGCGGGCGGGCGCGCGGTCCTCTGCGAGGTCGGACGGGTCCGTCCAACTGCCCTTGCCGCAGCCGGCGACCGCCTTGACGGTGCGGGGCTTGGCGGGCGCGGCCGGGTCCGTGATGTTGTCGTCCTCCTTCGCGCAGCCCGCGGCCGCGAGCAGCGAGCCCGCCACGACGAGGGTCAGGGCGGAGAACCGGGTGCGGGTGTGCATGGAGCCTCCGTACGCGTACGAATGGTTCATGACGGACTCATGACTGGCTCATGACGGTTCATGGCGGTTCATGGCAGTTCATGACTGGCTTCGGCCGCGGTCGCGCGGAGCCCAGGGAGTGAGCAACCGTCCCGCGATCCGCACCAGTTCGGAGAAGACGACGCCGAGTACGGCGACGCAGACGATGCCGACGAACATCACGTCGTTCTGGAACAGCGCCCGGGAGTCGAAGATCAGATGGCCGAGGCCGTTCGCCGCCGCGATCTGCTCCGACGCGACGATCACCAGCACGGCGACGCCCGCCGCGATCCGCGCGCCGACGAGCACGGCGGGCAGCGAGGCGGGCAGCAGGACGTGGCGGAACATCTGCCACGGCGACGCGCCGAAGACCTGGCCCGCGTCGCGGTGGCCGGAGGGTACGGCAAGCACCGCCGCCATCGTCGAGATCCAGACGAAGAAGAAGACGGTCGCCGCCACGAGCGCGATCTGCGGGCCCTCACCGAGGCCGAACATGTTCAGGAAGACGGGCAGCAGGGCCAGCTTCGGTACGACGTACAGCGCGTCCAGAAGTGGTTCGAGGGCCGCGCGTACGAGGGAGAGGGAGCCCATGAGGAGGCCGAGCGCGTAGCCGCTGACCGTGCCGATCGCGTAGCCGGCGAGCACGCGCCCCAGCGTGGCCCGGACGTCCGGCCACAGATCGCCGTCCGCCGCGCGCTGCCAGCCGTCCTCGACGATGGTCTGGGGAGCGGGATAGACGCGGTCGTCGATCCAGCTCTGGGTGGCGGCGAGCTGCCAGAGGAGGATCAGGGCGAGGGGGACGGCGACGGCGAGGCCGATCTCCAGGGTGCGGCGCCTGCGGTGGGTGCGGGTGGGGTGGAGCTCCTGAGGGCCTGGCCTGCGGACGAGCACACCGTCCTCGGAGTCGGTCGCTCTGCGTGGGGTGGCCGTCGTCATGCCAGGGCCGCCTCGTCCTCGCGGACCACCTCGCCGCGCAGCAGCTCCCACAACTCGCCCTTGAGGGCGGTGAATTCGGGGGACGCGCGTACGTCGCCGGAGCGAGGGCGCGGGAACGGCGGGCGGCGTTCGGCGATGACGCGGCCCGGACGTGCGGACATCACCAGGACGCGGTCGCCGAGCACGATCGCCTCTTCGAGGCTGTGGGTGATGAAGAGGGTGGTGGTGCGGGTGGTCTGGGTGAGGTCGAGGAGTTCGTCCTGGAGGATCGTGCGGAGCTGGGCGTCCAGGGCCGCGAACGGCTCGTCCATCAGGAGGATCTCGGGCTCCACGGCCAGGGCGCGGGCGATGGCCACGCGTTGGCGCATGCCGCCGGAGAGGGTGGCGGGGTAGGCGTCGGCGAAGTCGGCGAGGCCCAGGCGGGTGAGCCAGTCCTCGACCCGGGCGTCCGCCTCCCGGCGGGGGACTTTCTGGATGTCCAGGCCGAAGCGGACGTTGGCCTGGACCGTCTTCCAGTCGTAGATGCCGTAGTCCTGGAAGATCATCGCGGCGGGGCGCGGGTCCGCGGTGCGGATCTTCAGCTCCCCGTTGCTGGGGCGCAGGAGGCCTGCGGCTATGCGGAGCAGGGTTGATTTCCCGCAGCCGGAGGGGCCGACTACGCAGGTGAATTCTCCTGGAGCGATCTCCAGGTCCACGGGGCCCAGCGCGTCCACGGCCTTGGCGCCGCGGCCGAACGTTCTTGTCACTGCGTGGGCTTCTAGTTTGGGGTGCGGATCTCCCACGGGGTTCTCCTTGCGGAGGGCGGGCGGATATGGGCCCGCCGACGATATGACGCACCGTCAGATTCCGGAAGGGGTGGGGCCTGGCCGGGATTCGCGGTCACCCGCGGGCCGTGGGTGGCGTGTGTCCACCCGTCCCGCCGCGCGGAATGCCTGCCCGTGAACCACGAGAGCCCCCGGTGCCTCGTGGCTCCGGGGGCTCTCGTGAACGTACGAAGAAGGAGTGCTACGCCGCCGCGCAGTTCGGGCAGGTGCCTCGGTATGTGACGTCCGCGCCCTCGATCGTGAAGCCGAAGCGTTCCGAGTCGGGGAGGCTGGACAAGGGGTTGCCCGTGGGGTGGACGTCGCGGATCGTGCCGCACTGGGCGCACACCAGGTGCTGGTGGGGGCGGTGGGCGTTCGGGTCGTACCGCTTGGCCCTGCGGTCCGTCGAGACCTCGAGGACCTCGCCGAGGGTCACCAGCTCGCCCAGGGTGTTGTAGACGGTCGCGCGGGAGATCTCCGGCAGCCTGCCCACGGCGCGGGCGTGCACCTCGTCCGCGGTCAGGTGTACGTGGTCCCCGTCGAGCACCTCGGCCACGACGCGTCGTTGCGCGGTCATGCGCCAGCCGCGTCCGCGCAGTCGTTCCAACAGGTCGCTCATGAGAACCAGCCTAACAGGTGGGGGACCTAAGTCCCGACGATGTGTGACTTTGGATGTTTACTTGACTTAGACAAAGTCCATCGTAGGATCGGGTTGGGCGGAAGCCAAGGGCAAACGCCCCAGGCCAACGCCGAGGGCAGTCGCCAAAGGACAGGACTTGCAGGAAATGACGCAGGAGGCGCACGTGACGCAGGGACCGCTCACCACGGAGGCCGGCGCGCCGGTCGCCGACAACCAGAACAGCGAGACCGCTGGTGTCGGCGGTCCGGTACTCGTCCAGGATCAGGCGCTGCTTGAGAAACTCGCGCACTTCAACCGCGAGCGCATCCCGGAGCGCATCGTCCACGCGCGCGGCGCCGGTGCGTACGGCACCTTCACGCTGACCCGCGACGTCTCGCAGTGGACGCGTGCGAAGTTCCTCTCCGAGGTCGGCAAGCAGACGGAGACCTTCCTCCGGTTCTCCACCGTCGCAGGCAACCTCGGCTCCGCCGACGCCGTGCGCGACCCGCGTGGCTTCGCGCTGAAGTTCTACACGGAGGAGGGGAACTACGACCTGGTCGGGAACAACACCCCCGTCTTCTTCATCAAGGACGCCATCAAGTTCCCCGACTTCATCCACACGCAGAAGCGCGACCCGTACACGGGCTCGCAGGAAGCCGACAACGTCTGGGACTTCTGGGGCCTGAGCCCCGAGTCGACCCACCAGGTCACCTGGCTCTTCGGTGACCGCGGCATCCCGGCGACGCTGCGCCACATGAACGGGTACGGCTCGCACACGTACCAGTGGAACAACGAGGCCGGCGAGGTCTTCTGGGTCAAGTACCACTTCAAGACCGACCAGGGGATCAAGAACCTCACCGCCGCCGACGCGGCCGTACTCGCCGGTGAGGACGCCGACTCCCACCAGCGCGACCTGCGCGAGGCCATCGAGCGCGGCGACTTCCCGTCCTGGACCGTGCAGGTGCAGATCATGCCCGCGGCCGAGGCGGCGAACTACCGCTTCAACCCGTTCGACCTCACCAAGGTGTGGCCGCACGAGGACTACCCGCCGATCGAGATCGGCAAGCTGGAGCTCAACCGCAACCCGGAGAACATCTTCGCCGAGGTCGAGCAGAGCATCTTCTCGCCCGCGCACTTCGTTCCCGGCATCGGCCCGTCCCCGGACAAGATGCTCCAGGGCCGCCTCTTCGCGTACGGCGACGCCCACCGCTACCGCGTCGGCATCAACGCCGACCACTTGCCGGTGAACCGCCCGCACGCCACCGAGGCGCGCACCAACTCCCGTGACGGCGCGCTGTACGACGGCCGCCACAAGGGCACGAAGAACTACGAGCCGAACTCCTTCGGCGGCCCCTTCCAGACGGACCGGCCGCTCTGGGTGACCACCCCGGTCAGCGGTGGCACCGGCAACCACGAAGCCCCCTCGCACGCCGAGGACAACGACTTCGTACAGGCGGGCAACCTCTACCGCAAGATGTCCGAGGACGAGAAGGGCCGTCTGATCGAGAACCTCGCGGGCAACATCGCGGGTGTCTCGCGCGACGACATCGCCGAGCGCGCGATCAACAACTTCCGTCAGGCGGACGGTGACTTCGGCAAGCGCCTCGAAGCCGCGGTCCAGGCCCTTCGCGGCTGAGGGGAGAGCAGGTGGGCCGGGCCCCTTCGGGGGTCCGGCCCACCTTTCGTTCACCCGGTGAGTGTCGCCACGCGCTGCCTGCTCGGGGCCCAGCAGCGGATGATGTCGCGGACCGAGACGATGCCCGCCGGTTCGTTCCCCTCCAGCACGATCAGATGGCGGAAGCCGCCGTGCGACATGGCGTCGGCCGCCGCCTCCAGGGTCCATGACGGTGCGGCGAAGACGACATCGGTCGTGGTGTGCGTGCCGGCTGTCTCGGTGTCCGGGTTCTGGCCGAGGCCGACCGAGATGAGGACGTCGCGCTCGGTCAGGATTCCGAGGCCGTAGGTGTCGGGGTCGAGGACGACGGCAGCGCCGACGCGGCGCGTCGACATCAGACGGGCCGCCTGGTGCAGCGTGTGGGCGGGGCCGATGGTGAGGACCGTCGTGCTCATGGCGTCGCGGACGAGCATGGGCTGAGCCACCTCCTGAGTGGACCGCAAGAGAAGCGATTCACAAGTTCACAAGTGGGGGGACTCTCAGAGTCGCAGCCATGCGGTGCGTCAACAAGGGGGCGCGTGCTGCCGGTTCAGGGCGTGTGCGCGCGAGGGGTGTGCGGGACGTGCGCCTCAGTAGCGCTGGTATTGAACTGCCCTTGCAGCGGGATGCAGTGCTGCCCGGCATCCCGCTGCGGAGCTGCTCGGTAGCCGTTGTCGTTGGTCGTTCTTGGTCGTCCTGGGCCACCCTCGGACGGCCCACGGACGGCCCGGCGATGGAGGGTTGCCGTTGCTGGTGAGAGTCCGAATTCAATCCGCCTCGGCCGCCATCGGTCGAGCCCCTCTCGTGTTGGATCGTGGATAGGCCGAACCGTTGACACCTGCCTTACAAGTTTCGGCCCGGTGTCCACCGACCTGCCCTGAGGGGTGGATCCCGGCTCCACAGCGTGTGCGAGTGCCCGCTCAGATCCCGCGATGTTCACCTCTGTTGGCGTCATCGACTGCCGTCATCGACCCTGACTCTCCGTTCCGGACAGCGGCTGGGTGCTTCATGCTTCGGAACATGCCTGGTTTCCGACGACGTCGACAATTGCAGCAAGGTCGGCACACCCCCAACCTATGGCCGGTGTGGCTTGTAGCCCCCGGGGTCTTGATCGTCGCGGGATTACTCGCCTACGGCATCTATCAAGGCGTCTATGCACTACTCGAAACGGGAAAGGAGAGCGGTAAGTCGGTTGACGTTAATGATGCCATTAAAGCGACGGTCACGGCGTTAACGCTGGTAGGTGCTGTGCTGGCTGGCGTCTATGCCTACCGAAAGCAACTCCTGAGTGAAGGTGATTCACACAGGGCGGACGCCGGTCAGCTTGCCGATCGGTATTCCACAGCGGCTGAACAGCTAGGTCATGAGCGAGCAGCGGTAAGGCTTGCAGGTGTCTATGCGATGGCACGTCTAGCAGATGACTGGCCGGAACAGCGACAGGTCTGCATCGATGTATTTTGTGCCTACTTACGCATGCCTTATGTCTTTGATCCTGTCGAGGATGGATTCAAAGAAGGTGAGCAGGAGGTGCGGCTTACCATAATTCGAAGTATCCGTGACCATCTTAATGATCCAGAATCTCCGACAACGTGGTGTGGCCGCCCTCTGGACTTCAGTGGAGCTATTTTTGACGGCGGTGACCTGGGTGGATCGTGGTTCACTGACTGTGAGGTCTCCTTTAGCGCTGTTCGATTCTTAGGCAATTTCTCTTTTAAGGGAGCGCGCTTCGAAGGGGGAGATTCGGGGAGCGTCTCGTTCGTGAATACTCGGTTCATCGGAAGGTATCTCGACTTTAGCGATGCGAAGTTCCTGGGGGGTGAAGTTGTATTCTTTATAGCATTTTTTGATTGCGATACAGTCAACTTCTCTCGCGCTCATTTCGTGAATGGGGCGGTGCGTTTTCACCTTACGCGTTTCGGGGGTAGCGATATATCATTCGATGGAATCAAGATTCGCGGTGGCGGGATTGTCTTCAATTCCCCACACTTCGAAAGGTGTGAGGTTTCATTCCGAAGTGCACAGGTGGCGGAAGGAGCGAAACTTTCATTCGTTGGAGCGCGAATCGACGGCGGGATATTCACTTTTGAAAATGCTCGATTTGAAGCTGGTGATATATCTTTTAGGGAAATGCAGGTGACTAATGGGAGTGTTGAATTCAATACCCTAGGGGTTGGCAGAGGGGCGAACATCGCATGGGGGCCATTCCAGGCAATTCGGCCAAATCTCCCCTGAGTCGGGGCTGACCTGTTCGCGCCCGTCGTGCCCACGTCATCGACATCAGGTAGGCGATTCCACTCCATGGCTCGCCTCGACCTTGAGAACCTCAGGAGGTTCGCTCATAAACGCACCCGGAAGTGACGCGGCCCTTGCCCGTTACGCTGGTACGCACCACCTCAGAATGGAGAGTGCTCCACGGATGGGACCGAAGACGGCCAAGGTCTACGAGACGATTCGTGCTCGACTCGCCTCAGGCGACTACGCCCCCGGCGACAAGATGCCCTCAGAGCGAACGCTCTCGGATGAGCTCAGCATCGGCCGGACGGCGCTCCGACAGGTCCTCGCCCGACTCGTGACAGAAGGCGCCTTGGAGGTTCGAGGCAGGAGTTCGTACCGCGTGCCCGGCGCGGTGAGTGTCGAGACGCCTGAGGGGTTGGAACCGTGGATCATCCACGGTGAGCGGGATCTCTACGACAACCGCTGGGTCAAGCTCCAGCTTTGGGACGTGGAGCCGCCTGGTGTGAAGCGATTCGAGCATCACGTGGTGAAGCTGCACCATGTAGCTGTCACTGCGGTTCTGGACGACCAGGACCGAGTGTTGATGATGTGGCGCTACCGCTTCGTTCCGCAGCAGTGGGGATGGGAGCTTCCGGGCGGCATCGTGGACGAGGGGGAAGACCCTGCGGCCACGGCGCTCCGGGAGGTCGAGGAAGAGACAGGGTGGCGCCCGAAGTCTGTCGAACACGTCGTCACCTATCAGCCCATGGTCGGCATGGTCGACTCGCCCCATGAGATCTTCGTTGGCCACGGCGCCGAGCGGGTTGGCGCTCCGACGGATCTCGAAGAAGCGGGCCACATCGAGTGGGTACCACTGGCCGACATTCCGGGGCTCATGGCCCGAGGTGAGTTGATGGGCTCTGGGACCCTCGTGGCCTTGCTCCACATCCTCGCGAGCCGGGGCAAGCAGGGGGCTACAGCCGCTCGCTGAGGAGGTCGACACGGCGGCGCTGCCGCACCGAACCGGTGCGGCTCGCCAGTAGCCGCGCCTTTCTCAGATTGGTGCTCGCGTCGTCGTACTCGGCCCGCGCCAAGTGAGCTTGAGCGAGATCTGTGTGGAGTCCGGCCTGCGCACGGACGAAGGTCGGGTCCACCACCTCTAGGGCCCCGTACAGGCTGGTGACCGCTTCGGCGTCACCCAACAGGCCAAGGACGTTGCCTCGCCATCGGGCGAGGTGACCGCCGTTGAGGAAGATGCTCAGCATGTCCGGATCTCTGTCCCCAGCCCCCGTTGGGATGCTCGCCGCCGCCGCGTCGAGTGCGCGTCGGCAGTCATCAGGCATTCCAGCATGAGCGCACAGCTCTGCTTCAGCGGCGTACAACCACGCCCAAAGGCGAGGCGACCCGTTCTGACCAAGGGCACGTTGAGCATCACGGACGAGCTCCAGCCCGAGTGCCGGCCGACCCGCCTCGCAGAGCACGTACGCCTGCTCTCCCATCGCGTGAGCGAGGTACATCGGAGCCTCGGCATCGCGCGCTGCCCGCTTGGCGAGCTCGTAGTGCTTCCAGGCCCGCTCGACGGCCCCTGAGTCGATGGCCTGCCATGCGGCAAGCGTCGACGCTCCGGCGAGCGCAAGCGCCACCGGTCGGCGCGCGCTAGGGAGCACTGCGAAGTTCAGCGCGTCTTCAAGAGCTGCGAGATGCCCCGCCATCTGGTCCACGAGACCGGCGGCGCCCATCTGGCGGTCCATGGTGCGCAGTAGCTCGGTCTGATCGTTGAACGTCTTCACCATCGATTCCCCGACGCTGTGAGCCGAGTCGATCCTGCTCAACAGGTCGTCGTACCCGTCGGTCGTCGATGGAGCGGCCGCGAGCGGACCACCCCTCAACTCTGTGTCAGTGATCCCGAGAAGTTGCCGCAGGACTGTCGCGTATCGGTCCGAGATGGTGCGCTTGCCGTTCTCCCACTCGGAGACGTACACGCGCAGACTCGCAGTCGAGGCGACATCGGTGATGTGCCATCGGGCGTACTGCTCGATCTCGCGAACCAGTCGCTCCTGAGACCAGCCTCGCGCCGTTCGTGCACTCCGAAGTCCTGAACTCACAGGCCGCCCTCCGGCGATAGATCCACTCACTGATCTTTTCAGCATGCCTTACATCGCCGCAGGTCAACAGGGGTTAACAGAAAGGAAGTTAAGCCCTGTTGACTACCGGGACCCTTCCCCGAACCGGTCTTCTGTAGATGCACCGCAGGGTCGAGCGCCACTCGAATCGGCGAAGCTTCTTGACTCTGGTGCGCACCAGTTGCATGATTTTGGTGCGCACCAGATGGCGGACTCGCTTCCGGCGGTGGTGCACATCCAGGAGCCCCGCATCGGACGGGGGGAGGTTCCCGGCGCCTTGTCAGCCGGAGGGCTTAGACCGAAAGGTCACGTCTCCATACGCCTGCACCGGGAGCTCGTGTTCCCGGAAGGAGACATCCGCAAGACCTCGCATCCCCGCAGTTCAGCGCTGCGCCGGTTGCCTCCGCTGCTCGTCTCGTACGAGCAGCGCTGAGGGGAGCCGGAACACCCCTTCGCTTCCTGGGAGACCTTCATGAGTGCTGTTGAGATCGTTTCGTTCGGCTACCTGCACGACGCCCCGCCCGCCGCGCATCTGACCATCGACCTGCGCCACCACTTCCGCGACCCGCACGTCTCGCCGGAACTGCGGTACATGACCGCCGACGACGAGCCGGTACGTACCGCCGTGCTCGGCACGCACGGCATCACCGACCTGGTGAACGCCACCGCCACGGCGGTCGCCGCGTTCGCCTCCGGGCCGAGCGCCGGAACCATCACCGTCGCCGACGGATGTGCGGGTGGCCGCCACCGCGCCCCCACCTTCGCCCGCGCCCTGGCCGAGCAGCTCACCGCCGCCGGGCACTCCGTGACCGTCTTGCACCGGGACCTGGCCAAGGCCGTCGTGCAGCGCTGACGGCTGCCCGCGTCGCCCGGTGACCCGGGCGGCAAGGGGAGCCGTCAGCCCGCCCGCTCCGCACCTTCAGCCAAGGAGGCCGCTGTGACCGCACGCCATTTCATGAAGCCCGGAAGCATCGCCCAGGCCGATCTGATCGCCGACATCAAGGCGGACATCGTCTCGGCGCACGGTGCCGCGAAGGCGTTGGAAGAGGTCGGTGCGCCCCGCGCGCAGAGCATGCGAGAGGCCACCGACGAGTACCTCGACGAGCTGGCGCGGGCCAAGGCCGGTACCTGGCAGCCCAACCACCCGATCTAAGCCAGCCTCCCCCCGCCCCGGCATTTCGCACTGCACTGCTCATTCATGCACCGCACCTCTGAGATGGAGATACCTCATGGCCCAGCACAACGAGATCCACAACGGCGACGCGGGAACGGTCACCGACGCCAACGGCGCCCAGGTCGTCAGTACGGGTGGTGGCCAGGTCATCAACAACAGCGTCGTGGTCACCGGCGAGAACAGCACCGCGCACGTGATCAACGGCGACCACCACGGCGGACTCAACATGACCTTCAACCGCTAGACCGCCGCCCCCGCACGATCGCCCCGATGGTCGCAAGGCCGGGTTCGACTCCCGGTCGGGGCACGGCGGTCGCACTCGCTGACCGCATCGCCGCACTCTGAGCGGCTTCTCTTCAACGGCGCGCACCCCCGGAGCTGTAACTCCGGGGGTGCTTTTGGGGCCGTTGCCACCTGCTAGGGAGAACACGACCCATGAAGCACATCGTCACTGTTCAGGACGCTGTTACCGCCTTCGAGCCGTGGAGGGAGCCCACGGTCGCTGAGCTGGACTCCATCGAGCTGGAGATGCCCGTCATCCTGGCCGATGTCGAGCTGCTGGACGCGCAGATCATCACCATCGACCGCACGCCCACCGAGCTGGATGCGCGGCGCCTTCGCCGGGCCCGCCGCCAGGCCCTCGCCGCCCGCGTGGCCCTCGCCAACGCCGCCGCCACGGTCGGTGCGGGGGTGGGCGCGTGAGTGCCATCGAGTCGAAGCTGACGGCCGCGCACGCCGAGGTGAAGGCCGAGATCGCGCGGACCGACACCAAGACCAGTCTGCTGCTCGCCTTCGTGGGCGCGCTGCTCGCCGGAACCTGGACGGTCGCCAAGGACACGCCCCTCACGCCGCCCGCCTATCTGGTGGGCGGGCTCGGTACGGCGCTGCTGCTCGCTGCGGCCGGTCTGTTGCTGCGGTCGGTGCGCCCCAACCTGGGTGGCCGTCACGGCTTCCCGCTGTGGGCCACGCTCACCGCTGAGGAGATCAGCGCCACCCTGGCCACGGACCTGAGCGCGGACATCGCGGGCCTGTCCCGCATCGCCGTCGCCAAGTTCACCGGGCTGAAGCGGGCGGTCGACCTGACCTGTGCGGGCGGCGCGCTGCTCGTCCTCGCCGCACTGCTCGCGATCGGGGGCGCGGCATGAACCGCAAGGGAAAGATCCTCCTGGTCGCCGCACTCGTCGCGGTGGTCGCCATGGCCTTTCGCGTCTCGTGGAACGCGTTGCGCGACATCGCGGGCGCGGTGGGCGCCGACCACACGGCTGCGACGCTTTACCCGTTCGTGGTCGACGGATTGATGGCGCTGGCCCTGGTCGCCACGCTTGTCCTCGCCGGTCGGGACCGGACCTTTGCGCTGCGGGTGCTGGGCACCTACACGCTCGCTTCACTCGTCCTCAACTACGTGCACGGACTGGTTCCCGAGCTGCACGGCCGCACGGTCGACTGGGGACGGCTCGCCGACTGGGACCCCGCCAACTGGGCGCTGGTGCTGCTGGCGACGTCGCTGCCGGTCGGGTCGATCTACTTCGGCTCCGATCTGGTCGCCAAGGTCCTGCACCACCGCCCCGCCCCGATCGAGCAGCCGACCGCGATTGCGGAGGAATCTACCGAGACCATGAGGAATCGGTCTACCGCTGACCTGCCGGTATCGACCCCTAAGCCGATCACCGCGAACCCCGTGTCGCTGCCGGATCCGGTATCGGTCGGCTTCTTGAAGTCGGCCCTGCCGCTCAAGCCCGTCCCGGCGATCGAGCTGAGCCCGGTCGGGCCGATCGAGTCGCGGGCGGTGGCCGCCGAGTCGCCCCGATCGCGTCGGGCCACTGGTCGGGTCCCCGATGTCGCCCGATCGCCCCGGCCCAGGCGCACCCCGGAGCAGCTGCTCGATGAGGCGCGCACGGTGACGGCCGGATGGCCGGAGGCGAAGTTGACGGCCGAAGGCATCCGCCTGGCGGTGCGCACGTCGCCGAAGAACGCCCGCACCCTGCGCGAGACGTTGCGCGCCGAGCGCGCTGGGGCGGTGGCCTGATGCCCGCCACCCCGTACTCGTCCGTCACCCGCATGCCTCTGAGGAGGGGTTGACCATGGGCAAGCCCGATACCCGCCGCCTTGACCGCGAGATCCGGGCGACGACCCGCAAGCTCGAAGCGGCCGAGCAGCGCCAGATGTGGCCGCTGACCGGCCGTGAGCGGCGTGCCCTGCTCGCCGCCGCCGCGAGCGGCTCCGTGAAGGTCGCACGCGGCAAGAGCGGAGCCCGCAGCGAGGAGCAGGCCGACACCACCTGGGGCGCGGCCGCCACCCGCCTCAACGCCGAGATCGCCGCCCTGCAGGTCGAGCGGCAGCGCGTCGTGAACGAGGCCGCCGCCGCCAAGGCCGCCAAGAAGTCTTCCGGCTGGTGGTGAGCGTGCCCCCGCCGGGGCGGCCCCTCCTTCACCGGTGCCCCGGTGCCCCTCAACTTCCCGCCCCGACAGGGGTAGTCAGGAGTCGCTCCGTCATGAGCGAGAACGTCGTTCACCTGCACAAGAACCCCGACCCTCCCACCACCGACACCCCACCGACACTGACCGTCGTCCCGCCCATGCCGGACGCTTCGCCCGTGCCGATCGTGCCGCTGTGGGTGCGCTCCGGACGCGCCCTGCGGCAGGCGGCCACCCACGAACGCACCAAGGGTGCGGGCCGGTTGGCGGTGCGCCACACCATGTACGTCGCGGGCGGCACGCGGATCGTGGCCCGCCGCACCTGGGACGGCAAGACCGCCGCCCGCTACGAACGCATGCTCCGCGCCGCCGAAGCGGCCGGGAACTACGAGGTGGCGGCCGAGTGGGAGGAGCGCGGGCGCCAGTTCCGCGCCGCCCGCCACCAGCGCCGCATGGACCTGCTGCGCTCCCCGGTGGATGCGGCCAAGGGTGTGGCGGTCGGCACCGGCATGAGCATCGGCGCCCTGATCGCACTCGGCGTGGCCCTGGCGATCGCCAACGAGGACGTCGCCGACACCCTCACGCCGCTCATGGCCGTCATCGGCCTCATCAAGCTCCTCATCACCATCGTCACCGTCGTCTGGGGACCACTGGTCACCCTCGGCCCGTTCATGGCGCTGCTCGCCCTGTGGGGTGTGGGCCGTCATCAGCAGGCCGCCCCGAACTGGGCACTGCCGGAACGGGTGCGCAACGGCGACGGTGAGCCCATCACCCCCTCGATCGTGGTCAAGGCACTGCGGGATCTGGGAGTGCCCGCACTGCGCAACGCCATCAAGGAGATGGGCGATGCCGGGGCCGCGATGCTGGGCCCGATCACGATCGCCGGATGCGGCGTCGAGGTCGACGTCACCCTCCCCTCCGGGGTCTCCACGATCGAGGTCCAAAAGCGCCGGCAGAAGCTCGCCGAAAATTTGGCCCGGCACGAGCACGAAGTGTTCATCACCATCCCCCAGGCCGCCCGTACGGTCCGGCTGTGGGTCGCCGACTCCGGCGCGCTGGACGAGCCGATCGGCCCCTCCCCGCTGGCCACGGACGAGACGATGACCGCCGACTACACCAAGGGCCGCGCCCCCTGGGGCCAGGACCTGCGCGGGGATGCCGCCGCACTGAGCCTGTATCAGCGCCACGTGCTGGTCACGGGGCTGTCCAACCAGGGCAAGACCGCCGCCCTGCGGGCGCTCGCGCTGTGGCTCGCGCTGGATCGCACGGTTCAGTTCTGGGTCGGTGACCTCAAGGGCGTGGGTGACTGGGCCATGTTCGATGGCCTGGCCACCAGGCTCATGCAAGGGCCGACCGATGACCACGTCATCGAGGTGACCGAGATGGTTGAGGACGGGGTTCAGGAGATGAACCGCCGCATCCAGGCACCGCCCGGAACCCAGTTCCCGCCCCTGGTCATCATCGTGGACGAGGCACAGGTGGCGTTCATGTGCCCGGCCGTGGACGAGCACAAGAAGCCCTACGGCGGCTCCAAGGCCACCTCCCGCTACTACATGGCCGCCCGCAAGATTCATAACCAGGGGCGCGCGGTCAACGTCCTGCTGTGGCAGGGCACCCAGGACCCCACCGACCAGAACCTGCCCAAGCTGGTCCGCGAGGGCGCCCACACGCGTGCCTCGCTCGCCCTGGGCAGCGAACCCCAGGCCCGCATGGCGCTGGGCGACAAGGCCGTGGACGGCGGGGCCGCCCCGCACCTGCTGCGCCCCGGCAAGGACAAGGGCACTCTCGTGGTCGCCTCTGACGGCATCGAGATCCCCGACGGGCAGGCATCGGTGACGGTGCGCACGCACTTCATCGACACCGACCCGCAGGCCTTCGAGATCGCCGAGCGCGCCAAGCGGCTGCGCGACGGGGTCACCACCCTGCACGTCATCGAGCGCGGTGAGCAGCGCGACCCGCTCGCCGACATCGCCGCCGTGCTCGGCGACGCCCCGCGGCTGCTCACCCAAGACGTCCTCAAGCGGCTCACCGCACTGAGCGAAGACGCCTACGGCGGCTGGTCGTTCGTCGACCTGACGCGCGTTCTGGACGGCACCGGGGCCGAGCCCTACAAGTCGGATGGCCGCAGGGTCATCGCCGCCGACCGCCTCGCCCGCGCCCTCGCCAACCGCGACGACGAGGGTTCCGCTTCCACCGCGAAGTAGAGGGAGGCGCACTCTCTCGGGTCAGGGAGGCAGGGAGAACTCCCTGACCGCCTCCCTGACCCGCCTCCCTGGCCCTGACCTGCACGAATGATCGTTCAGGGAGGCAGGGAGGCCCGCAGGTCAGCACCCCTGAAACCCCCTCCACACGCACCCCGGCAGGGGGTGCCTCCGCCTCCCTGACCCCGCCCCGGAAGGGATTCCGCATGCAACCCGAACACCGCCCGCACGTGCCCATGGAACGGGCCGTGACCGTCCACCAACCCACCTCCATCACCCCGGTACAGGCCGCGCCGCTCGTGCCCGCTCCGGCCAACGGCCAGGTGGCGGCCGTGCAGTCCATCGTGCTGCCCGACGGCCGCGTGGTCACCGGCTACGCCATCGACGCCGCCAAGCCCGAACCGGCCGTCGCCAAGCCGCTCGTCTCGCGGGCGGCGGTGAACATCGCGCTCGGCGGCATCGGCTTCGGCGCCATCTGCGGCGGCCTGCTCCTGCTCACCACATTCATCGCCGCACTCACCGCACTCATCACCCAACTCATCATCCTGGCCGCCGTCATCTTCGGCGGCTTCATCGCCGCCCAGGTCCTCGCCCCACGTGGTTCCGGCGGCAACACCTTCAACATCCGCAAGGCCGTCATCAAGCGCAACCACTTCGGCTGACAGGAGCCCCCGTGTTCGAGATCCGTGTCATCTGCGCCCCCGCCGACACCGACCACGTCGTCGCCGCCCTGGATCGCACCTTCCAGGCGGGCACCGTAACCGTCTACCCCAACCCAGACAGCACGCAGCACCGCCTCTACCTGCACGCCGACCACCTGCCCACCGCCACACCGACCGACCAGAACCACTGGCCCACCCCCGAGCAGGCCTACACGGACGCCCCCAGCATCGTCAGCGAAATCGGCTGGACCGCCCGCACCGCCCGCACCGTGGCCGCTGCTGAGTGCTTCACCGAACTAGAGCGGGAGTTCTACCTGCGCAAGGCCGCAGTCCTGGACCGCATCGCGCTCCAGGACGACCCCGCCACCCCACGCACCGACGCGACGGACGCCGCCGACGCCGCAGCGCTGCACCTGATGGACCTGGATGACACGCCCGTCATCTGCGACTCACGCCACTACGTCCGCCAGCAGTACGCCCTCTGGGCCAAGAACCACTAGCTACGCCAAGGGCGGCCCCCGTCTCGCCAAAGTCCAGGGCCGCCCTTGTCTCCAGTCCCAACCAGAACTGTGGAGGAACCCAGCATGACGCAACCGACCGCCAACCGGCGAGAGGGCCTGTTAACAGCCGCCCTGGATGCCGCCGCTCGCGGCTGGCACGTCTTCCCGCTTCGCCCCGGGACCAAGCGCCCCGCCCTGCACGGCGAAGCTGCCTGCCCCCGCGCTGGAGTCTGCGCGAGCGGTCACCGCAAGTGGGAGCAGCGCGCCACCACCGACGCGAGCCGCATCCGCGCCACCTGGTCGCACGGCGTCTTCAACGTCGGCATCGCCACCGGCCCGTCCGGGCTCCTGGTCGTCGATCTCGACATGCCCAAGGACAACAGCAATGGGGACACGCCTTGCGGCGTGACGACCTTCAAGGCGCTCTGCGAGCGCACCGGTCACAGCGTCCCTGACACGTGCCGGACGCGGACCGCGAGCGGTGGACAGCACCTGTACTTCGCTGCTCCGCCCGGTGTGCGGCTGACCAACACGGCAGGCACGATCGCCCCGTTGGTCGACACCCGGGCATGGGGTGGATACGTCGTCGCGGCGGGCAGCATCACCCCTGCCGGAGACTATGAAGCCGTAGGAGCCCCTGTAGCGGCTCCACTGCCCGCGTGGCTGTTGAGCATCCTTAAGCCCGCCCCCAAGCCGTCACAGGCCCCCTCAGTGGCGGTAACGGCGCAATCCCGTCGATACGCTGACATCGCGCTCGTCAATGAAGTCCGCAACGTCTCTGGCGCTCAACCAGGCGAGCGTGAGGCGAAGTTGTTCACGGCAGCGCGAGCCCTGGGGCGGTTCATCGCGTGGGGCGACCTCCCCCGATCGACGGTCGAGGACGCTCTTCAGGAGGCGGGCGGGGCGGCGGGACTGCCGTCGTCCCAGTGCCGCGCCACCCTGCGCAGCGCACTGAACTGGTCCATCGCCCACAACCAGCGCCGCCGGGATGCGGCATGAGCACCCCTCGCCGCCCCTCCCTGAAGAGCATCACCACCACCCCGGACGGCCCGCAGGACGCTGCACAGCCTGTGGACGGTCCTGCCGTGGGCGAGTCGACGGGCGTCGCCGAAGGCGTCCCCATTGCTGTTCGTCCTGACCCGCGCTGGGATGACGGGCGCCGCCCTGCGGCCTGGCTCGACATAGTCGCGCCGCCGTCCTGGGGCGTGACCCCCTCCGCCCGCTCCTGGTGCACCTGCGGCTATGAGCGCCACGCCATCGGCCGCGCCGCCGTCCTGCAACTGGTCGCCGCTCATGGCGAACACCGCACCGCATGCCCGCTGTTGAACGACACCCCGGAAGGCAGGGCCGCCGCATGACGACCAACGACGCCAACGCGGATCTGTGGGAAGGGTTCGAGCACATCGAACCCGAGCAGATCACCGGCCCCGCCTGGGACGAACCCGTACCCCTGAAGGCCCGTCCGCCGCTCCCGGACTTCCCCGTGGAGGCCCTGCCCGCCTGGTTGGGCAGCATGGTGCGTGGTGTGGCCGAGGAGACCCAGACCCCGGCGGACCTTGCCGGATGCCTGGCCCTGGCGGTCCTGGCCACCGCTGCTGGCGGGCGGGTCAAGGTGTGCGTACGCGGCCACTGGCGTGAGCCCGTGAACATCTACACCGCCATCGCCCTGCCCCCCGGCAACCGCAAGTCTGCCGTGTTCGACCTGATGGTTCAGCCGCTGCTCGATGCGGAGAAGGCCCTGATCGAACTCTCCGGACCGGTGAGGGCGGAGGCGGAGACCCTGGCGAGGCTGGCCAAGTCCGCAGCCGAGAAGGCCGCAGGCAAGGCAGCCAGTGCGGAGCCCGAACACCGCGACACCTTGACCGCCGAAGCCGTCCAACTGGCCCAGGACGCGGACACCATGAGGGTTCCCGCCGAACCGCAGCTCGTCGCGGACGACGTGACGCCGGAAAACGTCGGCACGCTCCTGGACGAGCAGGGCGGGCGCATCTCCTGTCTGAGCGCCGAGGGGGAACTGTTCGACATCATCGCCGGGCGTTACACGGGCAAGCCCAACATGGGGATGTTCCTCAAGGGCCACGCAGGGGACATGCTCCGGGTCAACCGCCAAGGCCGCAGTGCCCAGCACGTCGACTCCCCGGCGGTCACCATCGGTCTGGCCGTGCAGCCGGAAGTCCTGGACGCGCTCAGTCGCATCGACGGAGCAGACGGACGCGGGCTCCTCGCCCGCTTCCTCTACTCCAAGCCCCTGTCCCTGGTCGGCTCCCGCAACCTGACCCCCGCCCTCCTGGACGAGCAGGTGGCCGCCACCTACGCCAAGCACCTCGCGGGCCTGACGCTCGCCTTGGCGGACTGGACCGACCCCGCCCTCATCCAGCTCACCCCGGAAGCAGACGCGGTCCTGCTGGCCTTCCAGAAGGTCACCGAGTCCCGGCTCGGTCCGGACGGGAGTTTCGCACCGATCGTGAAATGGGCGTCCAAGCGAGACGGCGCCGTGGCCCGCATCGCCGGACTCCTGCACCTGGCCGCTCACCCCGAGGACGGGTGGCACAAGCCCATCGAGGCGTCCACCATGGCCGCCGCCACCGAACTGGGCGTCTACTTCACCGCGCACGCCCTGGACGTGTTCAGCGTCATGAGCGCCGACCCCGCCCACGAATCCGCCGTGACCGTCCTCGCGCAGCTCGTCTCCAGCAACCCCGCACAGTTCACCAAGCGGGAGCTGTTCCGGATGCTGCGCCGGGCAGAGTTCCCCGCCATCGGCGACCTGGACCCCGCCCTGACCCTGCTCGAAGAACACGGCTGGATCCGCCAGCAGCCACCGCCCCCGCGCACCGGTCGCGGCGGCCGACCGCCCTCGCCCCGCTACGAGAGCCACCCGCGCATCGCACGCGGAGCCTGACACAACCCCCAGACCACTGACAGAACTGACACAACCCCCCACGCAAGCCGTTGACCTGCATAAACGACCATGATCGCGGTTCTGACAGAACTGAATTAAAACTCGACAGAACTCCCGACCCCGTCGCCGGGTGTCCTGTGACAGAACCTCCCCCGGCGAGGTTCTGTCAGGTTTTAATTCAGTTCTGTCAAAGATCCAGAACCCATCAAAACTGCAGTTCAGCGGCTTAACGGCTAGGTTCTGTCAGTTCTGTCAGCGGAATGCGGCCCTGCCACCAGTACGGAGACTCCCGTGAGCGCACCCGCCCCCGCCAGACCAGACCCCCGCGCCACCCTCCGGGGCGGCCTCCCCGACCGGTACCTCACCCCCGACGACATCGCGGAGATGTTCGAGGTGCCCAAGGAGACCGTCTACCAGTGGCGCAAGAAGCGCACCGGTCCACCCGGCTTCCGCATCGGCAAGTACATCCGCTACGACCCCGCCGACGTGGGGGCCTACATCACCCAGCGCAAGAGCGCCGACCAAGACGCCGCCTAGCACAACACCCACCACAGACAGCAGGGGGAGCCGCTACCCAGCGGCTCCCCCTGCTGCGTATCGAGAGGACCACCGCCACATGGCAGGCCACATCCAAGACCGCTGGTTCAAGACCGAGATCAACGCTGACGGCAAGACCATCCGCGTCAAAACCGACCGCCACGGAACCGGCATGCGCTACCGCGCCCGGTACATCGGCCCTGACGGCACTGAGAAGTCCAAGAGCTTCCCCGATGGACAGAAGCGACTCGCTGAGAAGTGGCTGGCCCAGATCGACGCGGACATGACGCGCGGGCAGTACATCGACCCTCGGGCTGGTCGCCTCACCGTGCGGCAGCACGCTGAACGCTGGTTGGCGTCCCTCACGATGGACCCCGGCACCTTCGTGGGCACCGAGATGCGTGTTCGCTTGCATGTCCTGCCGTATCTGGGCGGCTGCTCGCTCGACTCGCTGAGGCCGATTCACGTCCGTGAGTGGCTGCGGAAGCTCGAAGACGCGGGATTGGCCCCCGCCTATCAGCGGGTCATCTTCGCGAACCTCAACGCGATGTTGGCGGCCGCCGTCGACGATCGCCTCATCCCGCACAACCCGTGCCGTTCGTCGTCCGTGAAGGCGCCCAAACCTGAACCTCGTCGGATTGCGCCGTGGAGGCCTGAGCGAGTCCTCGCCGTGCGCTCGGCACTACCGGAGCGGTATCGGGCCATGGTGGACGTGGCGGGCGGGTGCGGTATGCGGCAGGGCGAAGTGCTCGGCCTGGCCGTCGACGATGTGGACTTTGCGGAAGGAGTCGTTCACATCGTCCGCCAAGTCAAGCTCATTGCCGCGAAGCAGGTGTTCGCGCTTCCCAAGGGCGGCAAGGCGCGTACGGTCCCCCTGCCGGAGAGCGTCGCTCGCGCGCTTGAGGCTCACATCGCGCAGCATCCGCCCTTGGCGGTGACGCTGCCGTGGCGGTCGGTCGACGGCTCACCGGTCACGACGCCCCTGCTCTTTCCCAATGCCGAGGGGCGCGCGGTGAATCGCTTCACCTTCAACCTCAAGGCGTGGCGGCCCGCTCTCGACAAGACGGGTATCCCGCGCGGCAGGGAGAACGGCATGCACGCGCTGAGGCACTTCTACGCGTCCGTTCTGTTGGATGCGGGAGAGAGCATCAAGGCGTTGTCGGAGTACCTGGGGCACCATGATCCCGGCTTCACACTGCGGACGTACACGCACCTGATGCCGAGCAGTGAGAAGCGCACGCGGGAGGCGGTGAACCGCGCCTTTGAGGACGACCCCAAGACCGATGACGGCCCCACGACGGCCCAGGGGGGTTGAGAATGGGGGAAACGCGCAGGTCAGGAAGTAAGTCGCTTCAGTAGCGCTGGTTGAGATAGCCGAGCAGCTCGTCGTGGAGCAGGCCGTTCGACGCCGCCGCGTTGCCGCTGTGCGGGCCCGGGGCGCCGTCGAGGCCGGTGAAGGTGCCGCCCGCCTCGGTCACGATGATCGCGGTCGCCGCCATGTCCCACAGCGAGAGCTCGGGTTCCGCGCAGATGTCGATGGAGCCCTCGGCGACCATCATGTACGGCCAGAAGTCGCCGTATCCACGCGTACGCCAGACGGCGCGCGTGAGGTCCATGAACCCGTCGAGGCGGCCCTGCTCCTCCCAGCCCGAGAGCGAGGAGTACGCGAAGGACGCGTCCTGGAGCCGCGAGACCTTGGACGCCTTGAGCCGGGTCGCGGAGGTCAGGCTGCGTCCGGTGAACGCCCCCGCACCCTTCGCCGCCCACCAGCGCCGGCCGAGCGCGGGCGCCGACACGACACCCACCACCGGCTGGAAGCCGCCCTCGCCCGCCTCCATCAGGGAAATCAGCGTGGCCCAGACCGGCACCCCGCGTACGTAGTTCTTGGTGCCGTCGATCGGGTCGATCACCCAGCGGCGGGGGCCCGTGCCCTCGACGCCGAACTCCTCGCCGAGGATCGCGTCGCGCGGCCGCCCCCGCTTCAGGTTCGACCGGATCAGCTCCTCGGCCGTTTTGTCCGCCTCGCTCACCGGCGTCATGTCCGGCTTGGTCTCGACCTTGAGGTCGAGAGCCTTGAACCGGTCCATCGTCGCGGCGTCGGCGGCGTCCGCGAGGACATGGGCAAGACGCAGATCATCGTGGTAGTCGGGCATGAGTGAACAGTATCGATCTCGTTGTACCTGAGCCACAGCGCCGTATGTCCGGGCTGTTCCGGGACCTGACGTATCCGGTGCCAGGTCGCGCCGAGGCTATTGACACCGCCTCCGAGCCCGTCAACTCTGGCCGCAGGGCCGCTTCGGCTCCGGGAGGCGACGATGCCTGCAGCACGGGAATCCCTACTTGACGCGGCTGGTACGGCGCTCGCCCGCCGACCGTGGCCGGCAGTCCGCATGGTCGATGTCGCGGCCGCCGCCGGAGTGTCCCGGCAGACCCTCTACAACGAGTTCGGCAGCAAGGACGGCCTCGCGCGCGCCCTGCTCCGGCGGGAGACCGACGCCTATCTGCACGGCGTGGAGCGGGCGTTGGGCGTGGAGGGCGGCCCGGTGGACCGGCTCGCCGCCGTGAGCGCGTGGACGATCGCCACCGCGCGCGGGAACGCACTCACCCGGGCCATGCTCACCGGCTGCTGGGGCGAACGCCTGCCCGCGCCGAGCAGGCCCGGGGTCTCGGCCTCGCCCGTACCGGCGCAGAGGCGCGCGGACGCGGGTGTCCCCTCGCCCGCCGAACTGCTCGTCCTCGTCCGGGACAAGGCGGTGAACGCGCTGGACGGCAGAGCACGCCCCAAGGACACGGAAGAGCTGGCCATGGCCTGCGAGAGCGCCGTGCGGATGGCGTTGTCGTACGTCGTCGCGCCCTCACCCGCGGGCGAGGATCCGGTGGAGCTGGTGCGCGGGGTGCTCGGGCGCTGGATCAACGCCTGACGAGACGTGCGGCTACTGGGCGGAGCCCGAGAGCTGCAGGCCGATGACGCCGACGATCACCAGCGAGATCGACACGAGCTTGAGCGTGGAGACCACGTCGCCGAGGAAGATCATTCCGTAGATCGCGGTCCCTGCGGCGCCGATACCCGTCCAGACGGCGTACGCCGGTCCCACGTCGAGCTTGCGCAGCGCGAGCGTGAGCAGACCGAAGCTGCCGAGCGCGAAGGCGGCGAAAGTGATCGTCGGCCAGAGCCGGGTGAAGCCGTGCGAGAGCTTGAGGCAGACCGCGAACCCGGTCTCCAGGAACCCCGCGACGATGACCAGCAGCCACGCCATGTATCTGCCTCCCGCATCTGTACGTTCGGTGACCGCTTCGTCTGGCTTGAATCAGGCTTGGTGCGATTATGCCCTTGCCGCGGCGCTCGGGGCGCACACAACGGCGGGGTCAGTCGCCCTCGCGTCGCTCACGGGTCGCGAGCAGCCTGCGCAGTGAGTAGAGGCGCGCGGGGTCCGCGTGCCCCTCCGCCACCCACGCGTCGAGCGCGCAGTCCGGCTCGTCGTGACTGCACGCGCGCGGACAGTCCTCCGTGCCGGGCACCAGGTCGGGGAAGGCGAGGATGACGCGGGACGGGTCGACGTGGTGCAGGCCGAAGGACCGTACGCCGGGCGTGTCGACCACCCAGCCGCCCTGTGAGCCCGCAAGGGGGAGCGCGAGCGCCGACGTGGTGGTGTGCCTGCCGCGGCCCGTGACGGCGTTGACGTGCCCGGTGCTGCGCCGACGATCCTCCGGGACCAGCGCGTTGACCAGCGTCGTCTTGCCCACTCCGGAGTGGCCGACGAACGCGGTGATCTTGCCGTCGAGCACCTCGTGCACCCGGGCGAGCTCCGCGCCGTCGGTGAACTCCTCGCGGCTGGTGACGACAT
This sequence comes from Streptomyces sp. NPDC031274, assembly GCF_055570235.1. Lineage (NCBI taxonomy): Bacteria > Bacillati > Actinomycetota > Actinomycetes > Kitasatosporales > Streptomycetaceae > Streptomyces > Streptomyces sp. NPDC031274. Next base: position 229,635 of record NZ_JBVIHP010000006.1, on the reverse strand, counting down.
AGGGCATGTCGAGCGTGGAGTACGTCTCCAGGATCTTGTCGGCGGACGCCAGGTCGGACTTGGTCAGGACGAGGAGCGGCGTGAGACCGCCGTCGTACGCCGCCACGATGCAGCGGTCGATCAGGCGCGTGCGGGGCTCCGGATCGGCGAGGGCGGTCACGATGGCGAGCTGGTCGGCGTTGGCGACGACCACCCGCTCGTACGGGTCGTCGTCGTCGGCCGTGCGCCGCAGGACGGACGTGCGCGGCGCGATGCGCACGATGCGCGCGAGGGTGTCCTTCTTGCCGGAGAGATCACCGACGAGTGAGACCTGGTCGCCCACCACGGCGGCCTTGCGGCCCAGTTCGCGGGCCTTCATGGCCAGGACGATCCGGTCGTCGACCAGCACCGTGAGGCGGCCCCGGTCGACGGTGAGGACCATGCCGTCGGACGCGTCCTCGTGCTTGGGCCTGATGTGGGTGCGCGGGCGGTTGCCCTTGCGGTTGGGGCGGACGCGGATGTCGTCCTCGTCGGGGTTCTTTCCGTAGCGGCGCATGTTCTGGATCCGCCCGTCAGTTCCCGAGCATTCCGGTCCAGAGGGCGGGGAAGTCGGGCAGCGTCTTCGCCGTCGTCGCGACATTCTCGATCTGTACGTCCTCCACCACGAGGCCGATGATGGCGCCGGCGGTGGCCATGCGGTGGTCGTCGTAGGTGTGGAAGATCCCGCCGTGCAGGCGGCGCGGACGGATGTGCAGGCCGTCGGAGGTCTCGGTGACGTCGCCGCCGAGTGCGTTGATCTCCTTGGTGAGGGCCGCGAGGCGGTCCGTCTCGTGCAGCCGCAGGTGGGCGACGCCGCGCAGGGTCGAGGGGGAGTCGGCCAGGGCCGCGACGGCCGCGATGCCCGGGGTCAGCTCGCCGACCTCGCTCAGGTCCACGTCGATGCCGTGGACGGAGCCGGAGCCGGTGAACGTGAGCCCCTGCGGGGTCAGTTCGCAGGAACCGCCCATCTCGGTGAAGATCCGCCGCAGCTCGTCGCCGGGCTGCGTGGTGTGCGCGGGCCAGTCAGGGATGGTCACCTGACCGCCGGTGACCAGCGCGGCGGCCAGGAACGGCTGAGCGTTGGAGAGGTCGGGCTCGACGGTCAGGTCGCGGCCGAGCAGGGCGCCGGGGGTGACCCGCCACACGTTCGGCTCGCCGCCCGACTCCGGGGTGTCCACCTGGACGCCGGCCGCGCGGAGCATGTCGACGGTCATCCGGATGTGCGGCATGGAGGGCAGGGCGGAGCCGGTGTGACGTACCTCGACACCCTGGTTGAAGCGGGGGCCCGAGAGCAGCAGGGCGCTCACGAACTGGGAGGACGATGAGGCGTCGATCTCGACCGGGCCACCGTCGAGGGCGCCGCTGCCGTGCACGGTCAGCGGCAGAGCGCCTCGGCTGTCGTCGTCGATGCGGGCGCCGAGGGCGCGCAGGGCGTCGATCACGCCGTGCAGCGGACGCTCGTAGGAACGGGGGTCGCCGTCGAAGCGGATCGCTCCGTCGGCGAGGGCGGCGACCGGGGGCAGGAAGCGCATGACCGTGCCCGCGTTGCCCACGTCGACGGTGGCGGGGCCGTACAGCCGGGAGGGGATGATCCGCCAGGCCTCACCGGAGCCGTCCGGGCCCACGCCTTCCTCGATGCCGACGCCGAGGGCGCGCAGGGCACCCGCCATCAGCAGGGTGTCGCGGGAGCGCAGCGGGCGGCGCAGCCAGCCGGGCTCGGCGGCGAGGGCGGCGAGGACGAGGCCGCGGTTGGTGACCGATTTGGACCCGGGCACATGGACCGTCGCGGCGACGGCTCCGCTCGCGTGCGGGGCTGGCCAGAGGGTGCTGTGCGCTGGGTTTACGGTCATGCCCACACTTTAGTGGCTCACGGTAATGGTGCAGTCGGCGCTGCTCAGAGGTCGAGCAGCCAGCGACCGCCGCCTATCAGCGAGCACAGCGAGACGGCGTGGAAGAGGAAGAGCCACATCCCCGCGGGAACGTGCGTGAGCCGGGACAGCTGGTCTGCGTCCGAGTCGCCCGCGCCGCCGCGCCTGCGCTTGGACTGCAGCTCGAAGGCGGGCCGCACGCCTCCCAGGAGCAGGAACCACACCACCGCGTACGCGAACGCCGCCTGCACCTGCGAGCTGGTCAGCCAGGAGACGAGCAGGAACGCGCCACCGGTGATGACCATGGTGAGTGCGCCGTACGCGTTCCGGATCATGACGAGCATCACGAGGAGCAGCGCCGTCGCGATCCACAGGAACGCCGTGATGTGGTCGGCGGCCAGGAGCGCGGCGCCCGCCAGGCCGAGCAGGGGCGGCGCGGTGTAGCCCGAGGCCGCCGTGAGGATCATGCCGAGCCCGGTGGGCTTGCCGCGCGAGACGGTGAGGCCACTGGTGTCGGAGTGCAGCCGGATGCCGTCGAGGCGGCGCCCCGTGAGCAGGGCGACCAGGCCGTGGCCGCCCTCGTGCGCGATGGTGATCGCGTTGCGGGCTATCCGCCAGACGCCGTGCGGGACGACCACAGCCAGCGCCACGAGGCCGGTGATGATCACCAGCCACTCGTCGGGGGCGGCCTGTGTGCCGAAGACGCGGTCCCAGAGGTCGGTCAGGCTGGCGTTCGCGGTGGCTTCCATTGCTCTGGCCATGGTCGGGACCGGCTCCTCTGGGTGTACGGGGTCTGGCAGTCTGGCACGTATGTGCGGACGGTATGCATCGAGTCGTAGGCCCGAGGATCTCGCAGGAATCTTTGAGATCGAGAAGTGGGAGCCAAAAGAGGCGCTCGCCCCCGATTTCAACGTGGCCCCCACGAAGGAGGTCTACGCGGTTCTGGACCGTCCGGTGAAAGACGCCGAAACCGTTTCTCCTAGTTCCTCCGTCACGGGCCGCCCGGTTCGCCAGCTGCGCACGCTCAAGTGGGGTCTCGTGCCGTCCTGGTCGAAGACGCCCGAGGGCGGCGCCCGGATGATCAACGCCCGCGCGGAGACCGTGCACGAGAAGCCCTCGTACCGCCGGGCCTTCACGTCCCGTCGCTGCGTCATCCCGGCCGACGGCTACTACGAGTGGGTCACCGGCTCCGGCGAGCGGGATCTGGAGGTCGAGGGCAAGAAGAAGCGCCCCCGCAAGCAGCCGTACTTCGTGACGCCCGCCGACGGCTCGGTCTTCGCGATGGCGGGCCTGTACGAGTTCTGGCGCGACAAGACGCTCCCCGACGAGCACCCCCTCGCCTGGTGGGTGACGTGCACGGTGATCACCACGGAGGCGGAGAACTCGCCCCTGGCGAAGGCACCTGCGGAAGGCCCGCGCTCGCTGGCCGACATCCACCCGCGCATGCCCCTCATGCTGACGCCGGACCGCTGGGACGCCTGGCTCGACCCGTCCCGCACGGACCCCGAGGACCTGCGGACGCTCCTGGAGCCGCCGCCGCACGGCCTGATGCGGGCCTACCCGGTGTCGACGGCGGTCAGCAACGTACGCAACAACGGCCCTGAGCTGCTGAAGGAGCTTGAGGGGCCCGAGGAGGGCACACTCTTCTGATGTGACCCAGCACATGGTGAAGAGCGAGATCGTCGAGACGGACGCCGGTGAGGCGCGCATCACCTGGCACCCCGCCCCCAAGAACAAGGCCCGCATGGTGCTCGCCGTGAGCCACGGCGCAGGCGGCGGTATCGAGGCCCGCGACCTGCGGGCCATCGCCGCCGCCCTGCCCGCGCACGGCGTCACCGTCGCCCTCGTGGAGCAGCCCTGGCGGGTGGCGGGCAAGAAGCTGGCACCCGCCCCGAAGACGCTGGACACGGGCTGGCGTGGCCTGTGGCCCGCGCTCGCCAAGCCAGGCCTCCCGGTGATCGCGGGCGGCCGTAGCGCCGGGGCCCGCGTCGCCTGCCGTACCGCCACGGAGCTCGGCGCAGCCGCCGTACTGGCCCTCAGCTTCCCCCTGCACCCGCCGGGCAAGCCGGAGAAGTCGCGCGCGGACGAGCTGCTCGGCTCCGGGGTGCCCACGCTCGTCGTGCAGGGCGGGAACGACCCCTTCGGGAAGCCCGCCGAGTTCCCCGACGGGACGTACGAACTGGTGGAGATCCCCTACGGCGATCATGGCTTCGCCATTCCGAAACGCGCGGACATCACCGAGAGCGATGCCATGACGCTCATCACGGATGGCGTCATCCAGTGGGCGGGAATGTTGGGTGCGTGACCTCTGTTGTGCGGAACAGACGATGAACGCTGTTCGTACGAGAGGAAGTCCGCCGCATGGGTTCGACCATCTGCCCGCCCGTCTCCCACCACCGCCCTTCTGCGGACGGGCAGAGCCCGGCCTCTTCTTTTCCCCGCTCCAGCGCCTCTGACCTGGAGTGGACGGTGCTGAGCGCGCCCAAGACCGCCCCTATTCGAGCGGCGGCGGGACCGGATCGTCGTCTATCCTCCGATTCGAGTGGGACTGCTTTCGGTCTCACCACGTCTTCGGAGGAGGTGGGTCCGGTCACTGGGACCGACGCAGGGGCCGAGCACGGCCAGGCGGAGCGACCCGACGGAAGCGCTGAGACATCGGCGGAGCGCACGGCCCGCTTCGAGCGGGACGCCCTGGGCTTCCTCGACCAGATGTACTCGGCGGCGCTGCGCATGACGCGCAATCCGGCGGACGCGGAGGACCTGGTGCAGGAGACCTACGCCAAGGCGTACGCGTCGTTCCACCAGTTCCGTGAGGGCACCAACCTCAAGGCGTGGCTGTACCGCATCCTCACCAACACGTTCATCAACTCGTACCGCAAGAAGCAGCGCGAGCCCCAGCGCAGCGCCGCCGAGGAGATCGAGGACTGGCAGCTCGCACGCGCCGAGTCGCACATGTCCACCGGTCTGCGCTCGGCCGAGTCGCAGGCGCTCGATCACCTGCCGGACTCGGACGTGAAGTCCGCGCTGCAGGCGATCCCCGAGGAATTCCGCATCGCCGTCTACCTCGCCGATGTAGAGGGCTTTGCGTACAAGGAGATCGCGGACATTATGGGGACACCCATCGGTACGGTGATGTCCCGGTTGCACCGCGGCCGTCGCCAACTGCGCGGCATGCTCGAGGACTACGCCCGTGACCGCGGCCTCGTCCCCGCCGGCGCTGCGTCAGAGTCGTCGAACGAAGCGAAAGGCTCAGGCTCATGAGCTGCGGAGAGCCGCACGAGACGGATTGCAGTGAGGTCCTGGACCATCTCTACGAGTTCCTGGACCGAGAGATGCCGGACAGCGACTGCACCAAGTTCGAGACGCACTTCGAGGAGTGCTCTCCGTGCCTGGAGAAGTACGGCCTCGAGCAGGCGGTCAAGAAACTGGTGAAGCGCTGCTGCGGTCAGGACGACGTGCCGGTCGACCTGCGCTCCAAGGTCATGGGACGCATCGACCTGATCCGCTCGGGCGAGGCCGTGCCCGAGCACGACGTGACGGTGGAGACGGTGGCCTCCGAGAGCAGTGCGCCGGCCAAGGGCCTGCGGGCCAAGGAAGCCTGAACTTTCGCCAGTTGAGGCGGTTGAGTCTGAGCAGGCCGTGACGGGACTCCGTCACGGCCTGCTTTTTTCTGTCCTCCATCACTCGTACGTGCCAATTTCCGCGAGCGGGGCTCGGAGCGGGGTGCGGCCGTTCTAGTCTCCGGACCTTGGAACGCGATTCCTGAGGACCGTGGTCCCCGGGAGCGGCCACCGGGGAGTCATGGGGGAGGAGGCGGTGCCATGCGGTCCATCGCTCCGTGGGCGCGCGCCTACATCCTGTGCGCCGCCCTGGCCGCGGTCGCCTGCGCCGCGCCCGCGGTGACCTCGCGCACGCCGTGGGCCGCGCTCGGGCTCCTCGCCGCGCTCTACGCGGGGTGCGAGCAGGCATCGCGGTGCCGGGTCATCGGCCGCCGCGGCCCGAACGGCCTCGGCACCTTCTTCCCCGTGTTGCTCGCCGCCGTCTTCCTGCTGCCGCCCGCCGCCGCCGCGCTCGTCGCGGTGCCGGGGGCGCTGCTCGCCCGCGTCGAGCGGAGTCCCCGGTGGGTGCGCAGGGTCTGGCGAGCGGCCCAACTGGTCCTGGCCGCCTGGGCTTCGGCGTGGGTGTACGGAGCGCTCGGCGGGAACGAGGCGGTGGCCGCGCCCCATTTTCCGTACGCCCTCGTGCCCGCCGGAGCAGCCGTCCTCGCCTTCTCCGCCGTACTGACCGCCCTGGACGGCGGCATCCTGGCCACCGCGGAACGGGTGCCGGTGCGGACCGCCTGGCGGGGGCTCTTCCTGCGGTCGTTCGCGCCGGTCGCGGTGCACGGCCTCGCCGGTCTGATGATGGCGGTCCTCTGGCGCAGTCCGTACGGGCCGCTCGCCGCGCTCCTCGTGCTGCTCCCGATGGGCGTCTCCTGCTGGGTCTTCGCGCAGTACCACCGCGAGCGGGCCGCCCACCAGGCCACGATCCGGGCGCTCGTGCAGGCCGTCGACATCAAGGACCGCTACACCCGCGGGCACAGCGAGCGCGTGGGACGGGCCTCCGTGCTGATCGCGCGGGAGCTGGGAATGGCGGACGAGAGGGTGGAGAGCCTGCGGTTCGCCGGAATCCTCCACGACGTCGGCAAACTCGGCGTACCGACCCGGCTGCTGCGCAAGGACGGGCCGCTGACCCCGGAGGAGAGGCGGGTCATCGAGCTGCATCCCGAGTACGGGCACGAGATGGTGCGGGGGATCGGGTTTCTCGGGGAGGCGCGGGCGGCGATCCTCCACCACCACGAGCGGATCGACGGGAGCGGCTACCCGTACGGGCTCGTGGGGCGGCAGATTCCGGAGTTCGCGCGGGTGGTGGCCGTCGCGGACGCGTTCGACGCCATGACGTCCACGAGGTCCTACCGGAGGGGGCGGCCTGTCGATGCCGCCGTGGCCGAGTTGGCGCGGTGCGCGGGGTCGCAGTTCGACCCCGTGATGGTCGCCGCGCTGCGACGGGCGCTGGGCCGGCACGGGTGGCACCCCGAGGTGACTGCCGACGTCGCGGCGGGGGGCGTGCCCTCGCCCCGCCGGGGGGAGCCCGGCGTTCCCGCGGCCCCGGGGGCGGGAGCACGATGAGCGCCGCTCTGTCGGAACCCGGCGCAGACGGTCGCGCCCACCCTTCCCCGAGCTCTCGGCTTCGCCCGGGCAGGGGAGGCCCCGCTCGCCCCGCGGAACGTCTGCCCACGGCGGTGGCGGCACTGGTCTACGGATCTGCCGGAATTCTCACCCTGCTCGCCCTCTGCTGGACCCTCTGGCGCGGTGTCGCCGAAGGCGGGGTCGCGCTGGCCTTCGGGGGGCTCGTGGTGGTGGGGGAGCTTGCCCGGTGGGGCGCCGGTGGAAGCGATCGGGAGCCCGCGCCGCTCGGTGCCGCGGGCGCGCTGGCGTACGCGCTGCTCGGGGAGGTCGGGGGACGGCCCACGCACCACGGTGTGTGCCAGGTGATCGCCGTCGTCGTGGCCGCCGCGCTCGTCGGGGCCGTGCCGAGTGTGGCGCTCGGCAAGGGGCCCGCTCTCGACCATGTGGCGCGGCGCGTGCTCACGGTCGGCTTCGCCGCCGCGTGCTTCCAACCGCTCTACAACGCGGGGAAGTTGGAGGAGTGGGCCGGGCAGGGGCCCGCCTTCGCCGTCGTCATCGTCGCGCTGCTCGTCCTGACCGCCCTGTGCGACGCGGTCCTCGCCGCGGCCATGGCGCACGCCCGTACCCGCTGGCCGTTCGGCCCGCTCCTGCGCGACGAGCTGCGGGCCATGCTCGGCATCGGGTCCGCCGTGTGCGCGACGGGGGCCGTCATGGCGCTCGCGGTCGCCGTCGCGGGGCTCTGGGCGCTTCCGGTGTTCAGCCTGCCGCTGCTCCTGACCCAGCTGTCGTTCGGGCGGTACGCCGCCGTGCGGACCACCTACCGGCAGACCATCACCTCGCTCGCCCGGTCCACCGAGATCGCCGGGTACACCCCCCAGGGGCATGCCCGCCGCGTCGCCGCGCTCAGCAGGGCGGTCGGGCGTGAGCTGGGTCTCTCCGCGCCGGACCTCGCCGTCCTGGAGTACGCGGCGCTGATGCACGACATCGGGCAGCTCTCCCTCATCGACCCCGTGCCCGCGGGCGCCACCGCGGCCCTGCCGGACGCGGAACAGCGGCGCATCGCCCTGCTCGGGGGCGCCGTCGTGCGTCAGACGGGGGTGAACGGCGACGTCGCCGTGGTCGTGGAGCGGCAGGCGGACCCCTATCGCGAGCAGCCGCTCACCGCCCGTATCGTGCGAGCTGCCAACGCGTACGACGAGATGGCGAGGGGAGAAGGTCCTGGGGGCCCGCTCAACGCCCTGGAGCGGCTGCGCCTGGGCACCGGCCGCGACTACCAGCCCGAAGTGGTGGAAGCCCTGGCCCGGGTCCTTGCGCGGGGCGGTCATAGCTTGCCTCCGGTTGGGTAACCCATGGGTAATGAGCGGCCGTCCGACCGTACGTGGTTGGATGCGAAGAGGGCCCTCAGGGGCACGGCGGGACCACAGGAACTCAGTAATCGGCAGGCGGGAATCGTGAGGATCTTCGGCAAGGGACGGCATCGGCCCTCCGCCTCATGGCGGCAGGCCACCGACCGCGCCTTCACGCTGATCGGCGACGGGCGGTACGAGGACGCGGGTGCGCTGCTTACCCGCGCGGCGGATCTCGAGCCGTGGCTCTCGGAGTCCTGGTTCAACCTCGCGCTGCTCCACAAGTTCCGGCACGACTGGGAGCAGGCGCGCGCCGCGGGCCTGCGGGCCGTCGCGCTGCTCGACCGGTCGGCCGGAGCCCCCGACTGGTGGAACGTGGGGATCGCCGCCACGGCCTTGCAGGACTGGCCCCTTGCCCGGCGCGCCTGGCAGGCGTACGGCCTGCGCGTTCCGGGCGGTGTGGCCGCCTCGGGGGAGCCCACCGGCATGGACCTGGGCAGCGCCGCCGTGCGGCTCTCGCCCGAGGGTGAGGCCGAGGTCGTGTGGGGGCGCAGGCTCGACCCCGCGAGGATCGAGATCCTCTCCATCCCGCTGCCCTCCTCCGGGCGCCGCTGGGGCGAGGTCGTGCTGCACGACGGCGTCCCGCACGGCGAGCGGACGACGGGGGCCGGGGACTCGTACCCCGTCTTCGACGAGATCGAGCTGTGGGCGCCCTCGCCGGTCCCCACCTGGGTGGTCCTCCTGGAGGCGGCCACCGAGGACGACAGGAACGCCCTGGAGCGGCTCGCCGCGGACGCGGGCTTCGCCGCCGAGGACTGGTCGTCGTCCGTACGGCTGCTCTGCCGCATGTGCTCCGAGAGCCGCATGCCGAGCGACGAGGGCGACGGCGAACACCTGGACCCGCACGACCACAGCGAGCCCGGTCACCCAGGACCGCTCGGTCACCGCAGCCCCGGCGCCCTGTGGGTGCCCGAGCGCGAGTGCGGCATCGCGGCACCCGCCGCACTGGTGCGCGGGCTCCTGGACGGCTGGGTCGCGGACAGCCCGGACTCCCGTGACTGGCGGGATCTGGAAGAGGTCTGCTGACTCCTGGCCGTAGGCTGTACCGGCACATCTCTTGTGGGTTCCCAGGAAGGCGTACGTCGGACAATGGCGCAGGACACTGAGAAGCAGACCTCGGGCGGGGTCCTCCCCGTGGACGACGAGGGCTTCGTCATCGACACGGAGGACTGCGAGGAGCGGGAGACGGCTTACCGCGAGCGCGGCACGTCCCGGCCCATCACGGTCGTCGGCAACCCTGTGCTGCACAAGGAGTGCAAGGACGTCACCGCCTTCGACGACGAGCTCGCGCGGCTCGTCGACGACATGTTCGCCAGCCAGCGGACCGCGGAGGGCGTGGGCCTTGCCGCCAACCAGATCGGCGTCGACCTGAAGGTCTTCGTCTACGACTGCATGGACGACGAGGGCAAGCGGCACGTCGGCGTGGTCTGCAACCCCGTGGTGCGCGAGCTCCCCGCCGAGCGCCGCCGCCTGGACGAGGCGGGCGAGGGCTGCCTCTCCGTGCCCACCGCCTACGCCGACCTGGCCCGCCCGGACTACGCCGAGGTGACCGGGCAGGACGAGAAGGGCAACCCCATCAAGGTGCGGGGCACCGGCTACTTCTCGCGCTGCCTCCAGCACGAGACGGACCACCTGTACGGCTACCTCTACATCGACCGCCTCTCCAAGCGCGACCGCAAGGACGCGCTGCGGCAGATGGAAGAGGGCACTCCGCGCTACCCCGTGGTGCCGAACGACTGAGCACAGCGAGCAAGCGAGCCACCTGCGGCCCCTGGTCGGGATCTCCCTCCCGTCCAGGGGCCGTTCGCATGCGCTGTTCGCAAGGACCGGTCAACTGTGCGAGCAAAACAGGCTCATGATGATCCAAAATTAGTCACGTACGTGGATTTTTTCGGCACTGGGGGGTAGTGAATGGCGCAAATCTGTTCCCTGAACGGTCAGTTGTGGTGCTGAATGGAAAGCGCGGGGAAACGCAACGGCGCGCGCCCGGTACGGCGGGAGGGGCGTACGTCCTCAAGCGACTGAGAGGGGCCAGTTCGTGCCTGCATATTCATTTGGCACTTCACCGACACAGTCACAGACCCCGGCGGTATCCGTGCCGCCGGCGTTGGCGCTCCCGGTGATCGAGGCAGATTTTCCGCGACGACTACATCCGTATTGGCCGGAGCTTCAGGAAAAATCCAGGACATGGCTGCGCGAAATGCGCCTCATGCCCGCGGACAAGGTGGAGCGGTACGCCGACAGCCTGTGCTACACGGACCTGGTGGCGGGCTACTACATTGGCGCGTCCGATGAGTTGCTCAGCGCGATAGCCGACCTCAGTAGTTGGTTCTTCGCGTGGGACGACCGGCACGACCGCGACTCGGTGCACGGCAGGGCCGCGCAGTGGCGCCGCCTGTGCCGCGGCCTCCACGAGACACTCCGGGCACCCCGGCAACAACTGCACCACCGCGACCCTCTGGTCGCGGGGTTCGCCGACTGCGTCCTTCGGCTGTACTCGCAGCTGGGGGCCAGCTGGAACGCCCGGTTCGCCCGGCACTTCCACAGCGTGATCGAGGCCTACGACCTGGAGTTCAGGAACCGCAGGACCGGCACGGTGCCGACGGTCGAGGCCTACATCGAGCTGCGCAGGCTGACGTTCGCGCACTGGACGTGGATCGACCTGCTCGAACCCACGGCGCGGCGCGAGCTGCCGCAGGACGTGCGGAAGCATCCCGCATATCGGCGGGCGGCGCTCGCCACGCAGGATTTCTCCGCCTGGTACAACGACCTGTGCTCACTTCCCAAAGAACTCGCGGGAGATGAACTGCACAATCTCGGGATCAGTCTGATCCAGCACGAGGGACTTTCCCTCGAAGAGGCCGTGGCGGAAGTCCACAGGCGGGTGACCGGATGCATATCGGATTTCCTCGTGGCGGAGGAAGAGGTATTGCGTCTCGCAGGTCAGCTGGCCGACGGAAGTGCGTACGGCAAGGAAATCTCGGACGCGGTGGAGTCGTGCGTCGCAAACATGCGGAACTGGTTCTCTTCCGTGTACTGGTTCCACCACGAATCCGGTCGCTATCGGGTGGACAGCTGGGACGACCGGTCCATTCCTCCGTACGTGAGTGACGCGGGAATGAGCGACTTGGCTGAAATTGAATTGGTAGGTGAGGAATGAGCGTCGAATCCGCGATACCCGCGACTCCCGCGGTAACGCCACCGCTTGTCAGCGGTGGTGCCCCGCTCATCGGACACGCCTGGAACCTGGTACGCGACCCGCTCGGCTTCTTCGCCGCGCTGCGGGACCACGGTGATCTCGTCCGCATCAGGCTCGGCCCCAAGACGGCGTACGCGGTCTGCGACCCGGAGCTGGTCGGGCAGCTCCTGCGGAGCCCCGACTACATCGTCGGAGGGCCCCTCTGGGACACCCTGGAAGTGCTGCTCGGCAAGGGCGTGGCGACCAGCAACGGCAAGCTGCACAAGCGTCAACGGCGCATGATGCAGCCCGCGTTCAGGCGCGAGCGGATCGCCGACTACGCCAAGGTGATGGAGGAGGAGGCCCGCGCCACGGCCGCGCGCTGGCGCGAGGGCGACACGGTCGACATCAACGCGGACATGTTCCGTACGGCCGTGCGCGTCGTGTCCCGCTCGCTCCTGGAGGTCGACGCGATCGGTGAGAAGGCGGACCGCATCGCCGATTCGCTGCACACCGTCTTCGAGGGGCTCTACCGCAGGATGGTGCTCTCGGTCGGGCCGCTGTACCGCGTGCCGACCCAGGGCAACCGCCGCTTCCAGAGCGCGCTCGCCGATCTGCACGCCCTGGTCGACGAGATCATCGCCGAAGGAAGGGCGGCGGGCGCGGACCGGGACGACCTGTTGGCCGAAATGCTGCGGGCGCACGATGAATCAGGTCAGCCGCTCAGTGATCAGGAGGTCCATGACCATGTGATCTCCCTTGTCGTGGCGGGCGCCGAGAATATCGCGTCGACCTTGGCGTGGACGTTCCATCTGCTGGCCGAACACCCCGAGCAGGAAAGGCGATTGGTTGAAGAGGTAAATGCCGTCGCACCGGACCGGGAGATCACATTCGCCGACCTCAAGGACCTTCCGCACACCCGGAATGTCGTCACCGAGGCGATGCGCATACAACCCGCTGCCTGGATATTCACGCGCCGGTCGGTGGGAGAGACCACTCTGGGCGGCTACCGCATTCCGGCCGATGCGGACATCGTCTACAGCGTGTATGCGATGCAACGCGATCCGCGTTCCTTCGAGCAGCATCTCCGCTTCGACCCGGACCGCTGGAATCCGGAACGTGCTTCAGATGTGCCGGAGTTCGCGATGATGCCGTTCGGTACGGGCAACCGCAAGTGCCCGGGTGACCACTTCAGCCTGGCCGAACTCGCCATCATTCTGGCCACGGTGGCTCCGAAGTGGCACCTGGCGCCGATCGCGGAGACCGACGCCGACACGAAGATCGGCATCACCCTGCAACCGAAGAGGCTGGTTCTGAAAGCCGAGAGGCGCTGATGGCCACCGGTCCGCGGAAGGTGCGGCGGTAGGCGTTCGGTGTGGTGCCGAGCGCCCGAAGGAACTGGTGGCGCATCGCCGCGGCGTTGCCGAACCCGGCACGCCCGGCGATGGCGTCCACCGTCTCGTCCGATCCCTCCAGCAACTCCTGTGCCAGAAGAACCCGTTGGCGCAGGAGCCAGCGGTAGGGCGTGGTGCCGGTCTCCTGCTGGAAGCGGCGGGCGAAGGTGCGCGGTGACATGTGCGCGCGCTCGGCGAGCAGCTCGACGGTGATGTCCCTGTCCAGATGGCGCTCCATCCAGGTGAGCACCCCGCCCACGGTGTCGCACGACGTGCGCGGCAGCGGGCGCTCCACGAACTGGGCCTGGCCGCCGTCGCGATGGGGCGGTACGACCATGCGCCGTGCGATGGCGTTGCCGACCTCGATGCCGTGCTCCTGGCGCACGATGTGCAGGCAGGCGTCGATCCCGGCGGCGGTGCCGGCCGATGTGATGACCGGGCCCTCGTCCACGTACAGGACGTCGGGCTCCACCCGGGCCCGCGGATGACGCACCGCGAGCTCTGCGGAGTGCCGCCAGTGCACGGCGCAACGGCGGCCGTCGAGCAGCCCCGCGGCGCCGAGCACGAAGACGCCGGAGCAGACGGAGAGGACGCGGGCCCCGCGGTCCACCGCGCGGCGCAGGGCGGCGAGCAGATCCTCGGGGTAGGCGCGGTCCACGAACTCCTGGCCCGCGGGCACGGCGATGAGGTCGGCCTCTTCGAGCCGGTCGAGGCCGTACGGAGTGGTGATCGTGAACCCCGCGTGATTGCTCAGGGGTCCGTCCTCCGCGGCGACCACCGCGAAGTCGTACACCGGAAGACCCGCGTCGCTCCGGTCGAGGCCGAACACCTCGCAGACGACGCCGAGTTCGAAGGGATTCACACCGTCGAGCAGCACGACGGCCACGTTCCTCAGCATGTCTGCCAGTGTGCCGCAGGGCTGGCAGTAAGTCGATGGTGTGTGGCAGTCCTGCCACTGACGCTTCCGCCGGGACCGCAGGACAGTAAGGACATGAACGCAATCCTCGATTACGCGACCGTCCTGACCGTCTTCCTCCTCCTGGCCGTACCCTCGCTCGTCGGGTACGTCCACGACCGCCGGATCGACCGCGAGCTGCGGGAGGCGGCGTCCGCCGTCTCCCGCAGCTCGGTGGGGCTAGAACTCGTCGTCGAAGGAGACCGAACCCTCGACCGCGACCTGGTAGGCCGACGGGCGCCGCTCGAAGAAGTTGGTCAGCTCCTGGACTCCCTGGAGCTCCATGAACGAGAACGGGTTTGAGGAGCCGTAGACCGGCGCGAACCCGAGCCGCTGGAGCCGCTGGTCGGCGACGCACTGAAGGTACTCACGCATCGAGTCGGTGTTCATGCCGGGCAGGCCCTCACCGCAGAGGTCGCGCGCGAACTGCAGCTCGGCCTCGACGGCCTCCTTGAGCATGTCGGTGACCTGCGTCTGGAGCGCGTCGTCGAAGAGCTCCGGCTCCTCCTTGCGGACGGTGTCGACGACGTCGAAGGCGAAGCTCATGTGCATCGTCTCGTCACGGAACACCCAGTTCGTGCCGGTCGCCAGGCCGTGCAGCAGACCGCGCGAGCGGAACCAGTAGACGTAGGCGAAGGCACCGTAGAAGAAGAGCCCCTCGATGCACGCCGCGAAGCAGATCAGGTTCAGCAGGAAGCGGCGCCGGTCGGCCTTGCTCTCCAGCTGGTCCATCTTCTCGACGGAGTCCATCCACTTGAAGCAGAACTCCGCCTTCTCGCGGATGGAGGGGATCTCCTCGACCGCGTCGAAGGCCGCGGCGCGGTCCTCCGGGTCGGGCAGATAGGTGTCGAGCAGCGTCAGATAGAACTGGACGTGCACGGCCTCCTCGAAGAGCTGGCGGCTCAAGTAGAGCCGGGCCTCGGGGGAGTTGATGTGCTTGTAGAGCGTGAGCACGAGGTTGTTGGAGACGATCGAGTCGCCGGTCGCGAAGAACGCGACCAGGCGGCCGATCATGTGCTGCTCGCCGGGCGAGAGCTTGGCGAGGTCGGCGACGTCCGAGTGGAGGTCGACCTCCTCGACGGTCCAGGTGTTCTTGATCGCGTCCCGGTAGCGCTCGTAGAAGTCCGGGTAGCGCATGGGACGCAGGGTCAGCTCGAAGCCCGGGTCGAGGAGGTTCTTCTCGGAGTTGGTGGTGCTGGACATTACTGGCAGGCCTCGCAGGACTCGGGGTTTTCCAGGGAGCAGGCGACGGCTTCTTCGGCCGAGACCTGGGCGGGTACGGGGGCGTTGGCGGGAGCGGGCTCGGCGGCCTCGGTGCGGCCCGCCGCCGCGCGGGCGATCCGGGTCGCCGGGCGCGAACGCAGGTAGTACGTCGTCTTCAGACCCTGCTGCCAGGCGTAGGCGTACATCGACGAGAGCTTGCCGATGGTCGGCGTCTCCAGGAACAGGTTCAGGGACTGCGCCTGGTCGAGGAACGGCGTGCGCGCGGCGGCCATGTCGATCAGACCGCGCTGCGGGATCTCCCACGCGGTGCGGTAGAGGTCGCGCACCTCCGCCGGGATCCAGCTGAAGCCCTGCACGGAGCCACTGGCCTCGCGCAGCGCCTCGCGGGTCTGCGCGTCCCAGACGCCGAGCCGTTTCAGCTCCTCCACCAGGTAGGCGTTGACCTGGAGGAACTCGCCGGAGAGCGTCTCGCGCTTGAAGAGGTTGGAGACCTGCGGCTCGATGCACTCGTAGACGCCCGCGATGGAGGCGATCGTGGCGGTCGGCGCGATGGCGAGGAGCAGCGAGTTGCGCATACCGGTCGTGGCGATACGTTCCCGCAGCGCGGCCCAGCGCTCGGGCCAGGTCAGCTCGACGCCGTAGTGGTCGGGGTGCAGCACGCCGCGCGCGGTGCGCGTCTTCTCCCAGGCGGGCACAGGGCCGTTGCGCTCGGCGAGATCGGCGGAGGCCTCGTACGCGGCGAGCATGATGCGCTCGGCGATGCGCGTGGAAAGGGCGCGCGCGGCGGGGGAGTCGAAGGGCAGCTTCAGCTGGAAGAAGACGTCCTGCAGCCCCATGGCGCCCAGGCCCACCGGACGCCACCTGGCGTTGGAGCGCCCGGCCTGCTCGGTCGGGTAGAAGTTGATGTCGACCACGCGGTCGAGGAAGGTGACGGCGGTGCGGACGGTCTCGTCGAGCCGCTCCCAGTCGATGTCACCGGCGGCCTTGTCCACGAAGGCGCCGAGGTTCACCGAACCCAGGTTGCAGACGGCCGTCTCGCCGTCGTCCGTCACCTCCAGGATCTCCGTGCAGAGGTTGGAGGAGTGGACGGTGTGGCCGGGCTCCGCCGTCTGGTTGGCGGTGCGGTTGGCGGCGTCCTTGAAGGTCATCCAGCCGTTGCCGGTCTGCGCGAGGGTGCGCATCATGCGGCCGTACAGATCGCGGGCGGGGATGGTCTTGCGGGCGAGCCCTGCGGCCTCGGCCTTGCGGTAGGCGGCGTCGAACTCGTCGCCCCACAGGTCGACCAGCTCGGGCACGTCGGCGGGCGAGAACAGCGACCAGTCCTGGTCGGCTGCGACCCGGCGCATGAACTCGTCCGGGATCCAGTGCGCGAGGTTGAGGTTGTGCGTACGGCGCTGGTCCTCACCCGTGTTGTCGCGCAGCTCCAGGAACTCCTCGATGTCGGAGTGCCAGGTCTCCAGGTAGACCGCGGCGGCGCCCTTGCGTCGGCCGCCCTGGTTCACGGCGGCGACGGAGGCGTCCAGGGTCTTGAGGAACGGCACGATGCCGTTGGAGTGCCCGTTCGTGCCGCGGATCAGCGAACCGCGGGCACGGATGCGGGAGTACGAGAGGCCGATGCCGCCCGCGTGCTTGGAGAGGCGCGCGACCTGGTGGTAGCGGTCGTAGATGGAGTCCAGCTCGTCCAGGGGCGAGTCGAGGAGGTAGCAGGAGGACATCTGCGGGTGGCGGGTGCCGGAGTTGAAGAGCGTCGGCGATGACGGCAGGTAGTCCAGGCGGCTCATCAGGCGGTACAGGGATGCGACCTCGTCCACCGAGCGCGCGCTGACCGTCGTTGAATCAGATGCAGTCTCGGCGAGACCGCTCGCGACGCGCAGCATGAAGTGCTGCGGGGTCTCGATGACGTGCCGGGTGATCGGGTGGCGAAGGAGATAGCGGCTGTGCAGGGTGCGCAGGCCGAAGTAGCCGAAGCGGAAGTCGGCGCCGTCCTGAAGGGCGTCCTCCACGAGACCGTCCAGACGGTCCGCGTGGTCGACGACGAACGCGGCGGTGCGGTCCGCGATCAGGCCCTCGCGGTGCCCCACGGCGACCGAGTCGGAGAAGGAGCGCACGCCCTGCGACGCGGCCTCGTCCCGGATGCTGAGGCTGAGGAGCCTGGCCGCGAGCTGCGAGTACGTCGGGTCCTCGGAGATGAGCCCGGCGGCCGCCTCGGTCGCGAGCTCCCGCAGCTCCGCCAGATCCGCCTTGGCCGAACGGCCGCGCAGCGCGGCGGCGGCGACCCGGCCGGGGTCGGCGTCGGGGAGGTCGGCGGTGAGGTCGGTCAGGGTGCGCAGCAGCGCGGTTCCCGGGCCGTCGCCGGTCTGCTGACCAACGGTGGTCTGCTGCCCGTCGGTGGTCTGCGCTGACGCAGGTTCGGCTGGCGCGATGGTCACGTGGAGCACTCCCTCGCTCGGCTCTGGGCCTTGGGGAGGGGTGAGTGACACACGGGGGCGCCCAGGGCAGGGCTGCGCTCCGCGTCCACCAGCCCATTCCACGAGGCCCGGACGTCGTCGGCACCCGGACCGGACGGAACGGGTGCGCTGTCGACAGGTCTTCGGACTCGTGGGCACGACAAATGCGTACTCATACACCGTTGCGGGACAGTTCCGGACTTGCACCGGATTCCCCTGCGGCGACAGCGAGCACGAGCATACATCTTGTGCTGGCTCTGGGCGGCAGCCCCATATCTTGTGTCGGTGTGGCCTTGTGAGGACACGGGAACGCCAACGGGCCGCCGGAGAACCGGCGGCCCGTGTCAGACGGTGATCGGTGTACGCGGGGGACTCAGTGCCCGCCCGGCGCCCCCACCGTGGCCGGCGGAAGCTCCTCCACGACGCCGGGGTCGCCCGCGTCCGCCGTGTAGTCGCCGGGAGAGGTCTCGTCGATGCCGTCAGGTGCCTTGGCGGCGCGCAGGACGAACGTCATGACCACGGTGACCACCAGGTTCAGGACGAACGCCGTGAGGCCGATGTAGCCGATCTCGCCGATTCCGGGGATCTCGTCGGACGAGCCGCCGAAGTGCTTCTGCGTCGGCGAGGCGACACCGTAGGCGGCGACCGTCCCGTAGACCATGCCGACCGCCCAGCCCGCGAGCAGCGCCCAGCGGTGGAACCACCGCGTGAACAGGCCGCCGACCAGCGCGGGCATGGTCTGCAGGATCCAGATGCCGCCCAGGAGCTGGAAGTTGATCGCGACCGTCTTGTCCATGGTGAGGACGAAGGCGAGCGCGCCGACCTTCACCAGGAGCGAGACCAGCTTGGAGACCTTGGTCTCCTGCTCGGGTGTCGCGTCCGGCTTGAGGAAGTCCTTGTAGATGTTCCTGGTGAAGAGATTCGCTGCCGCGATCGACATGATGGCGGCGGGCACGAGGGCGCCGATGCCGATGGCGGCGAAGGCCACGCCCGTGAACCAGTCGGGGAACATGTTCTCGAACAGCTGCGGAATCGCCAGCTGCCCGTTCTCCACCTTGACCCCGGCCGCGATCGCCATGAAGCCGAGCAGCGCGAGCAGGCCGAGCATCAGGGAGTAGAGCGGCAGGATCGTGGTGTTGCGGCGGATCACGTTGCGGCTCTTGGAGGAGAGGGTCGCCGTGATCGAGTGCGGGTACATGAACAGCGCGAGCGCGGAGCCGAGCGCGAGCGTGGCGTACGTCCACTGCCCGGTGTGGCCCGGCGCGAGACCCGCAACGGGCTTGCCCGCCGCCTCGTTCGCCGCCGAGAATTTCTCGTTCGCCGCCTGGAAGATGCTGTCGAAGCCGCCGAGCTTGATCGGGATGTAGATGATCGCGACGGCGATGACGAGATAGATCAGGCCGTCCTTCACGAACGCGATCAGCGCGGGGGCGCGCAGACCCGACGAGTACGTGTACGCGGCGAGCACCGCGAACGCGATCAGGAGCGGCAGGTCCTTGATGAACCAGTTCGTGTCCGGACCGCCGCCGACGCCCATCACGTCGAGCACGGCCTGGATGCCGACGAGCTGGAGCGCGATGTACGGCATCGTGGCGAGGATGCCGGTGACCGCGACGGCAAGGGAGAGCCCCTTGGAGCCGAAGCGTCCGCGCACGAAGTCGGAGGTGGTCACGTATCCGTGCTTGTGCGAGACGGACCACAGGCGCGGCAGGAAGGTGAAGATCAGCGGGTAGACGAGGATCGTGTACGGCACGGCGAAGAAGCCGGCCGCGCCCGCCGCGTAGATCGCCGCGGGGACGGCCACGAACGTATAGGCCGTGTAGAGGTCGCCGCCGAGCAGGAACCACGTGACCCAGGTGCCGAACGACCGGCCGCCGAGGCCCCATTCGTCCAGGCTCTCGGTCTCGGCCTTGCGCCAGCGCGCGGCCAGGAAGCCCATCGCCGTGACGGCGACGAAGAAGAAGATGAAGACGGCGAGGGCGATGCCGTTGACGCCGCCCGTGTCCGCTGCGAGCTCGTTCATCGGGTCGCACCCCCCTGGGCCTGCTCGGCCTTGCGGGCGCGCTGGTCACGCTGCCACAGCTTGTACGCGATCATGGTGAGAGCGGTGGAGATGAGCACCCACAGCATCTGGTACCAGTAGAAGAACGGGATGCCGATGAAGGTCGGTTCGACCTTCGCGTAGGAGCTCACCCAGAGCATCGCCACGAACGGCGCTGCGAGACAGAGGGCAATGACCACGCGGACCGGCGTGATCACCGGTCTGCTCACTTCAGGCGCATCTGACACTTGCGGTTCCGCTCCCTCGCTTATCTCACCTTTAACGTGCGGGAAATCTAAGCGAGAGTGTTGATCTATGGAACCCCCGTCCGGATAACGGACGTGTCGAAGCCTCTGCTCAACACCTGTTCAGCGCCTGTTCAGCAGCAGCGGAACCCCTGCCGCGGATCCGACTCCTGCCGATCCGTGCGCATTCGCTCGAACTCCCTCCGGGAGGGGACGGATGCCCCGGGATGCGTCTTCCGTGTGTGCGCGACATAACGGTCGTACGCGGACTCGTCGGTCAACTCCCGTGCGTACCACCGCACCCACCGCAGCCCGCGAAGCACCCACGTCATGACGGGACCTTCGCGTCGGTCGCCGCCTTCGCCGCCGCCAGCTCCGCCTTCTCCTCCTGGGTCGGCACGAGCCCGGCCGGCGCGGTCAGCTTCGACTCCACGTACTCGGCCTCGCTCAGTCTCGACGACCGCGGATCGCGGACGTGCTTCACGCAGATCCGGGCCGCGTCGGCGATCACGATGACGATGAGCAGGGCGAGTGCGGCCGAGAGGACGCCGTCCACCGTGGAGTTGGTGACGACGGTGTGCATGTCGTCCATGGACTTGGCGGGCGGCAGGATCTTTCCGTCGTCGATCGCGTCCTGGTAGATCGAGCGCTGCTTGAAGAAGCCCACGCGCGGGTCGCTGGAGAAGACCTTCTGCCAGCTCGCGGTCAGCGTCACCGTCGCGTCCCAGGCCAGCGGAATCCCGGTGATCCAGGCCCATTTGAGACGCCCCGACTTCACCAGGAGCGTCGTGCAGACGGTGAGCGCGACCGCGGCGAGGAGCTGGTTGGAGATGCCGAAGATCGGGAAGAGCTGGTTGATCCCGCCGAGCGGCTCGTGCACGCCCACCCAGAGGAAGTACCCCCACAGACCGGTGACGACCGCGCTCGTGATGATGAGCCCTGGCTTCCAGCTGACCCTCTTGAAGGGCTTGTAGACGTTCCCGAGCATGTCCTGGAGCATGAAGCGGCCCACGCGCGTGCCCGCGTCGAGCGCGGTCAGGATGAACAGCGCCTCAAACATGATCGCGAAGTGGTACCAGAACGCCTTCATGGAGCCGCCGGTGACCTTCGAGAAGATCTCGGAGACACCGATCGCGAGCGTGGGGGCGCCACCGGTGCGCGAGAGCAGCGAGGACTCCTCCACGTTCTTGGCGGCCTGTGCCAGATCCTCGGGGGAGATGGAGTATCCGAAGCCCGCGACGGCTTGCGACGCGGCCTGGACGTTGTCCCCGATGACCCCGGCGGGTGCGTTCATCGCGAAGTAGAGCCCCGGGTCGATGATGCTCGCCGCGACGAGCGCCATGATCGCGACGGCCGACTCCATCAGCATGGAGCCGTAGCCGATCATCCGGATCTGGGTCTCCTTCTGGACCATCTTCGGCGTCGTGCCCGACGAGATCAGCGCGTGGAAACCGGACAGGGCCCCGCAGGCGATGGTGATGAAGACGAACGGGAAGAGCGATCCGGCGAAGACGGGCCCGTCGCCGCGCGAGGCGAAGTCGGTCACCGGGTCCATCTTCAGCGTCGGCAGCGTGACGACGACGCCGATCGCGAGCAGCAGGATCGTGCCGATCTTCATGAAGGTGGAGAGGTAGTCGCGCGGCGCGAGCAGCATCCACACCGGCAGGATCGAGGCGATGAATCCGTACGCCACCAGCCAGATGACCAGCGTCGACGGCGCGAGCGTGAAGGTGTCCGCGAGCGACGACTCGGCGACCCAGCGCCCGGCGACGAGCGCGATCAGGAGCAGCGTGATCCCGATGAGGGAGACCTCGCTGACCCGCCCGGGGCGCAGGATCCGCAGGTAGAAGCCCATGAACAACGCGATCGGGATGGTCATCGCGATGGAGAAGGTGCCCCAAGGCGAGTCCGCGAGCGCGTTGACGACGACGAGCGCGAGCACCCCGAGCAGGATGATCATGATGGCGAACGCGGCGAGCAGCGCGGCGGCCCCGCCGAAGGGGCCGATCTCCTCGCGCGCCATCTGGCCGAGCGACTTGCCGTCGCGCCGCGTGGAGAAGAAGAGGACGACCATGTCCTGCACGGCGCCCGCGAAGATCACCCCGACGATGATCCAGATCGTGCCCGGCAGATAGCCCATCTGCGCGGCGAGTACGGGCCCCACCAGCGGTCCCGCGCCCGCGATCGCCGCGAAGTGGTGGCCGAGCAGGACGCGGCGGTCGGTCGGATGGAAGTCCATCCCGTTGTCCAGGCGCTCCGCCGGAGTGGCCCGGTTCTTGTCGACCTTCAGGACCCGGTTGACGATGAACTTGGAGTAGAAGCGATAGGCGATGGCGTACGAGCCGAGGGCCGCGGCGACCATCCAGGCGGCCGACACCTCCTCGTCGCGCGAGAGCGCAAGCACGGCCCAGCCCGCGGCGCCCACAAGGGCGACGAGGGTCCAGATGACGATGGATCGGGGATTCGCTGTGCGCACCGGGTCGTCCTCCCGTTCATCACGCTCATCATGCGATGACGGGAGGACCGTAGAGCAGCACGGTGATCTGGCGCCAGACCCCGGACGAGGGTCAGTGGGCGGGGCGGCGTCGGTCGGTGGGGAGCGGTGGGCCGGTCGATGAGGAGAAGTGGGTCGATCGGTGGGGTGAAGTGGGTCAATCGGAGCGGAGCGGTGCGTCAGTCCGTGGGGCGTTTGAGGCGTGCCACGAACTTGTAGCGGTCGCCCCGGTAGACCGAACGGACCCACTCCACCGGCTGGCCGCCGCCGTCCAGGGAGTGCCGCGACAGGAGCAGCATCGGCAGGCCCACGTCCGTGCCGAGCAGGCCCGCCTCGCGCGGGGTCGCCAGGGAGGTCTCGATCGTCTCCTCGGCCTCCGCGAGGTGGACGTCGTACACCTCGGCGAGTGCCGTGTAGAGCGAGGTGTACTTGACCAGGGAGCGGCGCAGGGCCGGGAAGCGCTTGGCCGAGAGGTGCGTCGTCTCGATGGCCATGGCCTCGCCGTTGGCGAGCCGGAGCCGCTCGATCCTGAGCACCCGGCCGCCCGTGCTGATGTCGAGCAGTCCGGCCAGGGTGTCGTCGGCGGTGATGTAGCCGATGTCCAGGAGCTGGGAGGTGGGTTCGAGGCCCTGGGCCCGCATGTCTTCGGTGTACGAGGTGAGTTGCAGCGCCTGGGACACCTTGGGCTTGGCCACGAAGGTGCCCTTGCCCTGGATCCGCTCGAGGCGGCCCTCGACGACCAGCTCCTGCAGGGCCTGGCGCACCGTCGTGCGCGAGGTGTCGAACTCCGCGGCCAGTGTGCGCTCCGGAGGGACCGGGGTGCCGGGCGGCAGCGTCTCCGTCATGTCGAGCAAGTGCCGCTTCAGGCGGTAGTACTTGGGCACGCGCGCGGTGCGGCCGACGCTCGGGGCGCCGCCCGCGTCGGTCTCTGTGCTCCCTGCGTCAGTGCCCATCCGCTGCCTTCCCGGCTCCTGTGCTGCTGCCGTCACCGGCTCCTCCGTCTGTCGCGGCTCACATCGTGGCACGTACCGGGCTGAGGGGGCCGTGCCCGCTCAGGTGTCGGTCCGATAACGGACCTGACAGCCCTTCTTATACACCCTTGACACCCCTAAAGGTCTAGGCCAAGCTCCCCGTACTGGTCTACACCATTAAAGACCAGGTTCCAGTCCCACGGGCAGATCTCGGTCCTATTGGTCGCTGCGGGTGGGGGGTTGACTGGCATCCCTTGAGGAGGGTGACGTGAAGCGCAAGCTCATAGCGGCCATCGGTGTCGCTGGCATGTTGGTCTCGATCGCGGCCTGTGGCAGCGACGACAGCGACGACAAGAAGGCCGGAGCGGACGGCTTCAAGGGGGAGACCCTGACGCTCTGGGCGATGGACGGCTCCACGCCCGAGGGCTGGACCAAGGACGTCAAGGCCGCCTTCGAGAAGAAGACCGGCGCCAAGCTGAAGCTCGAAGTCCAGCAGTGGAACGGCATCCAGCAGAAGCTGACGACCGCCCTCTCCGAGGAGAACCCGCCGGACGTCTTCGAGATCGGCAACACCCAGACCGCCGCGTACGCCAAGACCGGCGGCCTCGCCGACCTGAGCGACCTCAAGGAAGGGCTCGGCGCCGACTGGACCGAGTCGATCAACAAGTCTTCGATCGTGGACGGCAAGCAGTACGCGGCCCCGTGGTTCGTCCTGAACCGCGTGGTGATCTACAACAAGAAGGTCTGGGCCGACGCCGGCATCAAGGAGACCCCCAAGACCCGCGCCGAGTTCCTCAAGGACCTCAAGGCGATCGACTCCAAGACGGACGCCGAGCCGATCTACCTGCCGGGCCAGAACTGGTACCACTTCGTCGGCCTGACCATTGGTGAGGGCGCCGAGCTGGTCAAGAAGGACGGCGACAAGTACGTCTCCAACCTGACCGACCCCAAGGTCGCCAAGGCCATGAAGACGTACAAGGAGTTCGCCGACCTCTCCAAGGCCCCCAAGAACAAGGACGAGGCGACCCCGCAGCAGGCCGAGGTCTTCGCCAAGGGCAAGACCGGCGCCTTCATCGGCATGAGCTGGGAGGCCGCGACCGCGATCGAGGCCAGCAAGGACAAGAAGTTCAAGGACAACATCGGCTACTTCACCATCCCCGGTGCCACGGCCGACAAGCCCGAGGGCGTCTTCCTCGGCGGCTCGAACCTCGCCGTCGCCGCGACCAGCAAGAAGCAGGATCTCGCCAAGGAGTTCCTGAAGATCGCGCTGAACGACAAGTTCGAGGGTGCGCTCGCCAAGGAAGGCGGCGTCATCCCGAACAAGCAGGCTCTGGAGGCCCAGCTCAAGGGCAACCCGGCCGCCGAGGCCATGGCCCCCGCGACCGCCGGCGGCGGCACCACCCCGCTGATCCCGGAGTGGGCGGCGGTGGAGAACCCGCCGAACCCGATCAAGAGCTACATGACCGCGGTGCTGAACGGTAAGTCGAACGACGCCGCCGCCAAGCAGGTCGAGGGCGAGCTCAACAAGCGCCTGTCGCAGAAGCAGTAAGGACGCGCTCCTGCCGGGGCGGGGGGGGGGGGGGGGGGGGGGGGGGGGGGGGGGGGGGTGGGGGGGGGGGGGGGGGGGGGGGGGGGGGGGGGGGGGGGGAAGGGGGGGAGGGGGAGGCGTA
>NZ_JBVIHP010000006.1:200882-204546 GCF_055570235.1 Streptomyces sp. NPDC031274 | reverse complement strand
AAACAGAGGAGGGAGGGGGGAGGCACAAAAAGGCGCGGGGCAAAAACGGAGGGAGCCCCTTCTTGTAGCGTGGGCGCGCCCCCGGGCCCCCCCCCCCCCCCCCCCCCGCTGCCCGGCACAGCGCCGCGTTCCGCGATGCCCACGAAAGAGATGGCGAGCATGACCGTGCAGACCGAACGGCCGCCCACCGGCCCGCCGGACGTCGTGAAAACGGACGGACGGCCGGGAGATCCGGGCAAGCCCCGCGAGCGTGCCCGGTCGCTCGCCCCCTATCTGCTCCTGCTTCCCGCGATCGCGGCCACGCTCGTGTTCCTCGGCTGGCCGCTGATCAACAACGGGATGCTGTCGTTCCAGAACCTCAACATGAGGCAGTTCATCCTCCACCTCACGGAGTGGAACGGGATCGACAACTTCAAGGAGGTCCTCACCGGAGAGGACTTCTGGCGGGTCACCGGCCGCTCGATCGCGTTCACCGCGATCAATGTCGCACTGATCATGGTGATCGGCACCCTGGTGGGCCTGCTGCTCGCCCGGCTCGGCAAGCGGATGCGGACGTTCCTCCTGGTCGGGCTCGTGCTCGCCTGGGCGATGCCGGTCATCGCGGCGACGACCGTCTACCAGTGGCTGTTCGCCCAGCGCTTCGGCGTCGTCAACTGGGTCCTGGACAAGGCCGGCTGGCACTCGATGGCCGAGTACGACTGGATGGGCAGCCAGCTCTCCACATTCTTCGTGGTCATCTTCCTGATCGTCTGGATGTCGATCCCTTTCGTGGCGATCAACCTGTACGCCGCGACGACGGTGATCCCCAAGGAGCTCTACGAGGCCGCGTCGCTCGACGGCGCAGGCGCCTGGAAGGGCTTCACGAACGTCACGCTGCCCTACCTGCGGCCCTTCCTCTACGCCACGACGTTCCTGGAGATCATCTGGGTCTTCAAGGCGTTCGCGCAGGTCATGGCGCTCAACGAAGGCGGCCCTGACCGGCTCACCGAGATCCTGCCCGTCTACGCCTACATCGAGGGCATGGGCAACCAGCACTTCGGCATGGGTGCGGCGATCGCGCTGCTCACCATCGTCATCCTGCTGGCCCTGACCGCCTTCTACCTGCGGATCGTGCTCAAGCAAGAGGAGGACGAGCTGTGAACCGCACCGCTTCGTCGTGGTCGTCGAGGGTCCGTCGCATCTGGCCCAACGCGGTCGCCGTCGTCCTTTTCATCGGCTTCGTCTTCCCGGTCTACTGGATGTTCGCCACGGCCTTCAAGCCGACCGGCGACATCATCAGCGAGGACCCGGTGTGGGTCCCGACCGACGTGACGTTCGAGCACTTCAAGACGGCCGTCGAGGCCGACCACTTCTGGACGATGGTCGGCAACTCCCTCACCGTCACGCTGCTCGCCGTGATCTTCTCGCTGATCATCGGCCTGGCGTCGGCGTTCGCGCTGGCCCGGATGCGGTTCAAGGGCCGCAAGGGCTTCATCATCGGCTTCATGCTGGCCCAGATGGCGCCCTGGGAAGTCATGGTCATCGCGATCTACATCATCGTGCGCGACGCCGACATGCTGAACAGCCTGGTTCCGCTCACCCTCTTCTACATGGTGATGATCCTTCCCTTCACGCTCCTCACGCTGCGCGGCTTCGTCTCCGCGGTGCCGCGTGAGCTGGAGGAGTCGGCGATGGTCGACGGCTGTTCGCGGATGCAGGCGTTCCGCCGGGTCATCCTGCCGCTGCTCGCGCCGGGCCTGATGTCAACCTCGCTCTTCGGCTTCATCACCGCCTGGAACGAATTCCCGCTCGTCCTTGTCCTCAACAAGGAGGCGGAAGCCAAGACCCTGCCGGTGTGGCTCTCCGGTTTCCAGACCGCCTTCGGTGACGACTGGGGTGCCACCATGGCCGCCGCCTCGCTCTTCGCCATCCCGATCCTCGTCCTCTTCGTCTTCCTGCAGCGCAGGGCCGTCAGCGGTCTGACCGACGGTGCCGTGAAGGGATAACCGCCATATGACGACACTCACCAGCCCCACCGACACCTTGACCCGCGACGCCCTGACCGTCCTGCAGCCCGGCTTCGTCGGGACCAGCGCGCCCGACTGGCTGCTGCGCAGGATCGGCGAAGGCCTCGCCTCGGTCGGCCTGTTCGGCCGCAACATCGCCTCGCCCGAACAACTGGCCGCACTGACGGCCCAGTTGCGCGCCGAGCGCGACGACGTCCTGGTCGCCATCGACGAGGAGGGCGGTGACGTGACCCGCCTGGAGGTCCGCTCCGGCTCCTCCTTCCCCGGCAACCTCGCGCTCGGCGCGGTCGACGACACCGGGCTCACCCGTGACGTGGCCGCCGAGATGGGCCGCCGACTCGCCGCCTGCGGCGTCAACCTCAACTGGGCGCCGTCCGCCGACGTCAACTCCAACCCGGACAATCCCGTCATCGGCGTACGTTCCTTCGGCGCGGATCCTCTCCTGGTGGCCCGGCACACCGCCGCGTACGTCGAGGGGCTGCAGTCCGCGGGCGTCGCCGCCTGCACCAAGCACTTCCCCGGGCACGGCGACACCGCGGTCGACTCGCACCACGACCTGCCGCGCATCGGGGTCGACCCCGAGGTGCTGCGGGAACGTGACCTCGCGCCGTTCCGCGCGGCGATCGCCGCGGGCTCGCGCGCGGTGATGAGCGCGCACATCCTCGTCCCGTCCCTGGACGCGGAGTACCCGGCGACGCTTTCGCGCCGCATCCTGACGGGCATCCTGCGCGAGGAACTGGACTACGACGGCCTGATCGTCACGGACGGCATGGAGATGCAGGCCATCGCCGCCACCTACGGCATCGAGCGCGGCAGCGTGCTCGCCATCGCCGCCGGTGCCGACGCGATCTGCGTGGGCGGCGGCCTCGCCGACGACGAGACGGTCCTGCGCCTTCGTGACGCGCTGGTCGGGGCCGTTCGCTCGGGCGAGCTCTCCGAGGAGCGTCTCGCCGACGCGGCCACGCGCGTACGTGCGCTGGCCCACTGGACCTCGATGCCGGGCGCGGCCGATCGTTCGGGGGGCGCGCCCGGCACCGAGATCGGCCTGGTCGCGGCCCGCCGCGCTCTGACGGTCACCCGGGGCGAGTCCTACACGGCCCCGCTCACCGAGGCTCCGTACGTCGCCGCCTTCACCCCGATGGCCAACATCGCGGTGGGCGACGAGACCCCGTGGGGTGTGGCCGCCGAGCTGGAACGCCTGCTCCCCGGCACTCGGACGGGCAGCTTCACCGGCGCGGACGCGGGGGCGCTCGCGCTGGCCGAGGCGGGGGAGCGGCGAGTGGTGGCCGTCGTCCGCGACGCCCACCGCCACGGGTGGATGGCAGAGGCCCTGACCACCCTCCTTACGGCCCGACCCGACACGATCGTGGTCGAGATGGGCGTTCCCCGCTCAGCCCCGAGGGGCTCCCTCCACATCGCCACGCATGGAGCGGCCAGGGTCTGCGGCCTGGCGGCGGCAGAGGTGATCACGGGCGCCCCGTAGGGGCGCGGGGAACTGCGCGATCAGCCCCCACGCACCGGCAGGTGTGGCTACAGACAGAAAGGTGGGGGGGGGGGGGGGGGGGAGGGGGGGGGGGGGGGAGGGGGGGGAGGGAGGGGGGGGGGGGGGGGAGGGGGAGGGGGGGGGGGGGTGGGGGGGAGGGGGGGGGGGGGAGAGG
>NZ_JBVIHP010000006.1:0-200872 GCF_055570235.1 Streptomyces sp. NPDC031274 | reverse complement strand
GCAGAGGAAGAAAGAGGAAACACACAACACCCCCCCCCCCCCCCCAACCCCCCCCCCCCCCCCCCCCCCCCCCCCCCCCCCCCCCCCCCCCCCCCCCCCCCCACCTCCGCGTAAGGCCCGGGGGCCCGCTTACAGCCCCTGCCAATCAGGCTTCGCCGCATAGGTGGCCCGGAAGTACTCCCCGAGCTTCAGCTTGGAGGCCGCGGCCTCGTCGACGACGACAGTCGCATGCGGATGCAGCTGCAGAGCCGAAGCCGGAACCACCGCGGCGACAGGCCCCTCCACCGTCGCGGCCACCGCATCCGCCTTGCCCTCACCCGTGGCGAGCAGCACCAGGTGCCGGGCCTCGAGGATCGTCCCGATGCCCTGGGTGATCACGTGATGCGGCACCTGCTCGATGTCCCCGTCGAAGAAGCGCGCGTTGTCCACCCGCGTCTGCTCCGTCAGCGTCTTGATCCGCGTACGCGAGGCGAGCGAGGAGCAGGGTTCGTTGAATCCGATGTGCCCGTCCGTGCCGATGCCGAGCAGCTGGAGGTCCACGCCGCCGGCCGCCGCGAGCGCCTCGTCGTACGCCTCGCACGCCGCCTGCACGTCCTCGGCGCTGCCGTCGGGCCCCATGAAGGACTTCTCGCTGAGCCCAAGGGGCTCGACGACCTCGCGCAGCACCACGGAGCGGTAGGACTCGGGGTGCCCGGCGGGCAGCCCCACGTACTCGTCGAGCTGGCAGATCCGGGCCTGCGAGGCGTCCACGGCACCGGAGCCGACCTTGGCGGCAAGGGCTTCGTAGATGGGCAGGGGAGTGGATCCGGTGGCGACACCGAGCAGGGCGTCAGGCTTACGGCGCACCAAGGCGGCCATGGCCTCCGCGATGAGCTCGCCGCCTGCCTTGGCGTCCGGGACGATGACAACTTCCACGCTGGGCCTGCCGATCTGGAGAGGGGACTCACGGGTCTGGAGAGAGGACCCACGGGCAATGTGGTATAGACCAATCTAGCAGAGCTGGCCCATCTGAGCCCCAGGTTCCCGGGCTCAAGTTCCCCCGTTCCATGCTCGACTCTCCAGCCCGCCCCCGCCCGTCGAGCACCCCCTGCCCGTCGAGCACTCCCGGGGTCCGTCCCCGCCCGTCGAGTGCCGCATCCCAGTGCCCAGCGTCCAGAGCTCAGCGCCCAGTGCCCTAAGCCAGCGAGCCTCCCGTCACGTCCATCCACTGGCCGGTCACCCAGCGCCCGTCGTCCGACGCGAGGAAGGCCACGGCGTCGGCTATGTCCGCAGGGGTGCCGACCCGGCCGAGCGCCGACATGGCCGCCGCGCCCGCCCAGGCCTCCTTGTTCTCGTCGCCGCGCAGCCACTCGGCGTTGACGTCCGTGTCCACGATGCCCGGCGCCACCGAGTTGACCGTGATGCCGCGGGGCCCGAGGACCTTGGACAGATTCCGCGTGAAGACGTCCAGGGCGCCCTTGGTCATGGCGTACGTCAGGATCTCCGGGAGGACCGCCGCCTGCGAGACGCCGGACGAGATGTTGATGATCCGCCCGCCGTCGCGCAGCCGCCGCTCACCGAGCTGGGCGATGAAGAACGGCGCCTTGGCGTTGACCGCGAACAGCCGGTCGAACTCCGCCTCGTCCGCGTCGGCGAACGGCCGCGACGTGCCGATCCCCGCATTGTTCACCAGGATGTCCACACCGTCCGCGTGCGCGTCGAACGCCTCCCACAGCGCTGCCGCGTCTCCTGGCACCCCGAGCTCGGTCCCGATCGCGAAGGCGGAGCCCCCGGCCGCCACGATCGCCGTGACCGTCTCCTTCGCCGCCGCCGCATTGCTGCCGTAATGCACGGCGACCCGCGCGCCGTCCCGCCCGAGCCGCTCGGCGATGCCCCGCCCGATGCCGCGGCTGCCGCCCGTGACCAGTGCCGTCTTCCCTGCAAGCGCGCCCATGGAAGCCGCCCCCTATTTCTCTAGTGGTCGTTACAGAAAAAACCGTAGCGCACTCCGCGACGTTTTTCTAGCGCTCGCTATACAATTCCCTCCATGGCGACGAAACAACGTGGACGCCCCCGCTCCTTCGACCGCGAGACCGCGCTGGAGCAGGCGCTGCGGACCTTCTGGGAGCAGGGGTACGAGGCGACATCGGTCACGGATCTCACCCGGGCCATGGGTATCGGCGCCCCCAGCATGTATGCGGCCTTCGGTGACAAGCAGTCACTGTTCGAGGAGGTCGTGCTGCTCTACGGGCAGACGCACGGCTCCTTCGGCGAGCGCGCGTTCGAGGAGGAGCCGACCGTCCGCGGCGGAGTGGCGCGCATGCTGCACGAGGCCGCGGACAAGTACACGGAAGACGGGCACCCGCACGGCTGCCTCGTCATCTGCGCCGCGACGAACTGCGCGACACCGGAGATCGACGCCGCCCTGCGCGATCGTCGCAACGCCAACATCAGCTCCATCGAGTCCCGCATCAGGGCCGCCGTCGCCACGGGCGAGCTCCCCCCTCGGGCCGACGCCCCCGCCCTGGCCCGCTACACCGGAGCCGTGCTCCAGGGCATGTCCCAGCAGTCCCGCGACGGCGCGACCCGACGCGAGCTCGAAACGGTCGCCGAGATGGCCATGCGGGTCTGGCCGGATGCGTGAGTCCGCCGGGGCGGCGTGCGTGAGTCCGCTCGGGCGGCATGAATAAGTCCGCCGCGCGACGTATAGCTCTGCCGGGCGACAAGTGAGAGAAAGAGACAACAACAAACATCTGCCGACGCGTAGACACAGGTGAATGGTCTAGTCCACAATGCGTTGGTAAAGCATCCGCCCTTCCCGCACAGGAGGGCGGACCGAGGAACCGGCACTCTCTGCCCTGACCGTGTCGGATCCTCCGATCGACCGCCTGGTACCGCACATTCCGGTGGTCGGTGTTCCTGAAGGGCTGCGGTGCCGTGGGTGGGTTGAGGGTCCCGCCCTGGCGCCGCGGCTCGTCGGGAATCTCCCGGAGCGGGCCTGCCGGACCTGCCAGGTACGCTCGCACACGTGCCCTCCATGAACGATCTCGTACGCCAGCACACCGCTCTCGGTGACTCCGATCTCGAGTGGCTGCACCTGCTGGTCTCGGAGTGGCAGTTGCTCTCCGACCTCTCCTTCGCCGACCTCGTGCTGTGGGTACCGACCCGCGACGGCACCCGCTATGTCTCCGTGGCGCAGATGCGGCCCAACACCGGCCCCACCTCCTACCAGGACGACATGGTCGGCCACCTCGTCCCGCGCGGCCGCCGCCCGCTGCTCGACGCCGCCCTGGACGAGGGCCGCATCGTGCGCGAGGGCGACCCCGAGTGGCGTGAAGAGGTCCCGGTGCGGGTCGAGTCCATTCCCGTACGCAGGGAAGGGCGCGTCCTGGGTGTCATCGCCCGCAACACGAACCTGCTCACCGTGCGCACCCCCTCACGCCTGGAGCTGACCTACCTTCAGTCGGCATCGGACCTCGCCCAGATGATCGCCGCGGGATCCTTTCCGTTCCCCGGCCAGCAGGTCGACATGGACGCGTCTCCTCGGGTGGGCGACGGTCTGCTCCGGCTCGACGCGGACGGCATCGTCCAGTACGCGTCGCCGAACGCGCTCTCCGCGTACCACCGCCTCGGCCTCGCCGCCGACCTGGTCGGCCACCACCTCGGCACGGCGACCGCCGAACTCGCCCCGTCCCGCGGTCCGGTGGACGAGGCGCTCGCCAAGGTCGCCAGCGGCTGGGCGCCCCGCGAGTTCGAGATCGAGGGCGGCGACGGCGTGATCCAGCTGCGCGCGATCCCGCTCAAGCCCAAGGGCCCGCGCATCGGTTCGCTCGTACTCCTGCGCGACGTCACTGAACTGCGCCGACGCGAGCGGGAATTGATCACCAAGGACGCGACCATCCGGGAGATCCACCACCGGGTGAAGAACAACCTCCAGACGGTTGCCGCCCTTCTTCGCCTGCAGGCACGCCGCATCGACTCCGCCACCGGCCGCGAGGCACTGGAAGAGGCCGTACGCCGCGTGGGCTCCATCGCCATCGTGCACGAGACGCTGTCCCAGAACCTGGACGAGCGCGTGGAGTTCGACGAGATCGCCGACCGTGTTCTCGCGATGGTGGCGGAGATCTCGCCCGGCAAGGTCACCGGCCGGCGCACCGGACGCTTCGGCATCCTGGACGCCGAGGTCGCGACCCCGCTGTCGATGGTCCTCACGGAGGTTCTGCAGAACGCCCTGGAACACGGCTTCCAGGAGGGCGACACCGGCACGGTCGAGGTCTCCGCCGTACGCGGCGCCACCACCAGCAAGGACGGCCGCCTCCTGATCACGGTCCAGGACGACGGCGTCGGCCTGCCCGAGGGCTTCGACCCGCACCGCTCGGGCAACCTCGGCCTGCAGATCGTCCGCACCCTGGTCGAGGGCGAGATGGGCGGCACGTTCGACATGGTGCGGGCACCGGAGCGTGGCACGCAGGTCGTCCTCGACATCCCGGTGCGCGGCGACAAGTAGCGCCGGGATACGGCCGATCGCATACGTACACAACACAACGCCGATCGCATACGTACACACACAACAAAGCAGTGAGCCCCGGACCGAAATGGTCCGGGGCTCACTCCTCACGTTGCGTTGCGCATCGGGGGTCCTGCGCGGCTGCGGCTCGGGGGCGGGAGATGCGTACTCGCTGTACGCGCCGCCGGGCTAAGGCTCGTAGGGGGCGTGAGCGTCAGGCACTTGCCTGGCGTGCACG
This sequence comes from Streptomyces sp. NPDC031274, assembly GCF_055570235.1. Taxonomy (NCBI): domain Bacteria; kingdom Bacillati; phylum Actinomycetota; class Actinomycetes; order Kitasatosporales; family Streptomycetaceae; genus Streptomyces; species Streptomyces sp. NPDC031274. Next base: position 196,148 of record NZ_JBVIHP010000006.1, on the reverse strand, counting down.
GTTGCGAGCGGCGCGGCGCTTCATTGCGCGGCGCTCGTCCTCGCTGAGGCCACCCCAGACGCCGGAGTCCTGGCCGGACTCGAGCGCCCACTGCAGGCACTGCTCCATGACGGGGCAGCGGCGGCAGACGGCCTTGGCTTCCTCGATCTGCAGCAGCGCAGGACCGGTGTTGCCGATGGGGAAGAAGAGCTCGGGGTCTTCCTCGCGGCAAACGGCGTTGTGACGCCAGTCCATGGCTGCTACCTCTCCTTGGTATTACATGCAAGTTGCTTGTGAATGTGAACGCTTTCACGAATCCCTCGACGACGGAAGGGACTTTCGTCACATACGCGACGATGTCCTATGTGTTGAGGAGGGGGTTCTGGCTTTCTGTGGGGCCGATGTTGCGGGCCGTCCCGATCGCCATGTAGAGATTCGCAAACCTCGGCGGCGGATACAACCCCTTCCGGGAAGTTTTTTTTGATTCCTCAGTGTCGACTGGGTCACAGCCGTACTTCCATGGGGTGGATCCTGGCCTAAACGTTCGAGTGAAAGGACTTTGGCCCCTTCCACTCACACAATCACACGCAGTGCACGGCGTACGCCTGTGAACGTCACGCTCGTGCGCAGCCCCAGGTGGTCGCCGTCCATCTGGAGGGGCAGCGGCACCTTCGAATGCAAGGTGAAGTCAGTGAGGTCATGGAGCGTAACCGCGTGCTTGCCGTGGGGTCCGCGATCAGGCGTCGACGTCAGGAGCTGGGTCCCGTACCGGGCCACCGCGGTGGTGGAGAGCTTGCTCAGACCGAGCACGTCCAGACCCGAGTCGAAGGAGGCCTGCGGGGACGCGTACATCGGGCGATTGCCCAGGTAGGTGTAGGGAGAGGTGTTGCAGACTATGGAGAGCACGAGGTCGGTCACCGGGTCCTCGCCGGCCCGTTCCAGCGTGATCATTCCGTGCCTGCGGTGCGGCTCGTCGATGAACTGACGGAGCACCTGGCGCAAATACAGCGCATGGGTGGACCGCTTCCCGCGTTCCCTCTGTTGTTCGACCCGGCCCACCACTCCCGCGTCGAATCCGAATCCGGCGGCGAAGGTGAACCAGCGCGAGGGGACGGCTTCGTCCTCCGTGCCGGGAGTGCCCGACACCTGGCCCAGGCTCACTGTCCGTTCGCTTCCCTCACGCAGGGCGTCGAGCAGAGCGCCCGTCGCCTCCACAGCGTCGTTGGGCAGACCGAGGGCCCGGGCGAAGACATTGGTGGAGCCGCCGGGGACGACGGCGAGGCGGGGCAGGCGGTCCGGGGCGGGTCCCCCGTGCAGCAGGCCGTTGACGACCTCGTTGACCGTGCCGTCCCCACCGAGGGCGACGACCAGCTCGATGTCCTTGCTCTCCGCGGCCTGTCTTCCGAGGTCCCGGGCATGGCCGCGGTACTCCGTGGTGACCGCCTCGAGTTTCATCTCGCTCGCCAGCGCGTGGATCAGTACGTCACGCGTGCGCGCGCTGGTGGTGGTTGCCGCTGGGTTGACCACAAGAAGTGCACGCATGCGAAGCAGAGTACCTAGCGGTCTTTACCCGGCCTAGACCGAGGGGGCGGACCGGGGCCCGGAGCACGGACACGCACAGCTACCCTGCAAGGGTGAGCACTGAGCGGAACCCCACCCCACAAGCCCCGGAATCCGGCCCGCGTCCCGGACGTCTGACGGCCGCCGCGGCGCTCGCCGCGCTGGAGGGCGTCGCACTCATCGCTGCGGGTGTCTACATGCTCGTGATGGGCCTCGCGGGTGACCCCGACAACCCGGAACAGGCCACGACGGGCGGCGTCACGCTGATCGTCCTCGCGCTCCTGCCCCTGCTCGCCGCCCGCGGTCTCCTGCTCCGCCGCGGCTGGAGCCGGGGGCCCGCCATCATCACGCAGATCATGGCGCTTCCGGTGGCCTGGCAGCTGCTGCAGGCCGACAGCATGGCCATCCCGGCCGGCATCGTGCTCGCCGCGGTCGCGGTGGCCGCGCTCGTCCTGCTGGTCAACCCCGCCACGACCGAGGCCCTTGGCATCCGGGGGCCGGGGAACGCACAGGACGACGTGAAGTAGCCGTCCCGCACGAGACATCCCGAAGGAGCAGGCCCGGAGGGGTGGCCTGCTCCTTCGTCACTCCTCGACGAGGAGCTTCTCGCGCAGCTGCGCGAGTGTGCGGGCGAGGAGCCGGGAGACGTGCATCTGGGAGATGCCGACCTCCTGGGCGATCTGCGACTGCGTCATGTTGCCGAAGAACCGCAGCAGCAGAATGCGCTTCTCGCGCGGTGGAAGGTCTTCCAGGAGCGGTTTGAGGGATTCCCTGTACTCGACGCCCTCCAGGGCCTCGTCCTCCGAGCCCAGGGTGTCCGCGACCGCCGGCGACTCATCGTCCGTGTCCGGGACGTCGAGCGAGAGCGTGGAGTACGCGTTGGCCGACTCCAGGCCCTCCAGGACCTCCTCCTCGGAGATGGCCAGCTTCTGGGCGAGCTCGTGCACCGTGGGGGAGCGGCCGTGCAGCTGGGACAGCTCGGCGGTCGCCGTGGTCAGGGCGAGCCGCAGCTCCTGGAGGCGCCGCGGCACCCTGACCGCCCAGCCCTTGTCGCGGAAGTGCCGCTTGATCTCGCCGACGACCGTGGGTGTCGCGTACGTGGAGAACTCCACGCCGCGCTCCGGGTCGAAGCGGTCCACGGACTTGATCAGGCCGATGGTGGCGACCTGCGTCAGATCGTCGAGGGGCTCGCCGCGGTTGCGGAAGCGGCGGGCCAGGTGCTCGACGAGCGGCAGGTGCATGCGGACCAGCTTGTTGCGCAGCTCCGCGTACTGGGGGCTGCCGCTCTCCAGCTCGCGCAGCTCGATGAACATCGCGCGTGCACCACTGCGGTCCTGCGGATTATGCCGGGTGTGCTGCTGCTCACCGTGATCGCTCATGTATCCCGCCCGTTGCCCGCCGCCCCGGAAGGAGGGCTTTGCGCGCTCCTTCTCGGCGGTCGGCTCTGCCTGCTCCGACGCGTCAGCCACAGTCGGCGGACCCGGCTGCTCCGGATCCTCCGGGTGTGGCCTGGCCTGCTGCTCGGGGATGCCCGTGAGCGGCGACTCCGCCGGAGCCGCGCGCCCCCTCGTCGGCTCTATCGGCGTATCTCCCCGCTCGCCGGGCAGATCTCGTGTGCCGCGCTCTTCGTTCCGCACCGGCCCCTCCCCGTCCCTCACGCCGGCCCGGGTCCCGCGCCGCGCTTCTTGTAGAGGCTGATCGAGACGGTCTTGTCCTCGGCCACGGTGGAGTCGACCTGACCCGCCAGAGCGGACAGCACGGTCCAGGCGAACGTGTCCCGCTCCGGGGCCCTGCCGTCGGTGGTCGGAGCCGAGACGGTCACCTCCAGGGAGTCGTCGACGAGTCGGAAGACGCAGCTGAGTACCGAACCGGGCACGGCCTGCTGGAGCAGGATCGCGCAGGCCTCGTCGACCGCGATGCGGAGGTCCTCGATCTCGTCGAGAGTGAAGTCCAAACGCGCCGCGAGACCGGCCGTGGCCGTACGCAGCACCGACAGGTAGGCACCCGCAGCCGGAAGGCGGACCTCGACGAAGTCCTGATTCCCGGGCTCGCCTGCGATCTGGGACACCCTCACCTCCAAGGTGGTACAAGCACTTTCGGGGCTCCAGGTCCGCCGTCGACCGGCGGTCCGGACTGCGTCACACGGGTAACGCACCACGTAGTTCAGCGGTGACGCTATCGCGCTCCCCAGTTCCGTGTCCCGGGGACCCCGCTCCGTTGCTGTCACTCATAGTAAGCCTAAGGGTACGGAGAGTGGCTAGGGGTCGCGCGGTCCCAATTGGAGAGTACGGGCGTCGGGTTGACGTACCCAGGCCTCAGACGATCGAACCGTCCACGAAGCACCAACGCCAGCTCTCGCCCGGTTCGAAGGTCCTCATCACCGCGTGTCCGGTGGCCTCGAAGTGGGCCGTCGCGTGCCGGAAGGGCGAGGAGTCGCAGCAGCCCACGTGCCCGCAGTCCAGGCAGAGCCGCAGTTGCACCGGGTGACTGCCGACCGCGAGGCACTCCGGGCAGGTCTCGCTCAGCGGGGCGGGCTCAGGGTGCGGCAGCGTCGCCACATGTGGGCACTCGTTCATGATTGCCAGGTTACGACGGGAACGCGCATCGCGGAGGGCCTGACCCATGGACGTATTGCCCCTGGTGGCACTGATCGCGGCGAGTGCGGCGGTGGCCGGAGCCGCGCGCTGGACACCTGTGCCCGCGCCGCTGCTGCTCGTCGCGGTGGGACTGGTCGCCGCGTACGTGCCCGGGGTCCCGGACTACCACCTGGACCCGCACGTCGTGCTGCCGCTGATCCTGCCGCCCCTGCTGCACACCGCGGCCCTGGAGAGCTCGTACCTCGATCTGCGCGCCAACCTCAGGCCCGTGGCGCTGCTCTCGGTCGGGTACACGCTGTTCGCGACCGTCGCCGTCGGCTGGCTCGCGTATCTGCTGATCCCCGATCTGTCGCTGACCGCCGCGCTGGTCCTCGGTGCGGTGATCGCGCCGCCGGACGCGGTCGCGGCCACGGCCGTCGCGCGGAAGGTGGGGCTGCCCTCGCGGATCACCACGATCCTGCAGGGCGAGTCCCTGGTGAACGACGCGACCGCGATCACCGCCTACAAGGTCGCTCTGGCGGCGGCGGTCGGCGAGGGCGCGAGCTGGGCGGGCGGGATCTGGGAGTTCCTGGTGGCCTCGGTCGGCGGGGTGGGTGTCGGGCTGATCCTCATGGTGCCGATCCACTGGCTGCGCCGGCACATGAAGGAGGCGATGCTGCAGAACACCCTCTCCTTGCTGATCCCCTTCGTCGCGTACGCGGCGGCCGAGCAGGTCGGCGCCTCCGGAGTGCTCGCCGTGGTCGTGGTCGCGCTGTTCCTCGGACACCGCTCCTGGGAGGTCGACTTCGAGACGCGGCTCCAGGAGGCCGCCGTGTGGAAGGTGGTCGCGTTCATCCTGGAGTCGGCGGTCTTCGCGCTCATCGGCCTGCAACTGCCGCTCGTGCTCAAGGGGCTCGGCGAGTACAGCGGCATACAGGCCGCCTGGTACGCCCTGGGGGTCTTCTTCTTCGTCGTGCTCGCGCGCTTCGCGTGGTCGTATCCGGCCACCTATCTGCCGCGGATCCTGTCCAAGCGCATCAAGGAGCGGGAGCGCGACATGGACTGGCGGCGGCCGCTGATCGTCAGCTGGGCCGGGATGCGCGGTGTGGTGTCGCTGGCGATCGCCTTCTCGATCCCGCTCGTCATGGACGACGGGGAGCCGTTCCCCGCGCGCAACCTCGTCCTGTTCCTGACCTTCACCACCGTGATCGGCACACTGGTCGTGCAGGGACTCTCGTTGCCGTGGCTGATCCGGGTCCTGAAGCTGCCCGGTCGGGACACGCAGGCGGAGACGCTAGCGGAGGCGCAGGCGCAGAACGCCGCCTCGCAGGCCGCGGAGCGGCGGGTGGACGAACTCATGGAGGACGAGCGCAATCGCCTCCCACAGCCCCTCCAGGACCGCCTGCGGACCGTCCTGGAGCGACGGCGCAACTCCGTGTGGGAGAGGCTCGGTCAGTCCAACCCGGTGACGGGGGAGTCCGCGGACGGCACGTACCGAAGGCTCACCAGGGAGGCGATCGCCGCGGAGCGGGAGGTGTTCGTGAAGATGCGGGACGAGCGGCGCATCGACGACGAGATGATGCGGACCCTGCTGCGGAAGCTGGACCTGGAGGAGGCGGCGGCCTACCGGGAGGTCGAGGACTGAGACGGCTGAGCCGCAGGGGGCGCGGGATCCGTCGCGGTGATCACCGCCGTGACCTCGGTGCCGGGGGCGAACGTGCCCTCTTCGGAGAGGGCCGTCAGCGCGTAGAGGAGCTTGGCCACGTAGACGCGCTCCACGGGGAGGCCGTGCCGGTCCTCGAAGTCGTCTGCGAAGGCGGTGAGTTCGGGGGGTGTACGGGCGTAGCCGCCGAAGTGGAAGCGTTCGTCCAGGTGCCAGTTGGCGGTGGGGGCGCCGAGGGCCTGCTGTTGCAGTGCCCGTATCTCGGGGCCGAGGAAGCCGCCCTTGAGCACGGGTATGCCGAGCGCGCGCTGGCCGGGGGCGAGGCCCGCGGCCATTCCGGCGAGGGTGCCACCGGTGCCGCAGGCCACGGCCGCCGTGTGGGTGCGGCCGCGCAGCTCCTCGCCCAGGGCCGTGCAGCCCTGTACGGCCAGGGAGTTGCTGCCTCCTTCGGGGATGACGTAGGGGTTCCTGGCGCCTGTCGCACTCAGGAGGGCGGCCAGGACCTCCGGATCGGTCTTCCTGCGGTAGGTCGACCGGTCGATGAAGTGCAGGCGCATTCCGTCGGCCGCGCATTGCGCCAGTGACGGGTTCAGGGGGCGGTTCGCGAGTTCGTCGCCGCGGACCACGCCGATGGTGTCCATGCCGAGGAGGCGGCCCGCCGCGGCGGTCGCCCTGAGGTGGTTGGAGTAGGCGCCGCCGAAGGTCAGCAGGGCTTCGTGGCCCGCTGCGACGGCGGCGTCCAGGTTCAGGAAGAGCTTGCGGTACTTGTTGCCCGGCAGATCCGGGTGGATCAGGTCGTCCCGCTTGAGGGTGAGAGTGACGCCGTGCCGCGCGAACCGGTCGTCCCGGAGCTCTTCGAGCGGGGACGGGAGCCGCGGGCGCGGTCTGGTCGGCGGGGTGGTGCTCACCCCGCCATTCTGCCCGGCACCACGCCGGCCGGCACGGCCGCGGTGTGCCTACTTGAGGCGCTCCTCGATGCGCCCCCGCATGCTCTTCATGGTGAAGCCCTTGGGATCCACCTTGCCCGGCTGCCACTCCAGGTGGCCGATCACGGAGCGCTGGGTCCAGCCGTGGTGGCGGCAGATGGCGGCCGAGACCTTCTCGATCGCCTCCAGTTGCGCCGCGGGCCAGGGATCCTCGCCGTCGCCGAGGTTCTCGCACTCGAATCCGTAGAAGTGAGGGTTCCCGTCGGTGTTCGACTCGTTGTCGTGCGGGAGCGCCCTCTCGGCGATGACCGCGCGCAGGACGTCGTCGTCGCCCATGCCCGCGTGGTTGGCGCGGCCGTACCCGACGAGGTGGACGCGGCCGTCCTTGGTGATGACGCCGTGACAGAGCGGGCCGGGCAGTGAGGGGTGCCCGTCGCGACAGATCTCCACCGTCCGCTCGCTGCCGGATGTGACCGTGTGGTGGATCATGACGCCGTGCACGGGGCCCCACGGCCCCTTGTGGTTGCGGTTGTGGTGACGCCAGTCGCCGACTTCGACGACCGTCACACCTTCGTCCTTGAGAGCGTCGAGGAAGGTGCCCGCGGACATGGGTGGGGCCATGGCCGACTCCTTTGCGGAGCGCGACGGCCGCCGGTCGCGGACCATCTCGTACGTCCGCTTTTACCCCGAACCACGGTGCCCGGACCAGCCGTTTGGAACAATTCCATGGTTGTTCGGGCACCGTGCGAGCCGAAGCGGTCAGCCGCGCTGGTCGCCGCTGTGCAGGAACGCGTCGCCGTTCGTGGCGATGTGGGCCTCCAGGGCCTGCAGGGCCTGCTGGGTGTCCTGGGGGGTGCCCGTGCCGTGCTGCTGCGCGTAGTACGCCGCGCCCAGCTTCTTCAGGAGATCGCCGCCCGTGCGCTGCGCCTGGACCTCGTCGATCTTCTGCTTGCCCTGGGTGAGTCCGCGCTGCGCCTGTTCCTTGGCGCGATCCAGGAAGCCTGCCATTGCCGTCTCCTACGGATTGGTGCGGATTGGTGCATATCGGTACAGAGGCTACCGGTCGTTGTGTCCTGTTCAACGGGTGCACGGATCTTGGAGTTCCCCGCCGTCGGGGCTCCCGCTCCTGGTACGCGGGCGAATGCCCCGTCTCGCGTGATCCATTCCCGCTCGTTTGTGTAATGGCGCCCGCACTCTGCGTGCTGGAAGTGTTGTCGGCGCAGATCAGCGCTTGATCGGGAGGGCATTGCCAATGTCGGTAGGCGAAGAGGTCCGTGCGGAGCAGTCCGAGCCGCAACAGAGCTTGGGCACATCAGCCGCACGGAATCTGGCCACCACCACCAAGTCCGCGCCGCAGATGCAGGAGATCAGCTCCCGCTGGCTCCTGCGGACGCTGCCGTGGGTGCAGGTGCAGGGCGGTACGTATCGAGTGAACCGGAGGTTGAGTTACTCGGTCGGCGACGGCCGGGTGACGTTCGTGAAGACCGGAGACCGCGTGCAGGTCATTCCCGCCGAGCTCAGCGAGCTGCCGGTCCTGCGGGATTACGGGGACGCCGAGGTGCTGGGGGAGCTGGCCCAGCGCTGTCAGCAGCGGGAGTTCGCCGCCGGCTCGGTCATCACCTCCTTCGGCAGCCAGGCCGACGAGGTGTTCCTGCTCGCGCACGGCAGGGTCGAGAAGATCGGCACCGGTCCCTACGGGGACGACGCGATCCTCGGCACACTCGCCGACGGTTCCTACTTCGGCGAGCAGGCACTGCTCGACCCGGAGGCCATCTGGGAGTACACGACGCGCGCGGTGACCGCGTGCACCGTGCTCACCCTGCCCCGCCAGGACCTGGAGCAGGTCGCGGAGCGTACGGATTCACTGCGCGAGCATCTGCAGCGACTGCGGTCCATCCCGGCCCAGCGGATGAACAAGTTCGGTGAGGCGCCCATCGACCTCTCCGCCGGACACGTCGGCGAAGCCGTACTGCCGGGCACCTACGTCGACTACGACGCCGCGCCGCGCGAGTACGAACTGAGCGTCGCCCAGACCGTCCTGCGCGTCCACACGCGCGTGGCCGACCTCTACAACCAGCCGATGAACCAGACCGAGCAGCAGTTGCGGCTGACGGTCGAGGCACTCAAGGAGCGCCAGGAGCACGAGCTGATCAACAACCGCGAGTTCGGGCTGCTCAACAACTGCGAGTACGACCAGCGGCTCCAGCCGCACGACGGCGTGCCGAGCCCGGACGACATGGACGAGCTGCTCAGCCGCAGGCGGGGATCGAAGCTCTTCCTGGCCCACCCGCGCGCGATCTCCGCGTTCGGCCGCGAGCTCAACAAGCGCGGGCTCGTGCCGGAGACCATCGACATGGGAGGCAACCGCATCCCCACCTGGCGCGGGGTGCCGATCTTCCCGTGCAACAAGATCCCGGTCAGCGAGGCCCGCACGACCTCGATCATCTGCATGCGTACGGGCGAGGAGGAGCAGGGCGTCGTGGGCCTGCACCAGACCGGCATCCCGGACGAGATCGAGCCGAGCCTGTCCGTGCGTTTCATGGGGATCAGCGAGCAGGCGATCATCTCGTACCTCGTGTCGACCTACTACTCCGCGGCGGTGTTGGTGCCGGATGCGCTGGGCGTCCTGGAGAACGTCGAGATCGGCCGCTGGCAGTGAGCCGGTGTCTGTGGGCGCGCCGCCGGGTAGACACCTTCCGTACGCGCCCGCAGGCCCAGGAAACGCCACCGTCCGGATCCTCCCCGGGGTGAGTCCATGACGGACACGACGACGGACATGACGGAGATGACGCAGATGGGGCGGGGCCCCGCCGAGCAGGGGCTCACCGAAGAGCACAAGGGGCACGAGGAGCACGAAGAGCGCGAAGACCGAGATGGCCACGAAGGCCACGAAGCGTCCGAAGCGGCGGAGATCCTCGCGTCGGTGCGGGTGTGCGTCGACCCCGAGCTGCGCCGGGCGATCGACTCGCTGCCCGGAGCGATGCGCCGCATCGCGCGCTACCACTTCGGCTGGGAGCACGCGGGCGGCGCACCGGCGGCCGGGAACGCGGGCAAGGCGATCAGGCCTGCGCTGGTGCTAGCCGCTGTGCGGGCGCTCGGCGGGGAGCAGGCCATGGCCGTCCGGGCCGCGGCGGCAGTGGAGCTGACGCACAACTTCACCCTGCTGCACGACGACATCATCGACCGCGACACCACCCGCAGGCACCGGCCCACCGCATGGACCGTGTTCGGTGAACCCGACGCGATCCTGGCCGGTGATGCCCTCCAGGCACTCGCGCAACAGCTGCTCGCCGAGGACCCGCACCCCGGGGCCCCGGCGGCGGCCGCCCGGCTCGCCGCCTGCGTGGTGGAGCTCTGCGCGGGCCAGCAGGCGGACTGCGCCCTCGAACGGCGTGAGCCCGGCGAGGTCACGCTCGACGAGTGCCTCGCCATGGCCGAGGCCAAGACGGGGGCGCTGCTCGGCTGTGCCTGTGCGCTGGGTGCGCTGTACGCGGGCGCGGAGTGGAGTGTGGTGGAGGCGCTCGACGGGTTCGGCCGTGAGGCGGGCCTCGCCTTCCAGCTCATAGACGATGTGATCGGCATCTGGGGCGATCCGGGGCACACCGGCAAGCCCGCCCGCGCCGATCTCGCGGCCCGCAAGAAGTCCCTGCCGGTGGTCGCGGCGCTGGCCTCCGGCACTCCGGCGGCCGCCGAACTGGCCGAGCTGTACGGACGGCCGCCGACCGAGCCCGAGAAGGACGGTGACCTGGAGCGCATGGCGCACGCCGTCGAGGCGGCGGGCGGCAGGGACTGGGCGCTGATGCACGCGGCCGACCGGATGTCCCGCGCGCTCAACCAGCTCTCCCGCGCGGTGCCGGTCCCGGAGGAGGCGGGCGGTCTGCTGGCGCTCGCGGAGTTCGTGACGCGGCGTACGCACTGAACGTACGAGAGGTGCAAGTGCGTACAGGTGCGTGCAAGTGCGCACAGAAGCGTGCATGTATGTACGGGTACGTAGGGGTGAGTGCGGAGTTATTCCCCCTGAACGTGCGAAGAAGGGGCCTACCCGACAAGACGTGCTGAACAGGAAGGTCGCGTAGAGCCGACGAGCTCCGCATCCGCCGAGATCCGGTCAGGGTGCGGGGCTCGCCGGTGTGCCCGGGCCCGATCGCCTAGGCTGCCACCGAGTTGACCGGCGGGGCGGCGCACGCAGTTGAGCGTGATCGAGGGGCGAAGGGGCGGGCAGTGGGCGTAGCGATCCGGAGGGCAGGGGAGCGCGACAGAGCGGACGTGGTCCGGTTGCTCGACGAGGCGTTCCTGAACGATCCGGTGAGCAGCTGGGTCTTCCCCGACGAGGGGCATCGCCGCCGCACGCACGGCGCTCTCATGGAGGCCTTCCTCGACCTCGCGCTGAGCCAGGGGTTCGTCGACATCACGGAAGACGGCATGGCCGTCGCGCTGTGGTGGTCCGTCCCCGCCGATGAGGACGAGGGCAAGGACGAGGGCGAGGGCGGGGAAGAAGGGCCCGCGCAGCTCCGCGAGGCCGTCGACCCGGACAACGTACGGATCGAGGAGATCGGCCGGATCACCGGTGAGGCGCACCCGACCGACCGGGCCCACCAGTATCTGCACATGATCGGTGTGAGCCCCGGGCGGCAGGGTGAGGGGCTCGGCTCGGCGCTGATCGAAGCCGTGCTCGAACGGTGCGACCGAGAAGGGCTGCACGCCTATCTGGAGGCGAGCAACACCCGTAGCCGCGAGCTGTACACACGGCTGGGCTTCCACTTCACTGGAAAGACCATCGATCTGCCGGACGGCCCGCGCTTGTGGCCGATGTGGCGGGAGCCCCGGCTTTTCGCCATGGACTGTGGCAACACCGGCTGATGCGCATAAAGTTGTCGCAGCACTGGTGTGTTGTCAGCAGACACAAATGAAGGGGCGAGGGCGAGCTCATGTCCCACGAAGTGATCCGTGACGTGCCCGGCGACACATCCCGCGAACGACTTCTGGCGGAGGCGTTCGTGGAGGTGGCCGACTCCTTGAACGGCGATTTCGACGTCGCCGAATTTCTGCAGAGCCTCGCCGTTCGCTGTGTGGAACTGCTCGGCGTCTCGTCGGTGGGCGTCCTGTTGGCGGACCCAAAGGGCGAGTTGCGGCTCGTCGCCGCGTCCGGCGAGCACGCCTGGGTGCTCGATCTGTTCGCCCTTCAGCAGGAAGAGGGGCCGTGCCTGGACTGCTACCGCTCCGGCACGGCGCATACGAACATCGCCCTCAGCGGACTCGAAGCGACCACCACCTGGCCGCAGTTCGCGTCGCGCGCGTTGGCGGCGGGCTATGGGATGACACAGGTACTTCCCCTGCAACAGGGCGACCAGGTCCTCGGCACGCTGAATCTGTTCCAGGCGAAGGCGCAGTTTCTCGGCCCCGACGACATCGCGCTCGCACAGGCCCTCGCGGATGTCGCCACGATCGCGATACTTCAGCGGCGTTCCCTGGAGCGCAGCGAGGTGGAGCGCGGTCAGTTGCAGGAGGCCCTCACCAGCCGGATCGCCATCGAACAGGCGAAGGGGGTGCTCGCCGAGCGGTGGAAGTGCTCGGTCGACGACGCCTTCGTGGCGCTGCGGCGGCATGCGCGGGCGAACCGGCTGCGGCTCGCGGAGTGCGCGCGGCAGGTGGTGGCGGGGGAGCTCGACACGGAGGGCATCCGCCGGGTGTGACGCGGGTTGGTTCGGCTCCGAGGGGCGTGGCGCGGGTCGGCCCGGCGCAGAGAGGTGTGCGGGTCGGTCCGGCCCCGAGAGGCGTCGCGCGGCGGGTTCGCTCCCGCGAGCATGAATGAGGCAGTCCGAGTCACATGAATGAGACAGCCCGAGTCAGGAGACCCTTTGCGCAAGCTCAGCTACTTCGTCGCCGTGTCGATCGATGGCTTCATCGGTGACCTGAGCGGTGACGGGGAATCCTTCATGCCGTTCGTGGACGAGGAGTTCCTGGAGTTCCTCAAGACGGAATACCCCGAGACCCTCCCGACCGAGGGCCGCCGGATGCTCGGTCTCGACGGCGTGGAGAACAAGCACTTCGACACGGTCGTCCAGGGCCGGGGCAGCTACCGGCTCGCCCTGGACGCCGACATCACGAGTCCGTACGGGCACCTGCGCGAGTACGTGGCATCCAGCACCCTCGACAAGTCGCCCGACCCGAACGTCGAGATCATCCCCGACGATGTGGTCGGAAAGATCCGCGAACTCAAGCAGGAGGACAGCCGGTTCGACATCTGGCTGTGCGGTGGTTCGAGGATCGCGGGGGAGCTGCGGGACGAGGTCGACGAGCTGGTCATCAAGACGTACCCGGTGCTTCTGGGGTCCGGCATGCCGATGTTCGGTGCGGGTGCGGGTGCGGGTGCGGGTTCCGGGCCGGGCTCCGGGCCGGGTGTGGAGAGTGTGATCAGCGAGTTCACGCTGGAAGCGTCCCGGGTCTTCGGGAACGGCGTCGTCGTGCGGACGTACCGCCGAAAGCGCTGACGGACTGGGCGGCGATCGGGCTATCCGGCCCGCGCCGCCCGCCATATCCTCGCCGCATGGGCAGCGATGGGCGCCGGTCCGGCCCCCGCCCGCAGAGCGAGCCGGTGTGCGCGAGCTGCGGACGGCCTGTCGGCACGGCCATCAAGCGGCGCAAGGTGCTCGGGGTGTTCGTCCCAGTGTGGGTCCCCCGCCCGTGCCACAACCCCCGGTGCGACGCGTGCGTTGACGAACCCGCGGAACGCGAAGAGCGTGGGGAACGCGACGAACGCGGGGAACGCGACGAACGTGGGGAATCCGACGAGCGCGGGGGATCCGGCGAACGTGGGGAATCCGGCGGACGCGGGGAACCTGAATCGTTCGAGGTGGAGCCCGCGCCGGTGCGTTCCGACGACGACTGAGGGGCAACGATCGAGTCGATGCGCTTCCGTACGCCTTCATTGTTCTACTAGGATGCAAACAATGGAGGTTTTATGACTATGGCTGATCGCTCGCCCCGTCGCGGCGCCCGTGACGTTCGTGCCCCCGGGGGCGCCCGCGTCGTACTGCTCGTCGCGCTCCCCTTCGTGCTCGGACTCGTCGCCGACCTGGCTGTGTACGTGACCGTTCGTGACCAACTGCCCGATCGGCTGGCCCGGCACTTCGGCGGTGACGGGGAGGCGGACGGCTATGTCGGGCACGGTGGGTTCCTCGCGATGCTCGTCGGGACGTTCGTCGTGCTCGGCGCGATCAGTGTCTTCTTCGCGCTGAAGAGCGACTTCGTCACCTATCGGCGCGGGCTGCGCGGGCTGCTCGCCGGTGTGTACGCGACCTCCGCGTTCCTGGCCTGGCCGATGGGCGCGAGCCTCGTGGTCAACCGTGGCACCGCCGACGGCGAGGCGCCCGTGTTCCCCATGTGGCACCTCGCCGTCGCGGCCGGAATCGCCGTCCTCGCGGCGGGTGTCGGGGCGGCGCTCTCGCGGTGCGTGCCGCTGCCCGACGCGCGTTCGCCGCTCGGCACGGACGGCCAAGTGGACGCCGCCCAGATCGACTTGGGGCGTGACGAGGTCGCCGGGTGGGTGCGGCGGACGGGCTCCTGGATGCTGAGCGGGGTGGGCGTCGCGATGGCGGTCGCGGGCATCGTCACCCTGTGGCTGACGGATGACGGCTGGCTGGCGCCGCTGATCCTGTTCGTCCCCGGACTCCTGATCGCCGCCTTCGCGCGGGCCTGCGTCACCGTGGACCGGCGGGGCCTCATGGTGTCGCCGGGGCTGGTGCCGTGGCCGCGCATCCAGCTGCGCCTCGACCGCATAGAACGCGCGGACAGCCGACAGATCAGCGCCTTCGCCGACTACGGCGGCTGGGGTTACCGCATCGCCCCCGGACGCTCCGGTGTCATCATGCGGTCGGGCGAGGCACTGGTCGTGCGGCGGGCGAACGGCAACGACTTCGCCGTCACCGTAGAGGACTCCGCGACGGCCGCCGCGCTGCTCAACGCGCTGGTGGAGCGCGAGACATCTCCCCAGGACGGGCGGCGCTGACGACATGCTGTTCCGGATCGACGCGACGTCGTCGGTGCCCCTCGCCGACCAGATCGCCGCCTGCGCGCGCCGCGCCGTCGCCGACGGCTCGGCGGGGCCGGGCGAACGGCTGCCCGCCGCGCGCATGCTGGCCGACTCCCTCGGGGTCAACGTCCATACGGTGCTGCGTGGTTACCAGCGGCTGCGCGAGGAGGGTCTGATCGAGCTCCGGCGGGGGCGCGGTGCGACGGTCGTGGACGGCGCGGCGGCGCAGGCGCGGGCCCAACTGAGGGAACGGGTGCGGGTGTTCGTCGCCGACGCGCTGGAGCTAGGGCTCTCGGGGGACGAGGTGCGTTCCCTGGTGGACACGGCGCTGAAGGCGTGAGCGCGATGCGTACGGAGACTCCGTGGGGCCGTGGGAACCGGCCACGCTCTCCGTGCGCACGCGGACATCGACGTAACTCGGCCGCGTATCGCTGCTGGCGGAAGTCGGGCGGGATGTATGGTCCGACGGTTCCGGTTCCGGTTCTGGAGCCGGTTCCGGTTCCGGTCCGTGAGTCGCCTGGGGAGGGGACGGAGTGATGAGGCTGCGGGGGATGACGCGGTGGGCTGTTGCGGGGCTGGTGGCGGTGGGGCTCGCGGGATGCGGGGCCGAGTCGCCCGGGGGAGGCCCGGATGATCCCCGTGGTCCCCGTCATCCCGGTCTTCCCTCTGTGCTCTCCGTGGAGGAGGAGAAAGACCTCCCCGCACTGCCCCTGGACCGCTACGAGGCCAGTACGCGCGACACCCGGCGTCACACGGAGGCGCAGGCGCGCGTGACGCGGAACTGCATGCGGAAGCTCGGCTTCGAGGACTTTCCCCTCTATCCGGCGTGGCCGAAGATGGCGAATTCATTCGAGATGACCGCGGTGGCGATGCCGTCGTATCCGTACGGGTCGCTCGACCTCGACAGCGCCCGCCGCTGGGGCTACGGCTGGGATCCGGAGCGGCCCCTGGCCGATCCCGCGCGGCCCGAGGGACGCGCCGCGACGGCGGAGGAGCAGAAGGCACTGGACGGATCGCGCGGCAAGCCCGCCGACGGCTGTGCGAGCAGGGGCGCCGACCGTCTCACCGAAGGCGTACAGGACAAGACGCGCATGTATACGTACGTCCCACAGCGGCGCCAGAGCCTGGACAAGGCGGTCGCCAAGGACAGGCGGGTGCGCGAGGCTCTCGACACCTGGTCCGAGTGCTTGGAGAGCAAGGGCGTCAAGCGCTACAAGACCCCGAGGGGCGCGTTCGGGGACAAGGCGTGGGGCCGCGGGAACGACCACGGCGGCAACACCGACCGGACCAAGAAGGAACTGGCCACGGCGACCGCCGACGTCGAGTGCAAGCGGGAGCACAACACGGCCGGTGTGTGGTGGGCGGTGCGCCGGGAGAAGCAGCGCGCCGATGTGGCCCGCCACAAGGACGCGTACGACGGCGTGCGCGCGGACCAGGCCCGGGTGCGGGCCAACGTGAAGCGGGTGCTCGGCGAGAAGTGAGAAGTAGTGCACACCCGCATCACAAGCAGCAGCGGACATCTGCATCATGGGCTCATGGACATGACCGAGCTTGACGCACTTCCGTCGGCCGTCGACGCCGAGCAACTGCTGGCCCTCGCCGACGGCCATCACGCCCGTGCCGCACGGCCCCTGGGAGTCCGCGAGGCCGGCGGGCATCTCGTGAAGGCATACGCCGTCGAGGCGCCCGGGCGGAAGGTGACCGAGCGGGACGAGGAGGCCGCGCTCGCGATCGCGGGGGCGCACCTGGGGCTCGGTCGTGCCCGTGGGTCGGCCGGACTCGCCGTACTGATCGTGCACGCGGGCGGTGACGGGGACTATGTCCTCGTGCAGAGCTGGATCGAGGGGTACATGTCGGACCTCGCGGTCTTCACCGGGCCTGCCGGGGACCCCGGACGGCTGCGTCCGGGGCGGGCCGGTCTTGCGCCCTGCGTGTGGGAGGCCGCCGTGCTCACGCATGAGCGGGACGCGTACGTGCGGTGCGTGCTCGATGGGGCCGGGACGCTCGCGGAGCGGCTCACCGCGTGGGGCCAGGATGTCATCGAGGGGGATCTCCGATGACGTACGACGGATCGCCCACACAGCACGGCGGGTCACGCGCGCAGGGCCGCGGGTCACGCGCTCAGAGCGACGGATCGCCCACACAGCACGGCGGGTCACGCGCCCAGAGCGACGGATCGCGCGCGCAGAGCGGCGGGTCGCCCACACAGCACGACGGATCGCCCGCACAGCACGGCGAAGCCCCCCGCGTCCGCCACGCCCTCCCCTCCGACCTCCCCCGCATCGTGGAACTCGTAGCCGAGCACGCCGCGTACGAGAAGGGCACACCGCCCGCCCCCGGCCTCGACCGGCGCCTGCACGCCCTCCTCTTCGGGGTGCCGGAGCCGCGCCTGCGCTGTCTGGTGGCCGAGCTGCCCGGTGGCGAGGTCGTCGGCTATGCCACGTGCGCGCCGGAGATCTCCACCTGGGACGGCGCCGAGTACCTCCACATGGACTGTCTCTTCCTGCGCGACGGACACCGGGGTCTGAGCCTCGGCCCGCTCCTGACGGACGCGGTGGCGGCAGAGGCCCGAGCCCTCGGCCTCACCGAGGTCCAGTGGCAGACGCCCGCGTGGAACGAGGGCGCGATCCGCTTCTACGGCCGTATCGGCGCCCACGCCAAGGAGAAGCTCCGCTTCAGCTGGCCGGTCCCGCCGGTCCGGCCGACGCCGACGCCGCCGGTGCTGCCGCCGCTGCCGTTCGACGCCGTCCTCTCCGACCTCGACGGCGTGATCCGCTTCTACGACATGTCGGAGATGGAGGAGATGGAACGAGCCGCCGGTCTCCCGCACGGCAGTACCGCCGAGATCGCCTTCGCACCCGAGACCGATCTACCGCTGATGCTCGGGCGTACCGGCAAGGAGGAGTGGGTGGAGGCGATCGCGCGCGGCCTCGCGGACCGCGTGCCGTACGAGCGCGGGCACGCGCTCGGCACCGCACTCGCCGAGGCGAAGTTCTCGGCGGACGCCACCGTGGTCGGTCTGCTGCGGCAGGCACGCGCGCACCTGCACGTGGCGCTCGTGACGAACGCGACCCCCTGGCTCGACGACGACCTGGCCCTGCTCGGCATCGCCGACCTCGCGCACACCGTGGTCAGCAGCGCGGGTGTCGGCATCGTCAAGCCGGACCCCCGGATCTACGAGATCGCCGTGGAGCGGTCAGGGATCCCCGCCGAGCGCTGCCTGTTCGTGGACGACCGCAAGGAGAACGTGGAGGCGGCGGTCGCGCTCGGCATGATCGGGCTCCACTACACGGGACCCGACGACCTGCGGGAGGCCCTGGCGCCGGTCCTCGACCGGAGCTGAGACACAAGCCCCGGCAGCCTCACCGAACCGTCCACCGCCCGCCGAGCATCAACTCCCGCCCCTCCAACTCGTCGGCCTCGCGCCAGGCCTGGAGCCGCTGTGGGGTGATGCGGAAGTAGGTGTACACGGTGTCGAGCGTGCGGGGGTCGAAGCCCGTCTTCTCGGCGAAGGCGTCACCGGTCTCGGGGGTCAACTCGCCCTCGCCCAAGGCACGTACGGCCCCTTCGATGAGGACGACGTCACGGGTCGGCCCGACGCCGACCCGCGCCTGGCCGGACGCCCGGAGATTGCGGCCGGTCACGCTGGCGTCCGGAGTGGCCACCAGCAGGCTCTCGCCGTCCCAGAGGAAGGACAGCGGGATCAGGTACGGAGTGCCGCTCGCGGCGTCGGCCGTCGCCACCCACGCGTCGGTGTCGTCGGCGAGGCGGCGCAGGACGTCCTGCTTGCGCTGCTCGGGTGCGCGGGGTCCTGCCGTCTCCGTGCTCATGCGCTGTGCCCCTCCGGGATGCGGGTGGTCGGTGTGGAGTGCGTGTTCATTACTGTTTCCTCCAAGTGCGCCGAACTGTGCGTCACTTCAACGACGTATCGCGACGGGGGAACGTGACAGATGGACGGTAACGGAGCACCGGCGAACCGGAACGACGACGATGAGCTGGCGGCCCGCTTCGAGGAGCACCGCCCGCACCTGAAGGCCGTCGCCTACCGCATGCTCGGCTCGCTCAGCGAGTCCGACGACGCGGTCCAGGAGTCCTGGATCAGGCTCAGCCGCTCCGACACCACTGAGGTGGCGAATCTGGGAGGCTGGCTGACGACCGTCGTCGGCCGGATCTGCCTCGACATGCTGCGTACGAGACAGTCGCGCCGCGAGGACTCCCTGACGTTCTCGGTGGACACACATGTGCCGGACCCCGTGGTGAGCCGGGGAGACGTGGTCGACCCCGAGCAGGAGGTGCTGCTCGCCGACTCGGTCGGGCTCGCGCTCCTCGTCGTGCTCGAGGCGCTTGCGCCCGCCGAACGCCTCGCCTTCGTGCTGCACGACATGTTCGCCGTGCCCTTCGACGAGATCGCCCCCATCGTGGAGCGCACCCCGGCCGCGACCCGGCAGCTGGCGAGCCGGGCCCGCCGCCGGGTGCAGGGCTCGGCGCCCACGCCCGACAACGACCCCGTACGTCAGCGTGAAGTCGTCGGCGCCTTCCTCGCCGCCGCGCGGGGCGGCGACTTCGACGCGCTGCTCGAACTGCTGGACCCGGATGTGGTGCTGCGGGCCGACACCGGCGAACTGGCCTCCGGGCTCTCGAAGCTGGTGCGCGGCGCGGCGGTGGTGGCCGGGCAGGCCGCGATGTTCTCGAAGGGGGCGCCGGCCATCGAGCTCGCGTTCATCAACGGCCGTATCGGCGCGATCGGAGTGCCGGACGGTCAGGTCGTCTCGGTCATGGAGTTCACGATCTCGAACGGCAGGATCGTAGAACTCAACATCCTCGTGGACCCCGCCCGCATGCGCGCCCTCGGCCTCCCCGAGGTCCGCGACTGACACGGCGTCGGTCGAAAGCACCTCACCGCCGGACACCCGCCACCTCCCGCAGATACTCCTTGCGGCAGAGCGGATTGCGGTCGGTGCGCGGCCTGTCCGGGGCCTCGCCCCGGACCGACTGGTACCGCTCGAAGGCGGACTCCAGCTCGCCCTCGCCGCGTGTCAGCGAGGGCAGCAGCTGCTCCAGCTCGTGCACGCGGGCGGCGGGGATCTCGCCCTCGACGACGTACGAGGTGCCGCGCGCCAGCTGGGTGTGCGGCACCGCCCGCAGCCGTGAGAGCGCGGGCAGCAGCTGCCCGAACACGTCGTCAGGGACGCTGAGCCAGAAGCGGTGCAGCGGCTCGTGCACCTCGGTGCCCGCCCGGCGCAGCGCGCTCAGCAGGACCAGCGGGGTCAGCTGTCGGAAGTCCCCTGCCGTGCTCGACATGCTCTTGTCGAAGGTGCCGTGCGCGTGGCTCTGGCGCGGCCAGTAACCGGAGTGCGTCATGGTGACGACGCAGTCACTGACCTCCCACCCGTGGACCCCCTGGAGCAGCGTCTGACGCACGGTCTCCTCGACGGCACGGAAGAACGCGTACGGCATCGAACCGAGTTCGATCTCCAGACGGAACTCCACGCCGGAATCCGGCGGTCCGGGATCGACGCGCAGCCCGACGGTGGCCAGGAAGGGGTTGTCGTCCTTGTCGATGATCTCGTACGCGGATCCGCTTCCCGTCACGCGCTCCACGCAGATGGTGGTGGTCTCGCGGAACGCGACGTCGATACCGTACTCATCGAGGAGGGTCGCCTGGATGACTTCCTTCTGGACCTCGCCGTAGAGCGATACGTACACCTCCTGGCGGAGGTCGTCCTGCCGCAGATTGATCAGCGGGTCCTGCTCGGCGAGCTGGGCGAGCGCGAGATGCAGCGCGCCTTTGTCGCCGGGGCGGGTGGGGACGACGACGGTCTCCAGGGTGGGCGGCGAGAAGAAGTGCTGACCCGTACCGCCCTCTCCGCCTTCCGCGCGCGGTACGCCAAGGACATCGCCGATCCGGACATCGCCGAGCCCCCACAACTTCCCGATCTGCCCCGCACGGACCCCCTCGCGCGAGGCGGCGGACCCGCGGTCGAAGACGCTGACCGCGGTGACCTTGCCCTCGCGCCCGCCGCCGAACGGCAGCAGGTCCCGCGTGCGGACCGTCCCCGCGAACATCCGTACGTACGCGATCTTCTCCCCGGCATCACCGCGCTCGACCTTGAAGACGGTGCCGGACACGGGATCGTCGGCACGCGGGCCACCGTCCTCGGAGGGCAGCAACTCCCTGATGCCCGCCATGAGTGCGCCGATGCCCGCGCCGGTGGCGGCCGAACCGAAGAACACCGGGTGGACCAGGGCCTGCTTGGTCTGCGTGCCGAGTTCGGCGCGGAGCCGCCGGTAGGAGAGGCCTGCCTCGTCGTCGACGTACGAGGAGAGCAGGGCGTCGTCATGCGCGGCGAGTACGTCGACGAGGCGGTCGGTGAAGGCGGGGTCGCCGGCGGCGAAGGGCACGAAGGCCCCGTCGCGGCCGCCGATGCCGCGGACCGTCCCCATGGGCACGATGCCCGGGCTCCCCGGGACGAGCCGCTCCGCGATGCCGCGCAGCAGATCCTCGTATCGGGCGCCGCGTCGGTCGATCTTGTTCACGAAGACGATCGTGGGAATGCGGAGCCGCCTCAGCGTCCTCATGAGTACGCGGGTCTGCGCCTGGACGCCTTCGACCGCGGAAATGACGAGTACGGCGCCGTCGAGCACGCTCAGAACCCGTTCCACCTCGGCGATGAAGTCCGGGTGGCCGGGGGTGTCGATGAGATTGACGGTGACGTCGTCCACGGCGAAGGAGACGACGGCGGATTTGATCGTGATTCCGCGCTGCCGCTCCAGGGCGAGCGAATCGGTCTGGGTGTTCCCCGCATCGACGCGACCGACCTCGTCGATGACCCCGGCAGCATGCAGAAGCCGCTCGGTCAGGCTGGTCTTACCGGCGTCAACATGCGCCAGGATCCCCAAATTCAGGGTGTTGTACGTGCTCGACGTATGCACTGAGTGTCATGTCCTCTGGGTTGATGGCAATTCCCTTCTGGCTGGACATGAACAAACGGCGCATTGCGTCTCCTTGAGGAGGTGAGGGGGCTGGCAGGTGAAGGGGCCTGGCAGGTGGTGGTGCACGGCAAGTGCAGCAGGGGGTGGTGCGGGGCGGCAACTGATTTATGGGCTGTCGCCTCCACCACCAGGGCTCCGTCGTCTGGGCCACCAAGACCAGCGGCTGAGCTTCAGCAGGAGAGCCACTTGAGGCCCGGAAACGAAGACCGCACCCGGTCCGTCATGGGCGCCGTATGGGGCGCCCTGCGGGCCGGGTGCGGTCTTCTGGACGCGCTTCGCGCCCGCAGCGGTGGTACTGCCCCGGTCCTACCTCTATGAGCGCGATAGCTGGATCTCGATAGCGAGGGCGCCGAGGGCTTCCTTCTCAGGAGAGTAGATAGCGCGGATGTTGGCCAACTGCTTCTCGCGCGTGGCTGTTGGGTTGACGTTCGGCGGCCCCTCGCCGTCGAGCAGAGCCTCGAAGCTGGGGTACTCGGCAACGCGCTTAACGTTCACCTCACAGGTCTCGTCGGTGCCTTTGACCCGGAAGCGGATGGTGTCCCCTGGGGCGAGGTCGCCGAGGTGCGGGTATTTCACCCGCACCTCGATGGTCTTCGTGCCCGCGGCGACGAGGTCGAAGTACTGGCGATACAGGTTGAGCTCGTGGACGCGGGCGGTGGTGTCGGTCATGGGGCGGGAACGCTCCTGGGGGCCGGTGCGGTCATCATGCGGCCGATCTCGGCGGCCGAGTACGAGCGGAAGAAGTGGCGGGGGTCGGACAGCAACGTAGCGGTCATAGCCAGCAGTTGCTCGGTGTACTCGGCGATGGTGCCGGGCCACTGCCGGGTATCGAGCATCCAGCCAGCCGCGCCCTCAGGTAAAGAAGCGCGATCCTCGCGGATCAGCGACTTGGACAACTTGGCGCCGGTGTCGGTGACGACCTGGGGGCAGAACAGGCGGGCCGGGAGCTGTCCGCGGGTGAGGCCGACGGCTTGGAGGGCCTCGTCGACCAGGTGGGAGCCGAAGACCCAGTCGCCGCCCTTGACCATGACGTGCAGCGTGCCGTGAAGGTTGGACAGGGCGAGTTCCTTGACCGCGTTGCGGTACAGAGTGGCCAGGTCCAGGTAGGCGCCTGCGGTGGGGGTGATGGTCGCCTGATAGGGGCCGTGATGGAGGCATACGGTAGTCACTTGCGCGGCCTCGCGGTCGGTGAGTTGGACGCGTGTGCGCTCGGCGTGCTTCTCGGCCCAGCCGCAGCCGGGGTGCGGGCAGGGGACACGCAGGTGTGGAGTGCCGGTGGAGGGGGCGAGCCACCAGCGGGCGGTGTCGAGTCGGGGCAGGAGCCGTAGCCAGGTGCGTCGGAAGTGCTCGCTCGCCTGCTGGTGGGTGTAGGTCTCGATGCGGTGTGGGATCCCCAGGCGCCGGGAGAGAGCCGTGAACAGGGGTTGGTACAGGGCGGCGACGAGGTCGGTCAGGGCCCGGTCGCCGAGGGCTTGGGCGTAGGCGCGCTGGTAGCGGTGCCCGCTGACCGGGTCGGTGGTGAGGTCGTAGGGAGCGTTGTCTAGGGCACTGAACAGCACCTCGGTCGGGACGCCGAAGCGGTCACGCAGGCGGGCGGCCATGGCGAAGGAGAGTGACTGGACGAGCGAGGTGCCGATGTGCGGGGCGCCGTTGATCTGGGTGCCGACGACCAGCACGATCCGCTGGGGCTGGGTGGCCAGGATGCGTGGGGTCAGGACGTCCTCGGCATGGTGGAGGGCGTTGGCCAGGACGGTGTTCGGTGAAACGGGGTGGGTCGTCATGGGATGTCCCCCTGGGGTGGGTTGAGGTTCATTCGGTTCGGGTGTGGCCGAAGAGGAGGCGCTGGCGGGGCATGGAGCGGTCCGGGTAGGTGTCGACCTCTGCTGGCGTGGCACTGCGGGAGAGCGGGTCGAGCCCCTGGAAAAGGGCTACCGGGGTCCCTCGGCCGAGGAGCAGGGTCCAGGGGCGGCCGCGGG
Organism: Streptomyces sp. NPDC031274; assembly: GCF_055570235.1. NCBI lineage: Bacteria > Bacillati > Actinomycetota > Actinomycetes > Kitasatosporales > Streptomycetaceae > Streptomyces > Streptomyces sp. NPDC031274. The sequence goes on along the minus strand of NZ_JBVIHP010000006.1, from coordinate 172,443 downwards.
GATCCGTCTTCGGTAGGGGGTGCCGTCGAAGCGCAGGGCCACCTCGGTCGGGGTGATCTGGCGGAGGCGTGGCCCGATGTCCGGCGGAGGTGCGGTGGCGGGGCGAGGTGCAGGGTTTCGGCGACCGCGCGCATGCGTTGCTCGATGATGGGCGGCGTCAGCATGTCGGCACTGTGCTGTGGTGGAAAGCCGCCCAGACGCACTTGCCGGGGCCATGGCGTTCCTCCACGCCCCAGTGGTCGGCCACTGCGGATACGAGGAGCAGGCCGCGGCCTTCGGCGTCAGTGCTCCGCGCCTCTCGCTTGGTGGGTGTGCCGTTGCCGCCGTCGTGCACTCCGATGCGCAGCACGGTGGCGTGCAGTTCGACGCGTACGAGGATCTGACCGCTTGCAGGGGATCCGTGCAGGACGGCGTTGGTGGCGAGTTCGGAGGTGCACAGCTGGATGTCGTCGAGACGTTCGGTCCGACCCCATTGGGTAAGGGTCTCGGCGACGAAGGAGCGGGCGGCGCCTGGTGTGGTCCGGCGTCGGTCGAAGAGCATCGATTCGTGCTCGACGGCGCCGTCGAGGGCTTGGTCCGGTGCGAGGGTGTTCGGCTCGCCGGGCAGTCTGCTGGGCATGGCCAACAGCCAACCGCTGTCGCTCGTTTGGGTCGGGAGCCAGCACGGGGGCCATGTCAGGGGCCACTATGGGGGCCAGACTTCACGTGCTGCGGGGAGAGGGGATGAGCGACACGGGGATCGGTGCGCTGCTCGTCAGGCTGCGTACCGAGCGTGGCTGGTCTCAGCAACGTGTGGCCGACGAGTTCAACGCCATCGAGGGGCGCGCCACCAAGACTGGCAAAGAGATCGGGCGCTACGAGCGCGAGGTACGCATCCCGGTGCCGTACACGCGCACATACCTGGCTCAGGTGTTCGGTGTCGAAGTCACGGAACTCGACCGAGCGGTTGTGGCCAGCAAGAGTCGGCGGAACGGCGGCGGCCCGGAAGATACGCAACAGACGCTGCCCGCCCAGCCTATGGCGCGTCCGCGCACCGTGGTGGGGGCTGTGTCGGTGGATGCGGTGGTCTCGGCGGAGTTCGCCCGGTTCATCGCGCAGCGCAACGCCGACGAGTTCGTCGTAGAGCAGTTGGAGGCCGATGTCGCTCGGCTCGCCCGTAGCTACGTCAGTCACCCGCTGCTGGAACTGTATGTCGAGATCAAGCGGTTGCGGAACGGAGTGTTCGAGCTGTTGCGCGGGCGGCAGCATCCTCGGCAGACCACTGACTTGTATGTCGCGGCCTCCCGCCTGTGCGGCCTGACCGCTCATGTGTGCCTGGACCTGGGTGACTACGACTCCGCGGCCACACACGCTCGCACTGCCCGGGCGTGCGCCGAGGCCGCCGGCCACGAAGGGATGTTGGCCTGGGTGCGAGCCGTTGAGTCCTTGATCGCCTACTGGACTGGGCGGTACGAGCAGGCGGCGTGGCTGGCGCAGGCGGGTCGTCAGCACCGGGCGGGCGGGAGCATCGGGGCTCGTTTGGCGAGCCTGGAGGCGCGGGCGCTGGCCATAGTGGGAGACCGGGTGGGTGTAGTGGCCGCGCTGGCGGATGCCGAGCGCTCTCGCGAGGCGATGGTGGGTCTCGATGAGGTGTCAGGCGTCTTCGCTTTCCCGGCTGCCAAGCAGTTCACGTACGCCGGTACGAGCTACCTGGCGGTGGGCGGGCGGGAGCACGTCCAGCAAGCCATCGTCAGCGCGGAAACCGCGATCCGGCTCTACCGCAGCGCCGAGGACGACGACCAATCGGTGGGTGACCTGTTCGCCGCCCATGTCGATCTCGCCCGCGGCCACCTGCTCCTGGGTGATCTGGACGGCACAGAGGCGGTGCTCGCCTTCGTCCTCGACTCCTCGCCGGAGCGTATGTCGGCCAGCATCGTGCGCAGGCTCATCGCTCTGGGCCGGGAGCTGAGCGGGCCGCAGTACGGTGGAGCCGCGCAGGCGGCACACCTGCGTGAACGACTCCACCACACGGCCGTCCTCGCGGCCTCACCCGCCGCCCCTAGCACGGAGCTGCCGACGTGACCGAACTGTCCGCCGCACACGCCGCCGCCGTCACCGACCGGAGCCGCCTCGCGGGAAGCGCCTACAGCAGCGACCGGGATCTCGCCGCTCGCCAGTCGCTCTACCAGTGGCAGGCGCCTCGTTACGACCTGCCCGGCATCGTCGCCGAGAAGCTGAGCGGTGTGCACGGGCATGTGGTCGATGTCGGTTGCGGCAACGGCAAGTTCGTCCAGCGGCTGCGTGAGGACCGTCCCGATCTGGCCCTGTTGGGTCTGGACATCGCCCCCGGCATCCTCGCCGACGTCCCCGGCCCGGTTGCCGTGGCGGACGCCACCCGCCTGCCGCTGGAGACCGGGAGCGTCGACGCCGCCCTGGCGCTGCACATGCTCTACCACGTCTCTGACATCCCACGGGCGGTCAGGGAACTGTCCCGCGTTGTCACCGGTGACGGGCTGGTGGTCGCCTCCACCAACAGCGACCGGGACAAGGCGGAACTCGACGACCTGTGGCAGCGGGCTGCGGGCGACGTTCTCGGCATCGGACGCGGTCCGGCCCGTATATCGCTCAGCGCCCGCTTCTCCCTGGAGAAGGCCCCGGCCTTCCTGGGTGAGGAATTCGGGCGGGTGGAGAGGATGGAACTGCCCGGCACCATCACCGTCGACGATCCTGAGCCGGTCATCGCGCATATGGCTTCCTACCGGGCCTGGGCGGACCAGCACGACGTGCCCTTCGAGGCCACGATCGAGCGGGCACGCACCATCCTCGTTGATCACATCGCCCAACACGGGACCTTCGAAATCACGTGCCTCGGCGGCGTCCTCGTCTGCCGTCGCTGAGAGAAGACCGCACCCGGTCCGTCATGGACGCCGTGCTCGGCGGCCTGCGGACCGGGTGCGGACAGGTGGGCGATCTGACTAGCGAAACCGCAGGTCAGATCGCCCAGCCGGAGATCAGGCCTTCTTGGTCTCCCAGAAGATCTCGTCGATCCGGGCGATCAGGTCCAGCGCCTTCTGGCCCGTGGCCGGGTCCGACGAGCCCTTGGCGGCCGAGAGGGCCTTGAGGGTGTCGTTGACCAGCTGGTGCAGCTCCGGGTACTTCTCGAAGTGCGGGGGCTTGAAGTAGTCGCTCCAGAGCACGGACACGTGGTGCTTGGCGAGCTCCGCGCGCTGCTCCTTGATGCCGATGGCGCGCGTCTGGAACTGCGCGTCGTCGTTGGCGGCCATCTTCTCCTGGACGGCCTTGACCGACTCCGCCTCGATGCGGGCCTGGGCCGGGTCGTACACGCCGCAGGGCAGGTCACAGTGGGCGCTGACCGTTACCTTGGGGGCGAACAGGCGGGAAAGCATGTAGCGGTCCTTCCTCGTGATCGTCTTCTCAGGTGGGACATTACTCCGTGAGAGACGTGTTTTCGCGAGTGCCCCCATGGGCTTAGGTCAAAAGTCCAGGGCCAGACTGGGACTCGTGGAGGATAGGACCGGGGAGGTGCCGGTGATGCCGGAGCTGTCGCAGGAGAGCGAACGGAGAAGGGCCATCTTGCCGTTGGGCGCGGCCGAGGTGACCGGCCCGTCGATGGTGCCCACGCTGTACCACGGGGACCGTCTGGTGGTGCAGTGGGGCGCACGGGTCCGACCGGGTGACGTGGTGGTGCTCCGCCATCCGTTCCAGCAGGACCTGTTGGTCGTCAAGCGTGCCGCCGGGCGGCGCGACGGCGGCTGGTGGGTGCTCGGGGACAACGCCTACGCGGGAGGGGACAGCACGGACTACGGCACGGTGCCCGGGGAACTCGTCCTGGGGAAGGTCTGGTTCCGCTACCGCCCGCCCCGGTTCACGCCCGGTCAGCGCTCGCCGTTCGCGCTGCTGCGCTGGGCCGTCTCGGCCGCGCGGCCCGTGCTGGCGGACCGGTCCGTCTCCAAGCGCTTGCGGGCGCGGTAGGCGGCGACATTGGCGCGGGTCGCGCAGCGGTCCGAGCAGTAGCGCCGGGAACGGTTTGTCGACGTGTCGAGATAGGCGTTGCGGCAGGGCGCGGCCTCGCACAGACCGAGGCGGTTGACGCCGTGCTCGGTGAGGTGGAAGGCGAGGCCCATCGCGGAGATCGCGGCGTACCCGGAGGTCGCGTTCGACGGGTGGTCCGCCAAGTGCATGTGCCACATCGGCTTCCCCTCGGCGTCGTGATCGCCGTGCCCCGAGATCTGCGGGCTGACCGGGAACTCCATGAGCAGCGAGTTCAGCAGGTCGACCGCCAGGGTCTCGTCGCCGCCGTCGGCCGCCTCGAAGACCGCCCTGAGCCGGGCCCGCACCGAGCGGAAGCGGGTGACGTCGGCGTCCGTGGCCCGACGCGCCGCCTGGGAACTGCCTCCGAACAGCTCACGGACCGCATCGACCGACGTCAGCGTGTCCTTGTTGCGACCCGGCTCCTCGCTGTTGACCAGACGCACTGCATAGTCTGAGTAATAGGCCAGTTCCACTTGTAGTCCTTACCGGGGCGGGCTATCTTCGTCAGGTGCGTGAGTAACGGTTGCGCGTACTTCGAGGGTATTACGAGAGCGTATTACGTACGGGAGGTCTTCTGATGACGGAAACGGTGTCCGGAACCGACTGGCGGGCCTGGCAGGACAGCTGGGACCGGCAGCAGGAGTGGTATCTGCCCGACCGCGAGGAGCGGTTCCGCGTCATGCTGGACATGGTCGAAGCCGTCGTCGGCCCCGAGCCGCGTGTCCTCGACCTCGCGTGCGGTACGGGGAGTATTACGGACCGGCTGCTCAAGAGGTTCCCGAACGCGGTCAGCACGGGCGTCGACCTCGACCCCGCGCTCCTCGCCATCGCCGAGGGCACTTTCGCCGGGGACGACCGGGTCACGTTCGTCACCGCCGACCTCAAGGACCCTGAGTGGACGGCGCAGCTCCCGTACGACTCGTACGACGCCGTTCTGACCGCCACCGCCCTGCACTGGCTGCACAGCGACCCCCTCACCACCCTCTACGGCCAGCTCGCCGGAGTCGTACGGGACGGTGGCGTCTTCCTGAACGCCGACCACATGCCCGACCCCGCGACGCCCCGCCTGAACGAGGCCGACCGGGCCCAGCGGCACGCCCGCATGGATCAGGCCAAGGCCGACGGCGCCCTGGACTGGAGGGACTGGTGGCAGCTCGCCGCCAAGGATCCGGTCCTCGCCGGGCCCACCGCCAAGCGTTTCGAGATCTACGGCGAGCACGCGGACGGCGACACCCCGCCGCCCGAGTGGCACGCGCGGACGCTGCGCGACGCGGGCTTCGGTGAGGCGCGGACGGTGTGGTCGTCGCCTTCGGACGCGATGGTGCTTGGCCTCAAGTAGCGCGCTCGCAAGCAGCTCGCACTCAAGTACCGCGCACTCCAGTCGCGCGTAGGCGAGTAGTACGTACTCAAGCAGCGCCTAGACGCGAAAGGGGCGGTACGGGTCCAAGACCCGTACCGCCCCTCCTGTCATGTCCGCGTTACAGCACCTTCGACAGGAACGACTGCGTCCGCTCCTGCTGCGGATTCGTCAGGACCTCGCGCGGGTGGCCCGACTCGACCACCACGCCCTCGTCCATGAAGACCAGGCTGTCGCCCACCTCGCGCGCGAAGCCCATCTCGTGCGTGACGACGATCATCGTCATGCCGGACTCCGCGAGGTCGCGCATGACGTCGAGGACATCGCCGACCAGTTCCGGGTCGAGCGCCGACGTCGGCTCGTCGAAGAGCATCAGCTTCGGGTCCATCGCGAGCGCGCGGGCGATGGCCACACGCTGCTGCTGGCCGCCCGAGAGCTGCGAGGGGTAGCTCTTCGCCTTGTCGGCCAGGCCGACGCGCTCCAGAAGCTGCCCGGCGCGCGCCTTCGCCGCCGTCTTCGTCTCGCCCTTGACCTGGACCGGCGCCTCCATGACGTTCTCAAGGGCCGTCAGGTGCGGGAAGAGGTTGAAGCGCTGGAAGACCATGCCGATGTCCCGGCGCTTGAGGGCGACTTCGCTGTCCTTGAGCTCGTACAGCTTGTCCCCCTTCTGCCGGTAGCCCACCAGCTCGCCGTCGACGTAGAGCCGCCCGGCGTTGATCTTCTCCAGGTGGTTGATGCAGCGCAGGAACGTCGACTTTCCGGAGCCGGACGGGCCGATGAGGCAGAAGACCTCGCCCGACTTGACCTCCAGGTCGATGCCCTTGAGGACTTCGACGTTGCCGAAGGACTTGTGAACGCCCTCGGACTTCACCATGGCGGTGGTCATCAGCGCACACCTCCCGCGCGGTTGCCGAGCGACAGCATGTTGGCCTTGATCTTCTGGAACGGAGTGTCGGGCAGGGTGCGCGACGAACCGCGCGCGTAGTAGCGCTCCAGGTAGTACTGGCCGACGCTGAGGATCGACGTCATGATCAGGTACCAGCACGCGGCCAGCAGCAGGGTCTCCACCGTCGCGCCGGACGAGGTGCCGATGTCCTGGGCGTACCGCAGGAGTTCGTAGTACTGGACGGCCGCGACCAGCGAGGTCGTCTTCAGCATGTTGATGACTTCGTTGCCCGTCGGCGGCACGACCACGCGCATCGCCTGCGGAAGCACGATCCGGCGCAGCGTCTTGCCGTGGCTCATGCCGAGCGCGTGCGACGCCTCGGTCTGGCCCTCGTCGACCGAGAGCAGGCCGGCGCGGCAGATCTCCGCCATGTACGCGGCCTCGTTGAGACCCAGGCCGAGCAGCGCCGTCAGGAACGGCGTCATGAAGTCCGACCACTCGTCCTTGTAGACGGGGCCGAGGTTCACGTAGTCGAAGACGAAACCGAGGTTGAACCAGACGAAGAGCTGGACCAGGACCGGCGTACCCCGGAAGAACCAGATGTAGAACCAGGCGATCGACGACGTCACCGGGTTCTTCGACATCCGCATCACGGAGAGCAGGACGCCGCCGACCACGCCGATGAGCATCGAGAGGGCAGTCAGGATCAGGGTCTCCCTGACGCCCCGCAGGATGCGGTCGTCGAAGAAGTTGTCCGGAATCGCGTTCCAGTTGATGTCGCCCTGGGAGAACGCGTAGACGATCGCGGCGAGCGCGCCGATGGCGAGGATCGCGGCGACGTACCGGCCGTAGTGCCGGACGGGGATGGCCTTGATGGCCTCAGGGCGGGAGGACGGGGGTGTGTCCTCCGGGCCCTTCTTGGAGATGTCGGTAGTCACAGGAGTGGCCTTTCAGCGACGAGTCGCGGTCACTTGCCGCCGTTGATCTTGGCTTCCTTGACTGCGCCGTCCTCGACGCCCCACTTCGAGATGATCTTGTCGTACTCGCCGTTCTTGATGATGGCGTCGAGCGCGGCCTTGATCGCGTCACGCAGCTCGGCGTTCTTCTTGGAGATCGCGATGCCGTACGGAGCAGCCTCGACCTGCTCACCGACCAGCTCGAAGTCCTTGCCGCCGCCGGAGGTCTTCACCGCGTACGCCGCGACCGGGAAGTCCGACGAGCCCGCGTCCGCGCCGCCGGAGCGCAGTCGGGTCTGGGCCTGCTGGTCGTTGTCGAAGGACTCGATGGCGATCTTCTTGCCGCTCTTGCACTTCTTCGACTCGGCCTTGGCCAGGTCGTGCGAGACGGTGCCGCGCTGGACGACGATCTTCTTGCCGCAGAGGTCCGCCCAGGTCTTGATGCCCTGGTCGTCGCCCTTCTTGGTGTAGATCGAGACGCCCGCCGTGAAGTAGTCGACGAAGTCGACGCCGGTGCCGATCTTCTTGCCGGTCTCCTCGTCGACGCCTTCCTGGCGGTTCTTGGTGTCGGTCATGGCCGACATCGCGAGGTCGTAGCGCTTGGAGCGCAGGCCGCCGAGGAGGGTGTCGAAGGTGCCGTTGTCGAACTGGAACTCCACGCCGAGCTGCTTGCCGAGCGCTTCGCCGAGGTCGGGGTCGATGCCGACCGTCTTGCCGGACTTGTCCTTGAACTCGACGGGCGGGTAGGCGATGTCGGAACCGACCTTGATGACTCCGGCGTCACGGATGTCCTTGGGGAGCTTGTCGGCGAGCGGCGCGTTGCTCACCTTCTCGCCGCCTTCGTCCTTGCTCTTGGTCTGGTCGCCGCAACCGGACAGCAGCAGCGCGCCGGCGACCGCGATCGCGCCGACCGTGGCCGTCCGGGACTTCGCGGACTTGCCTGCGGTGGTACGACAGATGGAGCGTGCGGTCATGAGGGTCCTCCGGCGGATGAGGGAGTTGCCGAGTGGTCGTGCACACACCTTCGGGTGTCGCGACCTCGTGTGATGACGGCATCTTGCCATTTGGTCCGTCCGATTCTGGGTGCCGGAGATGTCAAAATCGGATAACGGGTCATCACGGAACCCAGACAGGTCGGGACAACCGGGCCGTACCGGCGGGGAACGAAGTACCGCTATATGAGATCTTCCGTGAATCTTGGGTCAATCTCGCGATGTGGACCGCAGGCGTGCGCTCTTCGGAAATTCCGGGCATGGGGCCGTCGTTCGTTCTTGTGACGCCGCCGTCCGTTCTCGTGACGCCGTCGTCCGTTCTCGTGGGGCGACCGCTCCGTTCTTGTGGAATCACTACAAGGACCAGGGGCACCTCAGGTAACCAATCCCACTCGCCCGTCCCCGGCACCGTCAGGTAGAAAGGTGCGTTACACCCCTCATCCGGGGCCCAGAGCGCGTGTGCGGCGCGCTCGCGTGTCTGTACCTCCCTCCGCCGACAGGCGGGGCACAGGCGCGGTGCCCGCCCACTTCTCAACCAGGAGTGGACACCCTCAACTGATGATTTAAGACTTAAGGGGTAAGACAAGTGGCAGCGGAGATCGTCAATCCTCGCAGCGACAGCAATACGGGTCACGAAGGCGCTGAAGAGCCCTTCGATCCGGCGTTCGCGCTGCACCGTGGCGGCAAGATGGCCATTGAGGCCACTGTGCCGGTGCGGGACAAGGACGACCTGTCCCTGGCGTACACGCCCGGCGTCGCGAAAGTGTGCACCGCGATCGCCGAGCAGCCGGAGCTGGTGAACGACTACACATGGAAGTCGAACGTCGTGGCCGTGGTCACCGACGGCACGGCCGTGCTCGGTCTCGGTGACATCGGTCCCGAGGCCTCCCTCCCCGTGATGGAGGGCAAGGCCATCCTGTTCAAGCAGTTCGGCGGCGTGGACGCGGTTCCGATCGCGCTCGCGACGACGGACGCGGACGAGATCGTCGATACCGTCGTGCGGCTCGCGCCGTCCTTCGGCGGCGTGAACCTCGAGGACATCTCGGCCCCGCGCTGCTTCGAGATCGAGCGCAAGCTCCAGGAGCGGCTCGACATTCCCGTCTTCCACGACGACCAGCACGGCACGGCGGTCGTGACGCTCGCCGCGCTGCGGAACGCGGCGCGGCTGACCGGGCGCACGCTCGGCGAGCTGCGCGCCGTGATCTCCGGCGCGGGCGCGGCCGGTGTCGCCATCGCCAAGTTCCTGCTCGAGGCGGGCCTCGGCGATGTGGCGGTCACGGACCGCAAGGGCGTCGTGAGCCGGGACCGGGACGACCTCACGCCGGTCAAGCGGGAGCTCGCGGAGATCACCAACAAGGCCGGTCTCAGCGGTTCGCTCGAGAGCGCGCTCGCTGGTGCGGACGTGTTCATCGGCGTCTCGGGCGGCACCGTCCCCGAGCCCGCGGTCGCCTCCATGGCGCCGAACTCGTTCGTGTTCGCCATGGCCAACCCGAACCCCGAGGTGCACCCGGACATCGCCCACAAGTACGCGGCGGTCGTCGCGACGGGGCGTTCGGACTACCCGAACCAGATCAACAACGTGCTCGCCTTCCCCGGCATCTTCGCGGGGGCGCTGCAGGTGCGGGCCTCGCGCATCACCGAGACGATGAAGATCGCCGCGGCAGAGGCGCTGGCCAGTGTGGTGGGCGAGGAGCTGTCCGCCGACTACGTGATTCCCTCGCCGTTCGACGAGAGGGTCGCACCGGCGGTCACCGCGGCGGTGGCTGCTGCCGCCCGCGCGGAGGGTGTCGCCCGCCGCTGAGCGGTGCGCTCGACCATGTGACCACGCCCCCGTCTCGTACGCACGTGTTGTGTACGGGGCGGGGGCGCGGCGCGTGTCACGTCGCAGGGGCAGGGGCAGGGGCAGGGGCAGGGCAGGGGCAGGGCAAGGGCAGGGCGTGGTGGGACGTGGGTGTGGAGCGCGGCGCGTGTCACATTCGTGCGTGGTTACGTACGGGTAGGCCCGCGGCCTATCGTCGCCTCATGTTCGCCGCCTACGCCGCCCGCATCGACCGTGACCAGCCGCTCAGTGGCCTTGAGTTGGGGGAGCGTCCCGCCCCCGATGCCAGGCCCGGCTGGTCGACCGTGAACGTCCGGGCCGCCTCCCTCAACCATCACGACCTGTGGTCCCTGCGCGGGGTCGGTCTCCCCGAGGGGAGGCTGCCGATGATCCTCGGCTGCGATGCCGCGGGCATCGACCAGGACGGCAACGAGGTCGTCCTGCACTCCGTCGTCGGCCAGACCGGGTACGGGGTCGACCCCGGCGAGGGCCGCTCGATCCTCACCGAGAAGTACCAGGGGACGTTCGCCGAGCAGGTCTCCGTGCCCACGTGGAACCTGCTGCCGAAGCCCGCGGAGCTGTCCTTCGCCGAGGCGGCCTGTCTGCCGACCGCGTGGCTCACCGCCTATCGCATGCTCTTCACCAATGCCGGTGTGCGCCCCGGGGATTCCGTCCTCGTCCAGGGCGCCGGTGGCGGCGTCGCCACGGCCGCGATCGTGCTCGGCAAGGCGGCGGGGCTCCGGGTCTTCGCCACGAGCCGTGACGAGGCCAGGCGGAAGCGGGCCCTGGAACTCGGCGCGGTGGAGGCCGTCGAATCCGGTGCGCGTCTTTCGCAGCGGGTGGACGCCGTCATCGAGACGGTGGGGGCGGCGACGTGGTCGCATTCCATCAAGTCCCTCAAGCCGGGCGGCACGGTGGTGATCTCGGGTGCGACCAGCGGTGACCGTCCCTCGCACGCGGAGCTGACCCGGGTCTTCTTCCTGGAGCTGAAGATCGTCGGTTCGACGATGGGGTCCAAGGACGAACTGGAGGACCTGCTGTCCTTCTGCGCCGCCACGGGCGTACGTCCCGTCATCGACGATGTCCTTCCGCTGGACCGGGCGCGGGAGGGCTTTGAACGCATGGAGTCCGGCGAGCAGTTCGGAAAGATCGTGCTGGAGGTCTGAAGCTTTGGAGGTCTGAAGCTCTGGAGGCCTGGAGGCCTGGAGGCCTGGAGGCCTGGAGGCCTGGAGCTGTGGAGCTGTGGAGGGCTGGAGCTGTGGAGGTCTGAAGTTCTGAAGCCGCCCTTCGGTGTCAACTTTGATTGACGCGCCCCCGTTGTCAATGTAAGTTGACATGCATGACCGAAGCTACGGATCTCGCCGAGCGCGCGGGTGATCGCGATCCACGAGTCGGGCTGCGGGCCGTCTCCGCACTGCGGAGGCTGGTGGAGCAGTTGGAGGCCGTGCAGGTGCGCAGTGCGCGTCAGCAGGGCTGGTCGTGGCAGGGAATCGCCGCGGAGCTCGGAGTCAGTAGGCAGGCCGTGCACAAGAAGTACGGGAGGCAGTGATGTTCGAGCGGTTCACGAAGGACGCCCGCGCCGTGGTCAAGGGTGCGGTCGAGCATGCCGAGGGTGAGGGTGCGGGCTCTGTCGACGACGGGCACATGCTGCTCGCGCTGCTCGACCGCGAGGCGAGCCGGGCGTCCTTCGCCCTGGCCTCGCTCGGGGCCACGCGCCGCCGGGACTCGATCGAGGAGGCGCTCGGCGAGGCGCGACGCCGCGGGGGCCTCTCGCAGGCCGATACGGAAGCGCTGGCCGGGCTCGGCATCGACGTGTCCGAGATCGTCTCCCGGGTCGAGGAGGCCCATGGCGTGGGCGCGTTGGCGGGCGGCGGGCGCGAGGCCGGGCGGCCCGGTCGCGGCTGGACCGGGCGCCGGCCTTTCACCCGTGAGGCCAAGGACACCCTGGAGAAGTCCCTGCGCATCGCCACCGCCCGCCGGGACCGGCACATCGGCGACGAGCACATCCTGTTCGCCCTGACCGTCTGCCCCGGCCCCGTCAGCGAGGTGCTCGCGGACCACGGGGTGACCCATGAGTCGGTGGAGAGGGTGCTCTACGGGGCGGGCGACGTGGGCGGTACGGGTGGCGTGGGCGGTACGGACAGCGCGGGCGCCGCTTAGCCCGACGGGCGCGGGCGGTTCGACGGGCGCGGGCGGTTTGACGGACCCGGGTGGTCCGACGGACCCGCGTGGTCCGTCGGGCGCCCGGGTCACGCCTTCGGCGTGCGCAGTGTCGCGGCGATGTGGGCCGCCGCCGACGACAAGTGGCGCCGGGTGTCGCGGAGTTGGTCCTCCGTCACACCGTGGTCCCGGGCCGCGTCCCGGATGTCGTCCCGGAAGCGGTCCAGGAGGCGGTCCAGGTCACGTGCCGGATTGCCGGTGGTGTCCTCCTGGGCCCAGTCCGGGAGGTACTCCGTGGGGACCTCGTCCTCGCGGGCGCCCGTGAACTTGGGCTCCTCGGTGGTGGATCGCGTCCCCTTGCGGCCCCAGTCCTTGCCCGCCTCCTTGCCGAACTCGCCGAACTCCTTGGCCAGTTCCGTCAGCCCCTCGCGGACCCCCGTCGGCCAGTCGCCCCGCGCGAAGTGGTCCTGCACCTGGTCCTGGACGCGCCGTGCGATGCGCTGCACTTCCTCCTGCGCCTGGGCGCGTGCGGTCTCCTGCGCGTCCTGGGCCTGGCGGCGAGCGCGCTGGGCGTCCTCACGGGCCCTGCGGGTCTCGTCCTTCGCGCGTCGCGCCTGCTCCTTCCACTCCTGCTTGGCGCGCTTGAACTCCTCCTTGGCCTGGCGCCAGCCCTCCTTGTCGCCCCAGGAGCCGTCGAAGAAGTCGGCGGGGTCGGGGAAGGGCTTGCCGGAGCCGGCGCTGCTCCTGCCCTCGGACGCGCCGGACGCGCCGCCGGACGCGCGCGCCTCCTTGGCGGCCTCCCGCATCTCGCGGCGGAGCTCACCGGCCGCGCCCCGCACGCCGTCCCGGATCTCGGCGGCCAGCTCGGCGACGGAGTCGCGGATCTCCAGCTCCAGGTCGGCCAGCTCGCCGCTGCGGTCGGCCAGTTCGGCGCGGCCCGCGTCCGTGATGGCGTACACCTTGCGGCCGCCCTCTGTGGTGTGCGTGACCAGGCCCTCGGCCTCCAGCTTCGCCAGGCGCGGGTAGACCGTGCCCGCCGAGGGGGCGTAGAGCCCCTGGAAACGCTCCTCCAGGAGGCGGATCACCTCATAGCCGTGGCGCGGGGCCTCGTCGAGGAGCTTCAGCAGATACAGGCGCAGTCGGCCGTGGGCGAACACGGGGGCCATGTCAGAGCACCTTCTTGTCGGTCGGGGCGGCATCGTCGGCCGGGGGAGTGTCCTTGGGGGACGCGGCCGGTGGGGCCTCGTCGAATGGATCTTCCTCCGTCGGTGGCCTGCGCAGCAGCGCGATGGACCCCGAGACCGTCGTCGCCTTGAGCTTTCCGCTGCCCGTGCCGAGGCGGCCGGTGATCCTCTTCGCTCCCCACTGGCCGCTGACCCGCAGATCCTCGAACGCGTTGGACACGTTGCCGCTCGCGGTGTTCGCCTCCACGTCCGCGTCCGTCGGATGGGGCAGCCGGATCGCGATCTCGCCCGAGACGTTCGTCAGGCCGATGTCGGTCGGGGCACCCGCCGGGTCGAGGTCCACGATCATCGAGCCGCTCACCGATTCGGCCCGAACGGAGGAGCCCGCGCCCTCGAAGACGGTGAGGTCACCGGAGACCGAGTGGAACCGCAGGTCGCCCGTGATGCCCTGGGCCTCCAGGTTGCCCGAGACCGTGTCGGCGCGGACCGGGCCCGCGAGGCCGACGAGGGTCGTGTCGCCGGTGACGCCCTTGATCTCCGTGCGCCCCTCGATCCCCGAGACCACGGCGTTCGCCCCGACCACGCCCACCTCGACGCGGGTGCCCGCGGGGACGGCCAGGGAGACCACCACGCTGCGGCGCCAGCCTTTGCGGTCGAGCCACTTGAGGAAGCCCCGCCAGGGCAGGTCGTCGTACACCACCGACAAGGTGCCGTCCGCGTGCGTGACCGTCAGGGGCGGCCCTTCGATCTCGGAGACCTCGAGCCGGGCGGAAACTTCGTCCGTGCCCACGACGTTCACTGTTCCGTTGACGACGCGCACGTGGAGTGTCGTCACGGGGGCGTCGAACGTGAGCTTCCTGGGCTCGGCGACTGACCACTCTGACATCGGGCCGACCTCCTCGGGTGAGCTGATCAACGCGCCATATCGCGTCTCTGAGATACACGATATATCGCGGAAATGGAAAGTCAAGACACCGTCACCTCTCTGCGCTGAATATGGTGATTTGATCTAGCGTGGGGACATGTCGTCCGATGCTTCCGAGCGTGCTTCCGCCTCCGAGCGTGCCGCCGCCGGTGCGCTGCTGCTCTGCCGGGCCGAACCCGATGGGGTCGAGCCCGCCGCCCGCCTGTTGCGCGAACGGATGCTGCTCGCTCCTGCGGGGCGCGGGTGGAGCGTGCTCGTGCCCGAGGGCAAGCCCTGGGTGCACGGTGACGAGCCGGTGGACCGGGTGCTGGCGGGGTGGGCCACCGCGCTCGCCGTCGGGTCGACCTGGCCGGTGCTCGCGCTGTGGTGGGACTCCGACCGCTCCGGCTGCACTCTCGCGGCGGGCTTCCGGCGCACCGTCGAATACGTATGGCTGGCGAACGGGACGCCCGTCGGCGAGGACGAGGCGCTGCGCACCTTTGCCGCGCGGCTCGGCCTCGATCCCGTCCTCGATCTGCAGTCCCTGGAGCCCCTGGGACGCCCCGACACGGAGGCCGACGCCCGCGCCCGGCTCCTGGCCCTGCTCGCCGTCCTGGCGCGGGCGGGAGTGGCGCTGCCGACCGGCCTCGGACCCGGGGAGCCCGCGGACCGGCTGCGTGCGGTGGCGCGGACGGTGCGGGGAGTGCGGGAGATCGAGTGGTCCGGATGGCGGGACGCGGTCCGGGCGGAGCTTGACGTGGTCGAGCGGGGTCGCCTCGGGCCGTGGCTGCGGGGCCCCAGGGCTCGCGCCCTCGCCGTGGCGCAGCTGGCCGCCGGGCTGCCGCTGGCGGCGTGGGCCGTGCGGCGGCGCAGCGGGGGATGGGCCGTGGCGGGCGCGCTGCTGATGGTGCACGGTTCGCTGGGGTTCGCGTACGACAGAGTGCGGGCGGCTGACGCCGGGGCCGGGGCCGGGGCCGGGGCCGGGGTCGGGGTCGGGGTCGGTGTCGGTGTCGAGCGGGGCTGAGCGAGGAGCGGCCACATCATGCGGGCGTCGTCGGCGAGGCGCCGCCCCTGACGCGTCCTACTCGTCGTGCCCGTCCTACTCGTCCTCGTCCTCGTCGTCCAGACGGGCCAGCCAGGTCGCGAGGCGCTCGACCGGGACCTCGAAGTCGGGGTTGAGGTCCACGAAGGTGCGGAGCTGCTCGGCGAGCCACTCGAAGGTGACCTCCTCCTCGCCGCGCCGCTTCTCAAGCTCCTCGATGCCACGGTCGGTGAAGTACAAGTCAGGCTCCGCGATGGGTCGGTCGATGCAGTCGAAGTGGTGAGTACGTCCAGGATAAGCCGGTACGCCGGTGGGCCCGGCTCCGGGTGACAAGCACTCGGGGCCGGGCCCACCGGTGTGAACGAACCGCTGAGACCTACGCCTCGAAGACCTCGCGCAGCAGCGCTTCCTGCTCCTGCTCGTGGCGCTTCTTCGAACCCACCGCCGGGGACGAGCCGTGCGGCCGCGAGATGCGGCGCAGGCGCTCGCCGTGCGGGATGTCCGCGCCGACCGCCAGGTCCAGGTGGTCGATGAGGTTGAGGGCGATGAAGGGCCATGCGCCCTGGTTCGCCGGCTCCTCCTGCGCCCACAGGTACTTCTCGGCGTTCGGGTACTTGGCGATCTCCGCCTGGAGCTCGGCACCCGGCAGCGGGTACAGGCGCTCGATGCGGATGATCGCGGTGTCCGTGACCTCGCGCTTCTTCCGGTCGGCCTCGAGGTCGTAGTACAGCTTGCCGGAGCAGAAGACGACCTTGCGGACCGCCGACGCCTCGACCGAGTCGTCGCCGATGACCGGGCGGAAGCCACCCGATGTGAACTCCTCCGTCTTCGAGGCCGCCGCCTTGAGGCGCAGCATCGACTTCGGGGTGAAGACCACCAGCGGCTTGTGGTGCGGGTTGTGCACCTGCCACCGCAGGAGGTGGAAGTAGTTCGACGGCAGGGTCGGCATCGCGACCGTCATGTTGTTCTGCGCGCACAGCTGGAGGAAGCGCTCGATACGGGCGGACGAGTGGTCCGGGCCCTGGCCCTCGTAGCCGTGGGGCAGCAGCAGCGTGACGCCGGAGTGCTGGTTCCACTTCTGCTCGGCGGCCGAGATGTACTCGTCCACCACCGTCTGCGCGCCGTTGACGAAGTCGCCGAACTGCGCCTCCCACATCACGAGGGACTCGGGACGGGCCAGCGAGTAGCCGTACTCGAAGCCCATGACCGCGTACTCGGAGAGGAGCGAGTCGTAGACGTTGTAGCGCGCCTGGTCCTCGGAGAGGTACAGGAGCGGCGTGAAGTCCTCGCCCGTCTCACGGTCGATGAGGACCGCGTGACGCTGGCCGAACGTGCCACGGCGCGAGTCCTGGCCCGAAAGCCGGACCGGCGTGCCCTCCAGGAGCAGCGAGCCGATGGCGAGGGTCTCGCCCATGCCCCAGTCGATCGTGCCTTCCTCGACCATCGACATGCGGCGCTGCAGTTGCGGCAGCAGGCGCGGGTGGACGGTGACCCGGTCGGGGATGTTGACCTGGGACTCGGCGATCCGCTTGACGACCTCCTGGGAGATGGAGGTGTCGACGTTCACCGGGAACTCGGCCTCGGGTGCCGGGACCTCGGCCTCGGCGGGCTGCGAGATGGCCTCGCGGACCTCCGTGAAGACCTTCTCCAGCTGCCCCTGGAAGTCCTGCAGGGCCTGCTCGGCCTCTTCCAGGGTGATGTCGCCGCGACCGATGAGGGACTCGGTGTAGAGCTTGCGCACCGAGCGCTTCTTGTCGATCAGGTCGTACATCAGGGGCTGCGTGAACGCCGGGTTGTCCGACTCGTTGTGGCCGCGGCGGCGGTAGCAGATGAGGTCGATGACCACATCCTTGTTGAACGCCTGGCGGAACTCGAAGGCGAGGCGCGCGATGCGCACGACGGCCTCGGGGTCGTCGCCGTTCACGTGGAAGATCGGCGCCTCGATCATGCGGGCCACGTCGGTGGCGTACATGGAGGAGCGCGACGACTCCGGGGCGGCGGTGAAGCCGACCTGGTTGTTGATGACGATGTGGACCGTGCCGCCCGTGCGGTAGCCGCGCAGCTGCGACATGTTGAGCGTCTCGGCGACCACACCCTGGCCCGCGAAGGCCGCGTCACCGTGCAGGGCGACCGGCAGGACCGTGAAGTCCGTGCCGCCCTTGTTGATGATGTCCTGCTTGGCGCGGACGATGCCCTCGATGATCGGGTCGACCGTCTCCAGGTGGGACGGGTTCGCGGCGAGGGAGACGTTGATCTGCTCGCCGTCCAGGCCGGTGAAGGTGCCCTCGGCGCCCAGGTGGTACTTCACGTCGCCGGAGCCGTGCATGGACTTGGGGTCCATGTTGCCCTCGAACTCGCGGAAGATCTGGGCGTACGACTTGCCCACGATGTTCGCGAGGACGTTGAGGCGGCCGCGGTGGGCCATGCCGATGACGACCTCGTCCAGGCGGGACTCCGCGGCGCTGTCGATGACGGCGTCGAGCAGCGGGATGACGGACTCGCCGCCCTCCAGGGAGAAGCGCTTCTGGCCGACGTACTTCGTCTGCAGGAACGTCTCGAAGGCCTCGGCGGCGTTCAGCCTGCGCAGGATGCGCAGCTGCTCCTCGCGCTCGGGCTTCGTGGCGTGCGTGCGCTCGATGCGGTCCTGGAGCCACTTGCGCTGCTTCGGGTCCTGGATGTGCATGAACTCGATGCCGGTGGTGCGGCAGTACGAGTCGCGCAGGACGCCCAGGACGTCGCGCAGCTTCATCATCGACTTGCCGGCGAAGCCGCCGACCGCGAACTCCCGCTCCAGGTCCCACAGGGTGAGGCCGTGCTCGGTGATGTCCAGGTCGGGGTGCTTGCGCTGCTTGTACTCCAGCGGGTCCGTGTCGGCCATGACGTGGCCGCGCACCCGGTAGGAGTGGATCAGCTCGAAGACGCGGGCGGCCTTCGTGACGTCGTCGTCGTGCGAGGCGTCGATGTCCTTGAGCCAGCGGACCGGCTCGTAGGGGATGCGCAGCGCCTTGAAGATCTCGTCGTAGAACTCGGACTCGCCGAGCAGTAGGTTCGCGACGATGCGCAGGAACTCGCCGGAGGCGGCGCCCTGGATCACCCGGTGGTCGTAGGTCGACGTGAGCGTCATGACCTTCGAGATGCCGAGCTTGTTCAGGGTGTCCTGGGACGTGCCCTGGAACTCCGCGGGGTAGTCCATCGAGCCGACGCCCATGATGACCGACTGTCCGGGCATCAGGCGGGGGACCGAGTGGACGGTGCCGAGGCCGCCGGGGTTGGTCAGCGAGACCGTGACGCCGGTGAAGTCGTCCATCGTCAGCTTGTTGTCGCGGGCGCGACGGACGATGTCCTCGTAGGCCTGCCAGAACTCGAAGAAGTTCAGCGTCTCGGCCTTCTTGATGCCCGCGACGACCAGCTGGCGGTCGCCGTTGGGCTTCACCAGGTCGATCGCGAGGCCGAAGTTCACGTGCTCCGGCTTGACCAGGGTCGGCTTGCCGTCCTTCTCCACGAAGGAGTAGTTCATCGACGGCATGGCCTTGATGGCCTGCACCATCGCGTACCCGATGAGGTGCGTGAAGGAGATCTTCCCGCCGCGGGCGCGCTTGAGGTGGTTGTTGATGACGATGCGGTTGTCGAAGAGCAGCTTCACCGGGACGGCGCGGACCGACGTGGCCGTCGGGACCTCCACCGAGGCGTTCATGTTCTTCGCGACCGCGGCGGCGGGGCCGCGCAGCGTCACGTATTCAGGTCCTGCCGGGGCCTCTGTCGCGGGCTCCGCCTTGGCGGCGGGCTTCGCGACTGCGGGCTTTGCGGCGGGGGCCGGGGCCGCTGCCGCGGGCTTCGCGGCCGGAGCCGCGGGGGCTGCCGGAGCGGCGGGCGCAGCCGGAGCGACTGCGGGTGCGGCGGGGGACGTGGTGGCCGCGGCCCCCGCGGCCGCGTCACCCGCCGGCTTGGCCGGAGGGGCGGCGACGGTCGCGCCGGCTCCTGGCTTGTAGTCGGCGAAGAAGTCCCACCAGGCTCGGTCGACCGAATTCGGGTCCTGGAGGTACTGCTGATAGATCTCGTCGACGAGCCACTCATTGGGACCGAAGGCCGCAGCAGGGCTCTTGCCTTGCCCGTCTTGGTCGGTCGAGATGCTCGAGCTACTGGGGGACTGTGACGACACGGCGGTAACCGCCCTCTTCCGCTTCACAAGGTGATGGACAGCGGGAATTAAGGCTACGCCTCCATCGCCGCCAGGTGCAGACCGGCCCCGTCATCCGTCGCGTAAGTCACACTGGATGGAGGGTTTCGGCGACGTAAATGGCGGGAAACAAGCGAGGTTCTGCAACGCCAGATGGCCGCGCGGGCTCTGCCCGGCGCGGCTGCGTCACCCGAGCGCGCTTCCGATGCGCCCGCGAATCGCTTCCTTTTCGAACCCTACGTCAACTTCGCACTTCGGGCTGGCCCGGAAGGGTGACCTGGATGCGGCAGCCGCGAGGGGATTCGGCCACCCCGATGTGTCCGCCGTGCAGATCGACCGCCCAGCGCGCGATGGCGAGCCCGAGCCCGGTGCCGCCGTCGCTGCCGGGTCCCTGCGGCGGGGTGTTGGCGTGGCTGCCGCGGTTGAAGCGCTCGAAGACCCGGTGCCACTCCGACTCCGGGATGCCGGGGCCCTCGTCGAGGACCTCCAGGTCCAGGGACTCGGGGTAGAGGCCGCGCCGGGCGCGTACGGTGACGCGGCCGTGCGGCGGGCTGTGCTTGACCGCGTTGTCGATGAGGTTGGCCACGACCTGGTGCAGCCGCTCCGCGTCCGCGTGCGCGGTCAGCTCGGGCGGCGTGACGTCCAGGTGCAGATGCACGTCCGTACGCGTGTGGCTGCCGGAGCCCGACGCGATGCCCGCGCGGGCGGAGGCCACCATGTTGGCCTCCTTCAGGACGCCCGACAGGTAGGGCCACACCTCGAAGCGGCGGGCCCGCAGCGGTACGACGCCGTTGTCCAGGCGGGAGAGGTCGAGCAGGGTCTCCACGAGCCGCCCGAGGCGCTCCGTCTGCTTCAGGGCCGTACGCATGGTCTCCGGGTCGGCGGCGGAGACTCCGTCGACGACGTTCTCCAGGACCGCGCGCAGGCCCGCGATGGGGGTGCGCAGCTCGTGCGAGACGTTGGCGACCAGTTCCTTGCGCTGCTGGTCCTGGGCCTCCAGGTCGTCCGCCATGCGGTTGATCGTGGTGGCCACGTCGCCCAGCTCGTCCCGGCGGTCGGCGCCGCGCACCCGGCGCGTGTAGTCGCCGTGCGAGACGGCGCGCGCCACGGAGTTCATCTCGTCCAGGGGCGCCGTGAGGCTGTGCGCCACGAACTGCGTGATCAGCAGCGTGGCGATCACCGAGAAGACGGTGATGAAGCGCAGCTCCGTCTCCGTCTTCATCGCCACCATCAGCAGACCTGTGGTGATGAAGACCGAGACGACCACCAGGGTGCCGAGCTTGGTCTTGATGGAGAACGGCCGCAGGCCGCCGAAGGGCCCACTCATCGGATGGCCCGCCTCACGGGTTCGGGGTCTCCAGGGCGTATCCCACGCCGTGCACCGTACGGATCCGCTCGGCGCCGATCTTCCGGCGCAGCGCCTTGATGTGGCTGTCCACGGTCCGGGTGCCCGACGCGTCCGCCCAGTCCCACACCTCGGCGAGCAGCTGCTCGCGCGAGAGCACCGCACGCGGGGTGTTGGCCAGGCAGACGAGCAGGTCGAACTCCGTCGGCGTCAGATGTACGTCCTCGCTGCGGACCCTGACCCGGCGCTGAGCGTGGTCGATCTCCAGCTCGCCGAGCCGCAGGATCCCGCTGCGCGGCGTGGTCGCGGCGAGCGCGGCCCGCTCGACCCTGCGCAGCAGGACGTGCACGCGGGCCGCGAGCTCCCGCATGGAGAACGGCTTGGTCATGTAGTCGTCGGCGCCGACGCCGAGCCCGACCAGCATGTCCGTCTCGTCGTCGCGAGCCGTCAGCATGAGGACCGGAACCGGCCGCTGGGCCTGGACCCGACGGCACACTTCAAGCCCGTCGAAGCCCGGCAGCATGATGTCCAGGATCAGCAGATCGGGCTGCCAAGCCTGTGCGGTGTCGACCGCCGAAGGACCGTCCACCGCTGTTTGCACTACGAAACCCTCGGCACGTAGCCGGGCGGCGATGGCGTCGACGATCGTCGGGTCGTCCTCGACCACCAGAACCCGGCGCTGGGCGCCTGGCATCGCCGCCGTCGCACCGTTGTGGGAGGTGTGTGTCTGCTCCATCGCCCGCCCCTGACACTGATCGCTTGTGTTCGACCAGCAGGGTACGGGTCGCGAAGGCACCTCGGCTACGCAGCGCTTACGCCGAGATGAACCACGTCGGGTACGCCTCGGGCAACGGTGACCTCTTCCGTCCGTACCGACTGGAATCCGGCATTCCGTAGAGCGTCGTCGAAAGCGGACGAGGGCTGGGCGGACCACACGGCGAGCACTCCGCCGGGGTTGAGGCGAGCCTGACAGGCCGCCAGACCGGCGGGAGAATAGAGGGAGTTGTTGTCCTCCGTCACCGTCCAGCCCGGGCCGTTGTCGATGTCCAGACAGAGGGCGTCGTACGTTTTCCTGGTGCCGTCGAAGGAGTCGGCGCCGGACAGATGGGCCACGAGGTCTGTGTGCAGGATCTCCGTACGCGGATCGGCGAGCGCGGCGCCGGAGAGCTCGGCCAGCGGGGCATCCGCTCCCGAACGGTGCCAGTCGATGACGGCCCGCTCGCGCTCCACGACGGTGATACGGCCCCAGCGCCGGTCGGCCGCCGCGTGGGCGAGGGAGAAACCGACGCCCAGACCGCCGATGAGGATGTCCGGCTCCGGACGCCCGTCGAGCGCGTCGTACGCCGCGTCGACGAGCAGCCGCTCCGAGCGGCCGTCCGAGGTGTCCATGAGGAAACAGCCGTTGGCGATGATCTGCAGAAGCGCTCCGTGGCGCCGCAGCACGACCTCGCCGTACGGCCCCTCGCGTCGGTCGATGACGACGGGGGCTGTGGTGTCGGTGCGCATGTCCGCCAGCGTATGAGTGCGGGCGCGGCCTCGTGGGGAGACTCGGAACGCGGCGCGGTCCGATGCGGACGCATCTGTGACCTGTGAGGTTGATGTGATTCGCGCTACACGTGGCCCGGATCATGGACAGCACCCGAAAAGGCGGCCGAGGGTGGATGCAAAGGCGGACGGAACAAAAGGAGCGCCTCACCGTGAACCGGAGTGTGCAGGCTGCCCCCGAGGCGCCCGAGGAGACCGCCCCGCCCGGCCTTGACGGCATCCCGCGCCAGCGGGAGCACGGGCCCGGGGCGGCCGAGACGACTGCCCCCGAGCCTCGGGCGGCGAACGGCGCTGCCCCTCAGGACCGCCTGAGCCGCCCACGCCTGGGCCTGAGCCGCCCGAGCCTGGGCCTGAGCCGCCTGAGCGCCAGCCGCCCGCGCCCCTGGCGCCTCCTTCCGACCCCCACGGGTACGCCCTTCACCTTCGGCTACGCCGCGATCCTCGCCGCGACGTCACTCCTGACGCAGCACGCGGACCCGTCCCTGATCTCGACCCTGCACCGGCACTCCAGTACGGACGTCGCGCACCTGACGCAGGAGCCGTTCCTCGTCCTGGTGGCCAGCGCGCTGTGGATCGCGGGCGGCATCGCGTCGCCGTATGCCATCGGCTTCCTGCTGGTCCTCACGGCCCTGGAGCGCCGCATCGGCGCGCTGCGCACGGCGGGCGTCTTCCTGCTCGGCCACATGGTGGCCACGCTCGCGACCGAGGTCCCGGTCGGTCTCTCGGTCCTCGCGGGCCGTCTTCCCGACAGCTCGCTGCACCGGCTCGACTACGGCATCAGCTTCGGCGTCGCGGCGAGCGTCGGCGCGCTGGCGGGACTGTTCAGGCCGTGGCTGCGGTGGCTCGTGCTCGCCGGGTTCGGCGGGATGCTGCTCGACGACCTGATCGCGTTCACGGACCCGATGACGAACTGGGGCCATCTCCTCGCGCTCTCGCTCGGTGTCGCCACGTGGCCGCTGCTGCGGCGCCGCCCGCCCGCGTTCAAGTGATCGCTCACAGCGAACACCCCTTGGGGAACATTCAAGGACTCATGAGCATTGAGTCCACATAGCTCAACTTGAATGCCGAAGGGGAGATCATGACTTCTGAGTCCAAGGCGTCCACACCACTTACGCTGCCCGTGCTGCCGCTCGACGACGAGGTTGTCCTGCCCGGCATGGTGGTTCCGTTCGACCTGTCCGACACCGACGTACGCGCCGCCGTCGAGGCGGCCCAGGCGGCGGCCCGCTCCACTGGCAGCAGCAAGCCGCAGGTCCTTCTTGTTCCGCGTATCGACGGGACGTACGCCGCGACCGGTGTCCTCGGCACCGTCGAACAGGTCGGGCGTCTCTCCGACGGCGACCCCGGCGCCCTCATCCGCGGCCGTTCCCGGGTGCGGATCGGCGCCGGGACGACCGGGCCCGGTGCCGCGCTCTGGGTGGAGGGGCTCAAGGTCGAGGAGACCGTGCCCGATCCGCTGCCCGGCGCCGTCTCCGAGCTGGTCAAGGAGTACAAGGCTCTCGCCACCAGCTGGCTGAAGAAGCGGGGCGCCTGGCAGGTCGTCGACCGCGTCACGCAGATCGACGACGTCTCCGCCCTTGCCGACAACTCCGGATACTCCCCCTTCCTCTCCACCGAGCAGAAGGTCGAGCTCCTGGAGACCGATGACCCGACCGCCCGCCTCAAGCTCGCCACCGAGCAGCTGCGCGAGCACCTCGCCGAGCAGGACGTCGCCGAGTCCATCGCCAAGGACGTACAGGAAGGCGTCGACAAGCAGCAGCGCGAGTTCCTGCTGCGGCGCCAGCTCGACGCCGTGCGCAAGGAACTGCGCGAGATCAACGGGGACAGCAAGGACGCAGCCGAGGAGTCCGACGACTACCGCACCCGCGTCGAGGCGGCCGACCTCCCGGAGAACGTCCGCGAGGCCGCCCTCAAGGAGGTCGACAAGCTGGAGCGCTCCAGCGACCAGTCGCCCGAGGGCTCCTGGATCAGGACCTGGCTGGACACCGTTCTCGAACTCCCCTGGAACGAGCGGACCGAGGACGAGTACGACATCAAGGGCGCCCAGAACATCCTCGACGCCGAGCACGCGGGTCTGGAGGACGTGAAGGAGCGCATCACCGAGTACCTCGCGGTGCGCAAGCGGCGCGCCGACCGCGGCCTCGGGGTCGTCGGCGGGCGTCGGGGCGGCGCCGTGCTCGCCCTCGTCGGACCGCCTGGCGTCGGAAAGACCTCGCTCGGCGAGAGTGTCGCGCACGCCATGGGCCGCAAGTTCGTGCGGGTCGCGCTCGGCGGCGTACGCGACGAGGCGGAGATCCGCGGACACCGTCGTACGTACGTGGGGGCGCTGCCCGGACGCATCGTGCGGGCCATCAAGGAGGCCGGGTCCATGAACCCGGTCGTGCTCCTCGACGAGATCGACAAGGTGGGCTCCGACTTCCGCGGCGACCCGGCCGCCGCCCTGCTCGAAGTCCTCGACCCGGCGCAGAACCACACCTTCCGCGACCACTACCTGGAGGTCGAGCTCGACCTGAGCGACGTGGTGTTCCTGGCCACGGCGAACGTCATCGAAGCCATCCCCGAGGCACTGCTCGACCGTATGGAGCTCGTGCGCCTCGACGGATACACCGAGGACGAGAAGGTCGTCATCGCCCGCGACCACCTGCTCCCGCGCCAGCTGGAGCGGGCGGGCCTGAAGGCGGACGAGGTGACCCTGGACGAGAGCGCGCTGCGCAAGCTCGCGGGGGAGTACACCCGGGAAGCGGGCGTACGGAACCTGGAGCGGTCCGTCGCGCGGCTGCTGCGCAAGGTCGCTGCCAAGCACGAACTGGGCGAGCAGGAGCTGCCGTTCACGGTCGGCGACGACGATCTGCGCGGTCTCATCGGGCGCCCGCACCACGTGCCCGAGTCGGCGCAGGACCCGGCCGAGCGGCGTACGGCGGTGCCGGGCGTGGCGACCGGGCTCGCGGTCACCGGCGCGGGAGGTGACGTCCTCTTCGTCGAGGCGTCGCTCGCCGATCCGGAGACCGGCGCCGCGGGACTCACCCTCACCGGTCAGCTCGGCGACGTGATGAAGGAGTCCGCGCAGATCGCGCTCTCCTTCCTGCGCTCGCGCGGGGCCGAACTGGAGCTGCCCGTCGCCGACCTGAAGGAACGCGGCGTGCACATCCACTTCCCGGCGGGCGCGGTCCCCAAGGACGGGCCGAGCGCGGGCGTCACCATGACGACCGCACTCGCGTCGCTGCTCAGCGGGCGTCTCGTCCGTACGGATGTGGCCATGACCGGTGAGGTCTCGCTGACCGGGCGGGTCCTGCCGATCGGCGGCGTCAAGCAGAAGCTGCTCGCCGCGCACCGCGCCGGGATCACCACGGTGATCATCCCGAAGCGGAACGAGGCCGACCTGGACGACGTCCCGGCCGAGATCCTGCAGAAGCTGGACGTGCACCCGGTGACGGACGTCCGCCAGGTGCTCGAACTGGCCTTGACCGAGGCCGAGGTGAGGGTTCCGGCCGCCGCGTGACGGAGGTGGCCGGTGCGTGCAGGCCCGGGGCCCCGCGAGGGGTCCCGGGCCCGCGTGCGTGAGAGGCGCGTGCGCGGAGAGGGTCGGCTCAGCCGTTGGCGAGCGCCTGCACCCGGTCGAGGGCGCCGTTGAACTTGTTGTGGTCGCCGACCGTCGGACCCGTCGACGTGTACTGCCACATCGTCTGGACGCCCCACCCGGCGGGCAGCTCACCCGGGGCGCTGGCGTAACGGGCGATCCAGAGCGGGTTGTTGGCGGCGAAGCCCCCGTAGTTGCCGGTGCAATCCTTCCACCAGCTGGTGGCCGTGTAGATCACGGCGTCGCGTCCGGTGCGCGCCTTGTACTGGTTCAGGAAGTCACGGATCCAGGTGACCATCGCGGACTGGGACTTGCCGAAGCAGGCCGCCCCGTACGGGTTCCACTCGATGTCGAGCGCGCCCGGCAGCGTCTTGCCGTCACGCGACCAGCCGCCGCCGTTGTCCACGAAGTAGTTGGCCTGGGTGGCGCCGCTCGTCGTGTCGGGCGTCGCGAAGTGGTAGGAGCCGCGGATCATGCCCGCGTTGTACGAACCGTTGTACTGCTGGGCGAAGTAGGGGTTCTTGTAGTACGTGCCTTCGGTGGCCTTCGCGTAGGACCACTTCACGCCGCTGTTCCAGAGCGTCGACCAGGCGACGTTGCCCTGGTGGCTGCTGACGTCGACGCCTTCGGTCTGTACGGCGTCACCACCGGGCGGGAGACTGCCCTGCCCGTCGTGCTCGATGACGCCCTGGCCCATGCGGGCCGTGCCGCGGGCCGGTATGTCGTCACCACCGGCGGCCTGTGCGGCGCCTGGCAGCGTGAGGAGGAGGGAGAGGGCGGAGAGGACTGAGAGCAGGATTCCGGCCGCTGACCAACGCGAGCGGCGGGGTGTTCCGGGTCTGTGCACGGGCATGTGCGTGCCTCCGTTAGGCCTCGGTTGAGCTCGATGGAGCTCGTGGGGGGACCTGTCGACAGGTTCGTGGTGTGAACATGTCACGTACGACGCTACGCACGTAGACCCGTGGCTGGGAAGGGGTTCCTGTGCCTGCCGTTGGTCTACTCCTGCGGCGGCGTCCTCGGCGCGGTCGCACCGGACGTTACGAAATACTGGCCGAGCTGCGGCGATGGAGAATTCGCATGATCCGGAAAGAAAGCGTGCCATGGGTGCTGAAGTGCACGAGGGCGAGAACGACGGTGGGGTCGACGTGAACGACGGTCGAGCCGACGTGGACCGGCGGGGCGTGGAGAGGCTGGTGGACCGTGAGTTCCTCTCCCTGGAGCGGGAGCTGACGCTGCTCCTGCGCCGGGCACGTGCCTCGTCCGGGGAGATGGCGCGCCAGGTCCACCCCGACCTGGAACCCGCCGCGTACGGACTCCTGGTCTGCCTCGACGACTCGGGTCCGCAGCGGGCCACGCACCTCGCCGCGTACATCGGCGTCGGCAAGGCGACGATGAGCCGGCAGCTGCGGGCCCTGGAGGAACTGGGCCTCGTCGCCCGCGAGCCCGACCCCGCCGACGGCCGGGCCTGGCTCGTCCACCTCACCGAGGAGGGCGGGACGCGGTTCCGCGAGGTGCGGGCGGGGCGCAGGGAGCGGTACGTGCGGCAGCTCTCCGGGTGGGACCGGGCGGAGGTGGCGGAGCTCGCGCGCTTGTTGCGTCAGCTGAACGAGTCCGCGGAGTCCTGAGGGGCGTCGAGCCCCGAAGGGGCGCGGGGAACTGCGCGACCAGCCGTGAGGCGCACCAGTCACGGCGCGCACCAGCCGCGACGCGCCCGCGGATGAGATCCGGACTCTCGCCGGGACGGACCCCGGGTCACAACTCCGCGTAGACGACCGCCGCGTCGTCATGCCGCTTGCCCCGAGGGAACGCCGCGCCCTCCGGGTCCGCACGCTCCAGCTCCCGAACCCGGTCCACCAGGCGCTGCGGCCCGTCCTTCCGCAGCAGCTCGAAGCATTCCGCCCAGTCGCCCGCGCGGAACGTCTCCACCCAGCGGCCGACTCCGTCCGTCAGGGCCGCCACCGCGGACACCTCCGCGCGGGGCGACGTGCCGGTGACCGCACGTGCCGCCGCCGACGGGTCCGCCGCCGCCGTGAAGAAGCCGTCCTCCGCGTTCCGCAGGGCCTCGACCGCGGCGCCGTACGCGCGGCCCGCGACCTCGCGTTCGGCGGAGCCGCGGGGCAGTGCGCGGACGGCGTCGCGCATCTCGCGGATCCGCGGCGGCAGCTCCGCGAGGCGCTCGTCGAGCACCGGTGTGACCGAGCCGTCGGGGCCCGCGATCAGGAGCGCGGAGTCGGACAGGACGAGGTGCTCGACCCGTTCGTCGTCCCAGCGCACCAGAACCACGGTCGCCTGAGGCGTACGCGGGTGAGAAAGGTCACAGGTTTGACCATGGGCGTCCGCGGTGCGCACGATCGCCGCCGCGAGGACCTCAGTGAGCGTCATATCCCGTCGCGAAACGGACAGTTCCCCCAGTGCGCCCCCGAGTCGCGCCGTGAACCAAGGGACAGAATGCAGACAGCCGTCGTCTCCGGCAGGCGGAGTCACCCCGTCGAGAAGGGCGAGCGATCCGCCCTGTCCGGATGCGGGAAGCATGACCGCGGCATAGTCCTCGTTGGGGCGCGCGGGGTCTCCGGGCTCGGTGGCGAGTTCGATACGCATTCCGCCAGTCTGCACGAGGCCTTCACAAGGCCGCCCAGCGGTCGACGGCGGGCGGGGATCGGCCCGGACCGGCAGGTCAGACGCCGGATTTCGGTCGGAATAATCACTTCCGGCGGCGTGTGGCAGCGCATCCTGCCAAAGCCTGCGGTCGGCGTCCAACCGGCTCGCCGTGGCCGGTACTTTCGGTCCACTTCGGGACTTGCTCGCCAACTCCCCGCCGATGTTCACTCCTTCGGGTGGCCAGGCATGTGATGCACGACTGCCACCCATCGGCACTGGAAGGGTCTGGAGCCGTACCGGGGGCGCGTGTGTTGACGGATCGTCACCCGGGCTCATGGGCAGACGAAGAACAAGAATGCGAGCACCGGTGCAGAAGATGCGGCCTGGGCGCAAGGGCAAGCAGACGGCTCCTGAAGGGGCCACGCCGGGCGCGACCACCCCTACAGAGCGTTCGCCCGAGCACGCGGCGGGAGAGAGCGCGGCGGGAGAGGGCGTGGCGGCTGCGGTGACAGGACCCGCAGCCGGAGAGAAGCCCGCGGGGCAGAACTCTGCGGGGCAGGACTCGGCAGGGCAGAACTCCGCAGGGCAGGACACGGCAGGGCCGAACTCCGCGGAGACGGAGAAGCCTGCCGCGCAGCCCGTCGACGCAGACCCCGCGAAGCCTTCCAAGCCCCTGCCGCAGGCCGTGCAGCAGCCCGCGAAGCCCGTGCAGCCGGTGAAGTCCGTCAACTCCAAACCCACCGCGCGCGTACGCAATCGGCTGATCGTCGCCGTCGCCGTCGTGGCCGCCGCGATCGCCGGCGCCGGAGCGCCCGCGATCGTCGCCGCCTCCGGGCAACTGAGTGACGCGCAGAGCCTGGTGACCCTCGCCGAGCGGACCCAGGACGCCGTGTCCCTCGGTCACTCGCTGGCCGACGAGCGCGACGAGGTTACCTCGTTCATCGCGGCGGGCCGCCCGCAGGGCAAAGGGCTCTCCGAGAGCCGCAGCGCCCGCGTGGACCGCCAGGTCGCCGAGTTGCGGACGGCCGACGGGCCGGTGTCCCTGCGCGCCGAGCTCGACAGCATCGGCGCCGTACGCAGAGCGGCGCTCACCGGCAAGAGCACTGCTCTGGAAGCCCACACGGCGTACTCGAAGGTCATCACCGAACTGCACGGCCTCACCCGTGAACTCGCCGAGAAGACCCCGCCCCGCGCTGGCTCCGGCGCCTACGCGCTCGCCGACCTCGACCACGCCGTCGAGCAGGCGGCAAGCGCCCGCGGCCTGCTCCTCGCCACCCTCGCCGTCCCGCGCTCCACGGAGACGAGCACGGCCCTCGACCCCATCACCGGCCTGCCCACCACGGTGGTCGACGAGTCCTCCGCGTACAACAAGCGCCGCGACGGCCTCAGCGCCGCCGCCCAGCAGGCCCACGTGCGCGAACAGGCGGCCATCGCCGACTTCCGGGACGCGGCCACGGACGGCGCCCGCAGCACGTACGACTCGACGGTCACGGGCAACGAGGTGACGACGGCGGAGAAGTACCTCTCCCGCCTCACCGACCAGCCCACGCTCTCCACCGCCGAGCAGCGGTACGACCGCAAGAAGCTCGACACCGCGCTCTCCGCCCGCATCGAGATGATGCGCGGCGCCGAGTCCGCTCTCACGGTGCAGCGCACCAAGGACCTCGCCAAGCTGCGCGACGACGACGTGACGGCCCTGGAGATCCGCGTCGCGCTCATCGGCGTCACGCTGCTCGTGGCGGTCGGCGTCTCCATGGGCATGGCCCGCAGCCTGACCCGTCCCCTCGCCGTCCTGCGCATCGGCTCGGCCCGCCTCGCCACCGAGCCCGCGCCCCAGGAGCCGATCCGCTTCACGGGCCGCGACGACGAGTTCGCCCAGGTCGTACGGTCCGTCAACGCGCTGCACGAGCACGCGGCGGCCCTCACCGAGCGCCTGACCACGCTCGAAGCGGACCGCAAGCACCTCATCGGCCAGCGCACGTCCATGGCCGACGAGCGCGAGAAGCTGCGCGCCGAACTGGCCGAGGCCGCCGCCCACTTGGAGCGGGTGCGGCAGTCCATCCACGGCACGTTCGTCAACCTGGCCCTGCGCACCCTGGGCCTGGTCGAGCGGCAGCTCGCCGTCATCGAGAACCTGGAGGACCGCGAGCAGGACCCCGACCGCCTCGCCACGCTCTTCAAGCTCGACCACTTCGCCACGGTCATGCGCCGCCACAGCGAGAACCTCCTGGTCCTCGCCGGGGCCGAGCACGGCCACCAGCACCCGGGCCCGGTCCCGCTGGTCGACGTCGTACGCGCCGCCGTGAGTGAGATCGAGCGGTACGAGCGGGTGCGTATCGCCACGCTGCCGCCGCACGCGCACGTCGCGGGCTTCGCCGCGGACGACATCAGCCACCTGGTCGCCGAGCTCCTGGAGAACGCGACCTCGTTCTCGCCGCCGGACGCCTCCGTCGAGGTCTCCGGCTGGCTCCTGGAGAGCGGCGAGGTCATGCTCTCCGTGCAGGACGAGGGCATAGGGGTCACACCGGACCGCATGGACGAGCTCAACACCCGCCTGGCTCAGTTCCGTCCGGACGACGCGTACGACCAGGAGAGCGGGGACGGGCTCGGGCTCGGCCTCTATGTCGTGGCCCGGCTCGCCGCGCGGCACGGTGCGCGGGTCCGGCTGCGCGAGCAGAAGCAGGGCGGCATCGCGGCCGTCGTGGTCCTGCCGAAGTCGATCCTCGCCGCGGCGCCCGCGGTGGGTACGCCGCCGGTGGGTGTTCCGGTCGCCGGTGCGGCCCCCGCGCTGCATCTGCCCGGCTCCGAGGCCGAGGCGAACTCCAATGTGCTGCCGGGACGTGCGGCGGAGGCCGCGGCGGTGACCTCAGGCGTGGATCCGCTGATCGAGGCCGCGGAGCAGGCGGTGCGTGAAGCGGAGCCCGAGGCTGATCCCGAGGCCGAGGCGCAGGCCCAGGCTGAGCCTGAGGCCGAGCCCGAGACTTCGCCCGAGACGACCATGGAGCTTGTCCTTCCGCCGGTCCCGGAGACTCCGGAAGCTCCGGAAGCGGAGGCCCCGGAAGCGGAGGCGCCGGAAGCCGAGCCCGACCTTGACCCCGAGCCGGTACCCGCCCCCGAAGAGGCCTCCGAGGACGCCCCCGCCCCCAAGTGGGAGCGCGTCACCGACAAGGGGCTCCCCAAGCGCACACCCAAGATCACCGCACCCGAGCCCACCGTGCCCAAGGCGCGCAGCGGCTCCGTGGACGCCGAAGCGCTGCGCAAGCGCCTGGGGGGCTTCCACCAGGGAGCGATAAGCGGCCGTCGCGACGTAGAGGCCGAACTGAACGACCGCAACGGCGAGACCGCAGAGACCCAAAAGACCAACGAAACCAACGAACCCAACGAAACCAAAGAGACCAGAAAGACCGAAGAAAACATGGGGGACACAGTCGAGGAGGCAAGTAGTTGACTGCGCCCATGCGCTCACCCGGTTCGTCCACCGGAAGCAGTACCTCCACCCGCGGTGAGAGAACCGCCGGGTTCGGCCTGAGCAGCGAAGCACGCAACCTGCACTGGCTGCTCACCAACCTCGTCGAGGATGTGCCGGGGCTGCTTTCGGTGGCCGTGGTCTCCTCCGACGGACTGCTCCTGCTCTCCTCCGACCCCGCACGCAACAACGAGCAGGCGGTCGACAACAGTTCGGGCCCCAAGGGCTCCAGCGCGGACCTCGCCACCATCGTGTCCGGTGTCGGTTCCCTCTGCATCGGCGCTTCCAAGCTGATGG
This sequence comes from Streptomyces sp. NPDC031274, assembly GCF_055570235.1. NCBI lineage: Bacteria > Bacillati > Actinomycetota > Actinomycetes > Kitasatosporales > Streptomycetaceae > Streptomyces > Streptomyces sp. NPDC031274. Next base: position 140,106 of record NZ_JBVIHP010000006.1, on the reverse strand, counting down.
ACTCGGGGCCGGTCAAGCAGACCGTCGTCGCCATGGAGGAGGGCAGCCTCTTCGTGATGTCGATCAGCGACGGTTCGCTGCTCGGTGTGCACGCCACCCCGGACTGCGACATGACCGTCGTCGCGTACCACATGGCGCTCTTCGTGGGCCGCGCCGGGCATGTCCTCACCCCCGAACTCCGCAGTGAACTGCGCCAGTCGATGGAGAGCGTCCGATGAGCAGTAAGCCCGGCAAGCTGCCCCAGCGCGGCGGTGCCCGCAAACCCGCCCGAGTGCGCCCGTACTCGCTCACCGGCGGGCGCACCCGATTCGGTCACGTCCTGCTCGTCGAGACGTTCGTGGCCGCTCTCGAGGCTCCCGAGGAGCGCCGCGAACTGCCGCAGGGCGACGCCATCGCCCGCGTCATGCCCGAGATGCGGGCCATCGTCGAGATCTGCCGCCGTATGCGTACGGTCGCGGAGATCGCCGCGCTTTTGAAGATGCCGCTCGGCGTGGTCCGCGTACTGCTCAGCGACCTCGCAGACCAGGGAAAGATCCGCGTGTACGGCACGGGCCACGGCCCGGGACAGCCGGACCGCGCGCTGCTGGAAAGGGTGCTCAGTGGACTCCGCCGTCTCTGACCTCCACCACCCGGGCCCCGACCCGGACGAGAACCTGCAAGCCTGGCAGACGGACCGAACCCGGGCCCCGATCGCGACGAAGATCGTGGTGGCGGGCGGTTTCGGCGTCGGCAAGACGACCCTGGTCACCTCGGTCTCCGAGATCACACCCCTCCAGACGGAGGCGTTGATGACGCAGGCGAGCGAGGGCACGGACGACCTCACGTCGACCCCGGACAAGACCACGACCACGGTCGCCATGGACTTCGGCCGGATCACGCTCGACGACGACCTCGTGCTCTACCTCTTCGGTACGCCGGGGCAGCAGCGCTTCTGGTTCATGTGGGACGACCTGGTGCGCGGCGCGATCGGCGCCGTCGTCCTCGCCGACACCCGCAGGCTCGCCGACTGCTTCCCCGCGCTCGACTACTTCGAGAGCTGCGGTCTGCCGTACATCGTGGCCGTCAACCACTTCGACGGCACCGAGGAGTTCGAGCCCGCGGACGTCCGCGACGCGCTGACGATCCCCGCGCACATACCGGTGCTGATCATGGACGCGAGGCAGCGGATCTCGGCGATCGAGTCCCTGCTCTCGCTGGTCGGCCACGCCCTCGCCGTAACCCCTGAATAGCTCTTTCTGATCTTGAGCACGTCAGTACGTATCAGTAGTACGTACCAGCACGTAGGAGAAGTAGCCGCATGCGGAAGATACTCGTCGTCGGAGCCGGTCAGGCCGGACTCCAGATCGCTCTCGGACTCCAGTCGCAGGGGTACGAGGTCACCCTGATGTCCAACCGCACGGCGGACGAGGTCCGGTCCGGCCGTGTCATGTCCACGCAGTGCATGTTCCACACCGCGCTGCAGCACGAGCGCGACCTCCAGCTGAACTTCTGGGAGTCGCAGGCGCCGAAGATCGAGGGCGTCGGCGTCTCGGTCGCCGGGCCCGACTCGTCCCGCGTCATCGACTGGGTCGGCAAGCTGGACGGATTCGCCCAGTCCGTCGACCAGCGCGTGAAGATGGCGGGCTGGATGGAGACGTTCGCGCAGCGGGGCGGCCAGCTGGTCATCCACGGCGCGGCGGTCTCGGACCTCGACTACTTCTCCCGCACGTACGACCTGGTGCTCGTCGCCGCGGGCAAGGGCGAGCTCGTCTCGATGTTCGAGCGGGATGCCTCGCGCTCCCCCTACGACGTGCCGCAGCGCGCCCTGGCCGTCTCCTACGTCCACGGGATGGGGCCGCGGCCCGAGCACCCCGAGTTCGAAGCGGTGCGGTGCAACCTGGTGCCGGGCGTGGGCGAGCTCTTCGTCATGCCGACGCTGACGACGACCGGGCGCGCGGACATCCTGTTCTGGGAGGGCCTGCCCGGCGGCCCCCTCGACGTCTTCCAGGGGATCAAGGACCCCTCCGAGCACCTGGCGCTGACGCTGGAGCTCATGGAGAAGTTCACGCCGTGGGAGTACGCGCGGGCGACCAAGGTCGAACTGACGGACGCGGGCGGCACGTTGTCCGGCCGCTACGCGCCGACGGTCCGCAAGCCGATCGGGCGGCTGCCGAGCGGTGGCCTCGTCCTCGGCGTCGCCGACGTGGTCGTAGCCAACGACCCGATCACGGGACAGGGGTCCAACTCGGCCTCGAAGTGCGCGGCGTCGTACCTCGCGTCGATCGTCTCGCACGGCGACAAGCCGTTCGACGAGGCCTGGATGCAGTCCACGTTCGACGGTTACTGGGAGACGGCTCAGCACACCACCAAGTGGACGAACGCGATGCTGTCGCCGCCGCCGGAGCACGTCCTGAACCTGATCGGCGCGGCGGGCCAACTGCAGCCGGCGGCAGATCGTTTCGCGAACGGCTTCAACGACCCGGCGGACTTCGAGAACTTCTTCTACGAGCCGGAGAAGACGGGGGCGTACCTGGCGGGGCTTGCGGGTTAGTTCGTACCCGGGGCGGGGCGGGGCCCCGACAGAGCGCCCGGTCAGTGCCTCAGGCCCCGTGCCCAGCGTTCGGTGCTCCCGCCCGCCCATACCCCGCGTCCCCGCCCCTCATCGCCCCGCGAGGCAACTTCGGTGGGGTGTAGCCCTTCATCGGCTCCGCCGAGGGGTCCGGACGTACCGCTCCCAGTACGGGGTTCGCCGCGATGGGGGAGACCTTTACCCGGGAACCGGGGCGGGGGGCCTGGATCACCATGCCGTCGCCCAGGTAGATCGCCACGTGCGTGGCCTTGGGGAAGTAGACGATCAGGTCACCCGGGCGCAGCTTCCGCAGCGAGACCCGCCGCAGTTGTGCCCACTGCTCCTGCGACGTGCGCGGGATCGTCTTCCCGGCCTTCGCCCATGCCTTTGAGGTGAGCCCCGAGCAGTCGAAGGACTTGGGTCCCTCCGCGCCCCACTTGTACGGCTTGCCGATCTGCCGCACGGCGTAGTCAAGCGCCGAATCCCCTCGCTTGGACGGCGGTCGCGACGGTGCGGAACCCGGAGAACCCGGAGAACCCGGAGAACCCGGAGAACCCGAAGATCCCTGAGATCCCTGAGATTCGGGAGATGCGCTCAGCTTGCCCGATGCCAGGAACTTCCGCTGCGCGTCGGCCATCCCCTCCTCCTCCGCCCGCGCGAGCTCCGCGAGCTGCTCCGTGCTCAGCGAGGCGAGCAGTTCCTCGACCTCCTTCAGCTGCCCCTTGACCGTGTTCCGCTCCTCCTTCTGCTGGGCGGCGAGCGCGACTTGGGCCGCGAGGGCGCTCTTGGCCGTGGCCGCCAGCGTGGCCGCCGTCTTCTCGCCGCCGACGAGACGCCGCACCGTCGCCGCCCGCTCCGCCGCCACGCGGCCGATCACATGCCCCTGGTCGAGGGCCTGCTGCGGGTCGCGGGCCAGGAGCAGGCGTACGTAGGGGGAGATCTCCGTGGTGCCCTGGTACTGCTGCCGTGCGAAGCGGCCCGCCGCGCCCTTGCCGGCGTGCACCGATGTGCGGGCGCGGGCCAGGCTGCCGTTCAGGCGGGTGACCTCGGCGCGCTGCTCCTTGAGCCTCTCCGCGGTCGCGTTGTACGTCTCCGTCGACTCCTCGGCCTTCCGGTACAGCTCCTGAAGGTCTGTCAGGAGCTCGGAGACGGGGCGTTCGGTGGTGCCGTCGGGCTCCGGGACGGCGTACGCCGGAGACGCCGTCGCCAGCAACACCCCGACCGCGGCTCCCGTACCGACCCACCGCAGCAGCTTGCCTGACATGCCATCACCTCCCGAGCGCGGCGGTACGTCCGCCCGCACCGCGAGCATCGACCGCCCCGGCGCGGTCCGCCTCCGGAAGGTGCGCGGGCGGCGCAATGCGGTCACTCGTCCAGGGCCCCACGGCGCGCCGCCCTTGCCGCCCCGGCCGCGCTCAGTCCGCCGCGCTCGCCCCGCCCGGCTTCGACCACGGCCACTTCAGGCCGGACCCGGCCTTGTCGCCCTCGGGGTCGTACTCGTACTTCCAGCCCTGGTGCAGCCCCAGCCGCCTCCCCGGGGCCTTGGCCACCCGGCGGTACACGAGCACGGTCGGCGGGCCGCCCGCCTCGTCCGGCACCGGGACCCGGTACACCTTCGGGGGGTGGCCGGTCGGGCCGAGCAGGATGGGCAGTACGCGGCCGTCCAGGGGGCCACCCACGAAGGGGGTGTCTTCGCTCTTCACCCGCCCAGTGTCACAGCACCGGCGTCACAGCAGGTGCGCCGCGTCGCTCACTACGGGAAGGACACGCCGGGCGAGCGAGCCCGCGGGGCCGTCCGCCGTCTCCATGGCCAGTGCGCCCCGTACCGCCTCCGCCGTCTGCGGGTCGCGGCCCGCGGAGGCCACCAGGACCGCCATGAACTGCTCGACGAGCCAGTCCCGCAGTTCGTCGAGCGACGGCTGCTTCTCCTCGTCGAGCCAGATCAGGGACGCCGCCTCGACGGAGGTGATCCACATCCGCACGGTCATCCTCAGGCGCGGGCCCGTGGCGCCCACGACCTCCAGGTGGGCCAGGATGTGATCGGCGGCCGTCCTGCGCACCTCGTCCACGATGGCGGTCGTCCGCGAGGTCTCCACGACGCTGCCGCCCTGGAGGAGCGCGCTGAAGCCCGCGTCGTGCTGGTCGACGAAGGCGAGATAGCGGTCGAGGGCGTTCGCGAGGCGCTGCGTGAGCGGGCCCTCCGGAGGCTCGTCGAAGCACTGCTCCAGCTCGTCGGCGGCGGAGCGCAGCGCGGCCTCGTACAACTGCTGCTTGCCGCCCGGGAAGTAGCGGTAGACGAGCGGCCGGGAGACACCGGCGGCCTCCGCGACGTCGTCGAGGGAGACCTCGTCGGGTGCGCGCACCGCGAAGAGGGACAGGGCGGCCTCCTTGAGCTGCCGCTGCCGCTCTTCGACACTGAGGCGCCGGTACGCGCGGGTGGGAGCAGGCGAGGTCATGCCTCGCAGCGTATCCGCCCTGTCGAACAAACGCGCCGGAACCCTACGTACCCTCTTCACTCCGACAGCAGAGACAGCTAGGACAGCTGCGACCGCCACGACAGCTACGCCAGCAGCCCCGAGCTCTTCCACAGCCGCCGCCCGGCGCCCCGCAGCACCCCGATGTCGTCCAGGAAGTCCGTCAGGCGCTTGGCTCCGGTCTGCATGATCTCGCGGCGGTGCGCACTCGCCTTGACCTGCGCCATGGCCTCCCGCCTGTCCAGGCCCACGTTCGTGTAGACCTCGGGGTTGATGAAGGCGACGGAGAAGACGCGGGCGAACTCGCCGGAGGTGAGGCGGGTGAACTCCTGGGACCAGCGCGGTGCCGTCACCATCTGGCGCCGCAGCTCCTCACGGGCGTACCGCACATGGCGCGCCTCCTCCACGACGTGGATCCGCGTGACGCCGCGCACGAGGGTCTGGACGCGCTCGTCCGGGAACGTCAGGCGCTGCATCCAGTCGAGGATCTCCTCGCCGAGCAGCGTCGCCGTGAACGAACCGGGTGTCGTCGAGATGGTCTTGAAGAGGCGACCGAGGTTCCGGTGCACGGTGCTGACCGGGTAGTACGGGGTGTCCCCGCGGGTGATCAGGCGCGCGAACATCTTCGAGTGCCGGCACTCGTCCTCGATCTCCGTCAGCGCGTACCGCACGTGGGAGCTCGTGGCGGGCTTGTCGTAGATGTGCCGTACGAGCAGCTGCATCAGGATCAGTTCGAACCAGATGCCGAGTGAGGCGAGCGCGGCGGCCTCGTGCTGGGAGAGCGCGATGCGCTGCTCCTCGCTCATCCGCTGCCACATCGGCGTGCCGTACAAGGACACCAGCTCCGGGGGCCAGAACCACTTGCCCTCCTCGAACGGTGCCTCCCAGTCCAGTTCCTTGTCGGGGTCGAAGGAGTGCTTGGCGGAGGAATCGAGCAGCCGCTCGGCCACCTGCTCCCGGTCCTTGAGCAGTCCCAGCGCGTCCCGCAGCCCTTCGATCGCCGCGTCCTCCGTGGTGGTCGTCATGGCTCTGCCCCTGCCTCGTCGTCAGAGTTACCGGCGGTCACGACTTATGAGACTGCCCGTCAGCAAGGCCGTCAATCCCTTGCGCACGACTTGTTGACCCCACGTCTACGAACGTGTGAGCCTGCCAATTACCAAGCGGTACAAGGCAGTCGAAAGCAGCACCAGGACATCACCAGGCGATTACGGAGCAGACCGAGGCCAATTCTGAGGAGCCGTCAGTGTCGACGCACGAGCTGTACACGCACGCCCCGGACGAGAACATCTGGCAGATACCGGCGAGCGGCGCGGCCCGCTTCAGCTGGGAGTACGACGAGGGCCGCGCCCGGCTGCTCGCCCTCTACCAGAAGGGCAAGGACAAGCAGTGGGACGGTGCCAAGCGCATCGCCTGGGACCTGGAGGTCGACCCGTACGACCCCCTGGGCACCCCCGACGAGTCCATATCGCTCTACGGAACCCGCCACTGGGCGATGATGACCGACCGCGACAAGGGCGAGCTGCGCAAGCACTACGCCTCCTGGCAGTTCAGCCAGTTCCTGCACGGCGAGCAGGGCGCGATGGTGTGCGCGGCACGCATCGTGGAGTCCGTCCCCGACCTGGACGCCAAGTTCTACTCGGCGACCCAGACCATGGACGAGGCACGGCACGCGGAGGTCTACAGCCGCTTCCTGCACGACAAGATCGGCATGCTCTACCCGATCAACGACAACCTCAAGGCGCTGCTCGGCGACACCCTGCGCGACTCCCGCTGGGACATGCCCTACCTCGGCATGCAGGTCCTCATCGAGGGCCTCGCGCTGGCCGCCTTCGGCATGATCCGCGACACGACGGACAAGCCGCTGCCGAAACAGATTCTCGCGTACGTCATGCAGGACGAGGCCCGGCACGTGGCCTTCGGCCGCATGGCCCTGCGCGACTACTACAAGCAGCTCTCCGACGCGGAACTGCGCGAGCGCGAGGAATTCGTCATCGAGGGCTGCTACTTGATGCGCGACCGCCTGCGCGGCGTCGAGGTCCTGGAGAACTTCGGCATCCCCAAGGCGGAGGCCGAGGAGTACAGCGAGAACTCCGAGTTCCTCGCCCTCTTCCGCCAGCTGCTCTTCAGCCGCATCGTGCCGTGCGTCAAGGACATCGGCCTGTGGGGCAAGCGGCTGCAGGAGGCGTACGTCGACATGGGCGTCTTCGACATGGGCAACGCCAACCTCGACCAGTTGATGGCCCAGGACGAGGAGATCGCCGAGAAGCTTGACGCTGAGCGGTTCGCGGCGGAGGAGGGGGAGCGGGTGGCGGAGGTCGAGAACATGATCGCCTCGGGCGGCGCTCCGAACCTCTGACATCCCGAGCCTCCGCCACCCCGAGCCTCCGCCACCCCGAGCCCCCGACACCCCGAGCCCCCAACAACCCCCCGACCACGTGATGGGGGTGGCAGCCCGTCCTACGACCCGTCGAGCACCGCCTCCATCACGGCCTTCGCCACCGGCGCCGCGCTCCCGCCGCCGCTGATGTCGCCCCGGTCCGCCGCCGCGTCCTCGACCACCACCGCCACCGCCACCGACGGCTGCCCTTCGCCGGACTTCTGGGCCCAGGAGATGAACCAGGCGTACGGCGTGCCGGAGTTGTCGATGCCGTGCTGGGCCGTGCCCGTCTTGCCGCCGACCGTCGCGCCGGGGATCGCCGCGTTGCCGCCGGTTCCTTTCTCCACCACGTCCGTCATCAGCTCCCGCAACTGCATCGCCGTGGCCGGGTTCATCGCCTGGTGGAGGGAGTCGGTGCCGGTGTTCTCCACCACGTCGCCGTCGTCGGTCGTGGTCTCGTCCACCAGGTGCGGGGACTCGACCTGGCCGCCGTTGGCCACCGCCGCCGACACCATCGCCATCTGCAGGGGCGTCGCCCTCGTGTCGTACTGGCCGATCGAGGAGAGCGCGAGCTGCGCGTCGTCCATGGACGTGTCGAAGTTGCTCGCCGCCACCGACGAGGGGATCTTCAGGCTGGTGTCGTTGAAGCCGAAGTTCCGTGCCGTGCCCAGCATGTCGCTCAGGCCGGTGTCCGCGCCCAGCTTGGCGAAGACCGTGTTGCAGGACCACTCGAAGGCGTAGCGCAGGGGCGCGTTCGTGCAGCCGTCGACCTCGTTCGTCAGCTGCGTGCTCGTGCCGGGCAGCGTGTAGGGGTTGGGGGACTTGGTGGCGGCGTCCAGGTCCGTGACCGTGCCCGCGTCGAGCGCCGCCGCGGCCGTCACCACCTTGAACGTGGAGCCGGGCGGGTACGTCTGGCGGATCGCCCGGTTCAGCATCGGCTTCCTTGAGCTGCCGTTCAGCGAGGCCCAGGACTCCGCCACCGACCCACTGGTGCCGGAGAGCCGCCCGGGATCGTACGAAGGGGTGCTGACCAGGGCGAGGATCTTCCCGGTCGACGGCTCGATCGCGGCCACCGCGCCCTTCTTGCCGCCGAGCCCGGCGTACGCGGCCTGCTGCGCCGCCGCCTTGATGGTGGTCCGCACCTTGCCGCCCGGGTTCTGGGCGCGGCTGATGTCGTTCCACAGCGGGAGCGGCGCGAGCATCGGATCGGTGCCGGAGAGGATGTCGTCCTCGGCGTTCTCCAGGAGGGTGGTGCCATAGACCTGGGAGGCGTAGCCGGTCACCGGGGCGTACAACGGGCCGTTCGTGTACGTCCGTTCGTAGCGGAGCTGCTCCCCGGTGTCCTTGGACCCGGTGATCTCGCGGCCGTCGACCATGATGTCGCCGCGCGGCTGGCCGAAGCGGGTGATGGCCTGGCGGCGGTTGGCGGGGTTGTCGTCGAAGCGCCCGGCCTGGACGACCTGGACGCGGGTCGCGTTCACGAGCAGGGCGATCAGGAGCAGCGCGCAGAACGCGGCGGCATGGCGGATGTACCTGGTCACGCGTCCTCCTTCAGGGGTCCCGCGGGCTGGCCGCGCGCCGAATCGCTGATCCGGATGAGCAGCGCCACGATGATCCAGTTGGTGACGACCGACGAACCGCCCTGCGCCAGGAAGGGCATCGCCATACCGGTCAGCGGAATGAGCCCGCTCACCCCGCCCGCGATCACGAACACCTGGAGCGCGACGATCGAGGCGAGCCCCACCGCGAGCAGCCGCCCGAAGGGGTCCCGCAGGGCGAGCCCGGCCCGGTAGCCGCGCTCCACCAGGAGCGCGTAGAGGAGGAAGATCGCTGCGAGACCGGCGAGACCGAGCTCCTCGCCCGCCGTCGCCAGGATGAAGTCGGACTTGGCGGCGAAGCCGATGAGGATGGAGTGCCCGAGCCCGAGCCCGGTGCCGAGCATCCCGCCGGCGGCGAACGCGAAGAGCGACTGGGCGAGCTGGTTGGGGCCGTCGCCCGCGTCGATGGAGGCGAAGGGGTGCAGCCAGTCCTCGACACGGCTGTGCACGTGGGGTTCGAGCGAGCCCACCGCGAACGCGCCGACTCCGGCGAGCACCAGGCCGACCGCGATCCACCCGGTGCGCCCCGTGGCGACGTACAGCAGGACCACGAAGAGCCCGAAGAAGAGCAGTGAGGTGCCCAGGTCCCGTTCGAGGACGAGGACCCCGACGCTGAGCAGCCAGATGGCGACGATGGGCCCGAGCACGCGCCCGGTCGGCAGCTGGAGCTTCGTCAGTCTCCAGACCGTACGGCCGGTGTAGGCGAGGGCGTTGCGGTTGGCGGCCAGGTAGCTGGCGAAGAAGATCGCGAGCAGGATCTTCGCGAACTCGCCCGGCTGGATGGAGAATCCGCCGATCCTGATCCAGATGCGGGCGCCGTTCACGGCCGGGAAGAAGATCGGCACGATCATCAGGACGAGCGCGGCGACGACGCAGATGTACGCGTACCGCTGGAGGACCCTGTGGTCGCGCAGGAAGAGCACGACGCCGATGAAGAGCGCCACGCCGACGGTGGACCAGACGAGTTGCGTGGGCGCCGCCTCGTCGCCGGGGGTCTCCAGGTCGAGGCGGTAGATCAGGACGAGGCCCAGGCCGTTGAGGAGCACCGCGATCGGCAGGAGCAGCGGGTCGGCGTACGGCGCGCGGAAGCGGACCGCGAGATGGGCGAGGAGCGCGAGCACGCCGAGCCCGGCGCCGTAACCGGCGGCGCCGGGCGGGACGGTGCCGTTCTTGGCGAGGCCGACGTCGCAGTAGCCGTAGACCGAGAGCAGGACGGCCATGACGGTCAGGGCGACTTCGGTGCCACGGCGCCGGGGTACGCGAACAGCGGGGACGGACGGGGGCGCCGCTGCTGTTCCGGTCATGCCCGGAACGTAGCAAGCGATGGGCCTTGATGTCCGTTTATGTCACGGTGTGCTGGGGGTGCGTCAGCACCAGCGCGGCGCGGGCCCGATGTTGGAGATGTAGTGCGCGGCGCCCCATGCCCAGGTGCCGTTGGTGAGCAGGTACCAGCGGTTGTTGCCGCTGACGTGGTCGCCGGTCGTCTTGCAGTAGATGGAGACGACCCTGCCGTACGGCACGCTGCGGACCACGCGGCTGCCCCGGGTGGGGGCGGTGCGGAGCAGCAGTCCGTTCTTGGCGGTGACGCGGCCCTTGTAGATGCGCGGGTTGCTGTTGGCGCTGTCGGCGCTGTTGGTGCTGTCGGCCGCGGTGGCGGCGGGGGCGGTGAGGGTCAGGGCGGCGAGTGCGCCGCCGGCGACGAGTATGCCGAGCCGGGTGCCGGTCGCGGTGGGCCGAAGGGACATCGGGGTCTCCTCTGGAAAGGCGGATGCGATGCGGCCCTGAGGCCTTGAGGTCCCGACGCCTTGAGGTCCTTGGGGCTTTCAGGCCTTGAGGACTGAGGTGGTGGAACTCGGGGCATAGGCCGCAATTCACATTAAAATCGGCACGCTGCGCGCGCAAAAGGTCACGCGGCGTCAAACCACCCCTCGAGCCGCCCTCAAGCCGCCCCGTCGGCACCCCTGGCATCGCTCTGAGCCGACTCGTCGTACGGCAGCGTCAGCGTCGCCACCGCCCCGCCGTCCGCCGCGTTCGCGAACGTGAGCCGCCCGCCGAGGACCGCCGTCTGGCCGAGCGCGATCGTCAGACCGAGCCCGTGCCCCCGGGACGTCCCCTCCGTACGGAACCGCTGTGGCCCGTGTGCCACCAGGTAATCCGGGTATCCGTCGCCGTGGTCGCGCACCGAGACCACCGGCCCGTCGACGGTGAGCACGACGGGCCGCCGCCCGTGCTTGTCCGCGTTGGCGATGAGATTTCCGAGCACCCGCTCAAGGCGCCGCCGGTCGGTCACCACACAGACATCGCGTACGACGACCAGCTCGGCGCCGACTCCCGAACCCCGCGCCGCGCGCTCGGCCAGTGGGGCGAGACGGTGGTCGTCCAGGTCGACGCGCTCGCTCTTCGCGTCGAGCCGGGAGATCTCCAGAAGGTCCTCGGTGAGGGTGCGCAGGGCGGCGACCCGGTCGCGCACCAGCTCCGTGGGGCGCCCCGGCGGCAACAGCTCGGCCGCCGCGTGCAGACCGGTCAGCGGTGTGCGCAGCTCGTGCGCCACGTCCGCGGTGAACCGCTGCTCGCTCTGGAGCTTGCCCTGCAACGAGGACGCCATCGTGTCGAGGGCGCCGGAGACCGCCGCCACCTCGTCCTGGCGGCGGTCGGGCTCGCGGGTGCGCGGATCGTTCACGCGGGCGTCGAGGTCGCCCGTGCTGATCCGGCGAGCCACTCTCGCCGTCTGGTGCAGGCGCCGCGTCACACGCGTCACCGCGAACGCCCCGACCAGGAGCGTCGCCCCGATCGCGAGCGCCGATGAGCCGAGGATGGCCCGGTCGAGACCGTCGATGGTGCGGGCGCCCTGGGAGTAGTCGACCTGGACGGCGATGGCGCGCCGGTCCGTGGTGGGTCCGGCGGCCCACATCGTCGGCCGGGACTCCTGGGTGTCGACCATCGTCCCGCGTTCCCCGCTCACCGCGAGATGCCGCAGCCGCACGGGAAGGCCCGCCGGGTCGACCCCCGCGTCGGGGCCGAGGTCGTCGCCCGCCTCGTACGCCTCGGTGGCGTCGTCGAGCCGGGTGAGGGCGTGGTCGCGGGCCTGGCCCACGGTCTGGTTGGTCACCGAGACATGGACGAGCGCGCCGAGCAGCGCGGCGAGCGCGCAGCACATGACGGTGATGAAGACCGCGGCCTTCCAGGTCAGCGTCGCCGTCCAGGCGGGGGGTCGAAGCCCGCGCGGCAGCCGGTGGCTCATCGGCTCATCCTGTGGTTCATGGGTTTTCGCTCGGGGACGGCGAGGGCGAGGAGGCGCCGGAGGTGGAGGGTGCGGGGCGGAAGCCGGCCGCGGGCTCGGGCTTGCGGGAGGGCTTGCTCGACGGCTTGCCCGACGGCGCGTTCGGGGAACGTACGATCTCGTCGGTCGTCGGCAGCATGGTCTTCTGGTGGGAGTCCCAGGACCAGACGGTGCGGTACTCGTACCCCGGCATGCCGGAGACGGCGCGGACGATCACCTCGTGCCCGGCGAGCTCGACGCCGATCACCGCGTCCCCCATCTCCATGATCTGCGTCAACTTCTGCTTCTCCACGGCATAGGCGCGGATGTCGAGATTCTCGGCGTGCCCTTGGGTCAGCCGGATGCCGACGATGAGGTCGTCCTTGCCGTCACCGGTGAGGTCGCGGTAGTAGGCGTTGAGGACGGGGCACTTGTCGGCGGCGTCGTCGGCGGCGTGTTGGCCGGTGCCGGTGCCAGTACCGGTGCCGGTGCCGTGTCCGGGTTCGCATTCGGCCAGCTTCTGGGCGGTCTCCTTGTAGACCGCGTCCGAACGGCTGTACATCCCCGGATTCTTGGCGAAATCGACCTTGGCGACGGTGACCGGATCCACCTTGTGCAGGTCCCCGCCCGGTACGCCCACGCCCTTGACCGGCACGCTCTCCATCGTGCCGTAGTCCTCGGCGGGCGCCGACGGAGGCGGCAGCTTCGGCCACAGGCGTGTGGGTGCCTCCGCGGTGGGCGTCGATCCCGCGCTGCGCAGCTCACCCGGGTCGCCGCAGCCACCGGCCAGCAGGGTCCCGGACACGACGAGACCCGCGGCGAGCGCGATACGGCTGCGGTGCACTGCACTCCTGCCTGCCGGCGGAGCGACCCGGGGGCGGCTCGGCTACGGCGCGAGGTCGGCGTAGAGAATGATGTTGTCGGTGCGGTGGCCGTCCTTGATCGGGCCGCCACAGGTCAGCAGGCGCAGCTCGGGTCGATCGGTCGCCCCGTACACCTTATGGGTGTGAAAGTACTTTTTGTCCACCTGCTCGATCTCGCGCACCTTCTGCTCGATCTCGTACACCTTGAACGTCGCGGTACTTCCCGTCCGCTCGCGGCACCTCGATCTTGTCCCCCATTCTCACCTTTGCCACGTTCTTCATCAGCGCGGGCCCCTCCGCGGTGTGCATCTCCAGCGGGGCGGTGGGGGTGGGGGCGGGAGCGGGCTCAGGTGTCGGTGCGGCCGCGGCGCAGCATCGAGTACCCGAGACCGGCCGCACCGGCCGCCGCCATGGCGCCACCGGCGGCGATGAATACGGGGTCGCCGCTGTTGAACCCTTCAGTGCCCGCCTTGACGCTGCCCTTGGGTGCGACCTGGGTAGCGGGCGCGACCGGCGCGAGGTTCCGCGTGTCCTTCGTGCCTTTCATGCCCTTCGTGTCCCTCGCGTCTCTCGTGTCCCTCGTGGCCTCGGCATGCGCCGGTGAGTCCGGGGCGGCGGCGACGGCGGCGGAGACGGTCGGCATGAGGAGCGCGCTTCCGGCGGCGGCGGTCACGGCGGCGGTGCGGAGGATGGCGCGGCGGCGGTGGATGCTCACGGGCGGTCCTAACGGCTGGCGGCCGGGAGCCGAGGGCCAGTGGCCGGCGGCCAATGGACGGTGGTCGTCGGCTGGTCGCCGCGGGGGAGCGACGGAAGGGGCACCTCTGAAGCTAGATGTCCGCCATTGCGGCGATTCATCGACTATGTAACAGCGGGCCATAACTGCGCGGGCGGTGCCGTTACGGATGGCTCAACTTCCGTCCGCACTTCCGTCCGCACTTCCGTCCGCACCGCACTGCTTCTTGCCCCAGGCATGTCCTTGCTGCTCCCATGGGCGGTGGGGTGATGGTGCATGAGCGGATTGCGCGTCATACCGGCCTGGCGGCACGGGCAGGAGCGGTTGTACGTCTGCCTCGCGGACGGCAGGAGCCTGGCGTGGTACGAGAGGCAGTCGTCCCGCGTGAATCTGCTGAGCGAGGAGCACAGGGATGCCGTCCTGCGCGCCCTCACCCCCTTCCTGACCGGTGGCTACTCGGTCGGCCCGCCGCCCGTCCCCACCCCCGCCGAGCTGGCCCGCCTCGCCCTCCATCCGGACGACGACCTGGCCCCGAACCGCCCCGGCGAGGCTGTCCTGATCGCCCTGGACCGCGACCCGGCCCCCGCCCGCCGATTACGCGCCGACCCGCGGCAGCGGGCGCTCGTCGCCGAGCAGGCCATCGGTGATGTGCTCGACGGCCTCGAAGGCGCGGGCTGGCACACCCTGCACTCGGTGCCGCTGCCGGGCGGCGCCCGCATCCACCACCTCCTGATCGGGCCGGGCGGACTGTTCAGCGTGCACACGCTCGCCGCCCGCAAGCAGCGGGTCCGCGTCGCCGATCCGATGGTGACGGTCGGCCGCGCGGACCCGCGTCCACTCGTGAGGGAGATCCGCGCCGACGCGGACCGGGCGTCCTTCGCCCTGACGGCCGAGATCCGCCCGGTCCTCGCGCTCTCCGGGTCGACGGACCTCGACGTCACCGGCCCGCCGCGTGACGTGCGGATCGTGCGCGACGTGGAGGTGGCGGCCATCGCGAGCATCGGCGGCGTACTGAAACCGGCCGATGTCGAGGCGCTGCACGCGATGGCACGCGACCGGCGTACGTGGCTGCGGGCCTAGTCCTTCCCCGGGTTCGGCCTCCGGGGCGTCAGAGGTTGTCGCCCCAGCCGCCCTGGATCATGGTCTGGAACGCCCAGGCCCCGCCCCGCTTCAGCAGGATGTCGGCGTACCGCAGCTGCTGGGTCTCGCCGTTCGCGGTCATCACCGAGTCGGTGAAGACCACGGCCATGGCGGGGGAGAGGAAGACGGGCGTGCGCGTGGACTCGAAGGTGATGTCCTCGCTCCCGTCCCCCATCACGTGCGTCATGGTCGCGACGAACTGCTCCCGGTCCCACTGCGCGGAGCGCCCGTCGCCCGCGGAGTCGTCGCTGACCAGGTTGAGCGGGAAGGCGGCCAGGTCGGCCATGCGCTCCACATCGCGCTTCGCGCTGTGTGCGTCGTACTCGGCGAACCAGGCGGCCAGGCTCGCGCGGTCCTCGTCGGTCGGGACGTATCCGGTCTCGGGCAGAACGGTCATGCACACTCCTGATCAAGTTTGACTAGTTTGCTGCGTGGAGAAAGGTATGCTCGATTTCCCTTCTGGTCAAACTTGATTAGAGGTGACCCCGGTCACACCCCTGGACGGGCGTCTGCGTGAGCTCAGCGGAAGCGGACGACCACCGCGGTCGCGTGCCGGGTCGTGTTCTGCCGCACCTCCACCATCACGGGCGGCTCCGTAGGCAGGGCGGCATAGCTGACCTCGCCGATCCCGATGGCGATCGCGGTCCCTTCGCCCTTCGCCTCCGGCAGCGCGGCGACGGCCGCCGTCCGCAGCGCGGGGGCGAGCGGGGACGACACCACGGGAGTGCCGTCCCCCGGCAGGACGAGCACGAGCGCCTGCGGGCGGCCCCTGCTCCCGGTGAACCCGACCACCACCGCGTCCCGGGTGTCGCTGTGCCGCAGCTTCAGCCACGCGCGCGCCGCACCCCGGTAGGCACCGTCGAGCCGCTTGATCACCAGCCCTTCGATGCCGGTGGCGGGCAGGGTCTCGTACCAGGTCAGGGCCGTTTCGCGGTCGGTCGTCATCGGTACGGCCTGTAGGGGCGGGCCGAGCGGTTCGAGGATGCGTACGAGGCGTGCGCGCCGTTCCTCGTAGGGCAGGGCGCGGCAGTCCTCGCCCTGATCGGCGAGCAGATCGAAGGCGGCGTACGAAGCAGGGAGCGTGCGTGCGAGGTGCGTGGCGTGCTGGCGGGTGGCGGCGGCGCGTCGCTGGACAGCACCGAAGTCGATGCGGCCGTCGGCCCAGACGACCACCTCGCCGTCGAGCACGGTTCCGCCGGGCAGCTGATTCGCGGCCTCGGCGAGATCGGGGAACGCGGTGGTGACGAGGCGGCCTGAGCGGGCCTGGAGCCGCACGCGGTGGCCGTCGGCGAAGACGACCAGGCGGTGGCCGTCGAACTTCGGCTCGTAGCCCCATCCGCCGCCCTGCGGCAGCGCGGTGACGGAATCGGCGAGGGCGACCCGGAGGGGCGGGGTGATCATGAACCGGCCGTGCGGGGGAGGGGGCGGGCCCGGTCCGGGTCGGTGAGCGGGCCCAGGAGGTCCCCGTACTCCTTGAGGCGGGGCGCGATGTCGCCGGCCAGGAAGACGAGGTCCGCCGGGTCGCCGCACGCCTCGACCTCCTCCCAGGTCACGGGGGCCGAGACGGTCGGTTCCTCGCGGGCGCGGAGGGTGTAGGGAGTGGCGGTCGTCTTCGCGGCGGCGTTCTGGCTGAAGTCGACGAAGACCTTGCCGGGGCGCAGGCTGCGCGTCATGCGGTGGACGACAAGGTCGGGCAGCTCGGCCTCTGCCTCCTTGGCGAGCTCCTTCGCGTACGCGGTGACCTGCTCGGAGGGTGTCGGCTCCAGGGGGCAGAGCAGATGCAGGCCCTTGGAGCCCGAGGTCTTCGCGTGGACGTGCAGGCCGTCGGCCTGGAGGCGCTCGCGCAGCCAGAGGCCTGCCCGGCAGCACTCGACGATGGTGGCGGGGGCGCCGGGGTCCAGATCCAGGACGAGCCGGTCCGCCATGGCGGGGGCATCCGCCTGCCACTGGGGTGTGTGGAACTCGGTCACGAGGTTGGCGGCCCACATCAGGCTGGCGAGATCGTTCACGACGACCTGCCGGGCGTTCCCGTCCGAGCGCGAGCGCGGTACGTCGGCGGTGTGCACCCAGGTCGGGGTGCCGGGCGGCACGTTCTTGGCGAAGAAGTGCTGGCCGTGCGGCCCGTCCGGGAAGCGGAGGAAGGAGAGGGGCCGATTGCGGAGATGGGTGAGCAGGGCCCCGGCCGTA
This sequence comes from Streptomyces sp. NPDC031274, assembly GCF_055570235.1. NCBI lineage: Bacteria > Bacillati > Actinomycetota > Actinomycetes > Kitasatosporales > Streptomycetaceae > Streptomyces > Streptomyces sp. NPDC031274. The sequence continues at coordinate 122,927 of NZ_JBVIHP010000006.1, read as the reverse complement.
CTGGCGTAGTAGTGCAGCATCTCGCCTTTGGTGAAGCCGGACGCGGTGTACAGAACCTTGTCGAGGTTGCTGAGGGTCAGCCGCCGCCCCTCCACGTCGGTGATCGGCGTCATACGATGAGAATCCCACGAATGGTGACGAACCACCCGAATTTCGACACTCGGCTGCTGCGGAGAGGTGCCTGACGTGCGATCCATATGGAACGGTGCGATCTCCTTCGGCTTGGTCAGCATCCCGATCAAGCTCGTGAACGCCACCGAGAACCACTCGGTCTCCTTCCGGCAGATCCATACGGAGGACGGGGGCCGGATCCGCTATCGCAAGGTGTGCGAGCTGGAGGAGCGGGAGGTGACGTCCGCCGAGATCGGCAAGGGGTACGAGGACGCGGACGGCTCGATCATCCCGATCACGGACGAGGATCTGGCGGCCCTGCCGATTCCGACGGCCAAGACGATCGAGATCGTCGCCTTCGTGCCGTCGGACCGGATCGATCCGATGCAGATGGACACGGCGTACTACTTGTCGGCCAACGGGGTGCCCGCGACGAAGCCGTACACGCTGCTGCGGGAGGCGTTGAAGCGGAGCGAGAAGGTGGCGGTGGCCAGGTTCGCGCTGCGGGGGCGGGAGCGTCTCGGGATGCTGCGGGTGGTGGACGACGTGATCGCGATGCACGGGCTGCTGTGGCCGGACGAGATCCGTACGTCGGAGGGGGTGGCCCCGGATTCCCAGGTCAAGGTGCGGGACGCGGAACTGGACCTGGCGGACGCGCTGATGGACACGCTGGGGGAGGTCGAACTGTCCTCCCTGCACGACGACTACCGCACGGCGGTGGAGGAACTCATCGCCGCCAAGACCGACGGCACGAGCCCGGTGGAGTCGGCCGGGGAGGCCGAGGAAGAGGGCGGGGGCAAGGTGATCGACCTGATGGCGGCGCTGGAGAACAGCGTGCGCGCGGTGAAGAAGGGAGAGAAGGGAGAGAAGGGAGGGAGGGGGAAGGGGGAGAAAGAGGCGGAGGTGACACCGCTGGCGAGGGGCGGACGGAAGCGGGCTGCGGCGACGGCGCCGAAGGAGGTGGGGGGCAAGAAGTCGACGGCGAAGAAGTCCTCGGCATCGAAGAAGTCGGAGCCGAAGAAGTCGACGTCGAAGGCGGCCGCGAGCAGAACGCAGGCGAAGAAGGCACCCGCGAAGAAGACACCCGCGAAGAGAGCGCCCGCGAAGAAGCGGGCATCCTCGGCGTAGGCCGACTCTCGGCCATATGGGCCACCCCCTGCTCCCCGGCTGACCTAGCCGCCCCTGCCGTGTAGGGCACCCACCCTGATGACACGGGGCATAAGGCGAGTGGGTGGAAGAGGCCTGTTCGGTACCGGAAATACCCCGCGTGGAGCCCCAAGGCTCGCCCCGGCGCCCGTACCCGGCGAACCTTGAGAAATGACTCAGGAAAAGAACAGGGACAGCAACTACCGCCCCGTGGTCTTCCGGGACCGCTCCGCGGGCTATGCCTTCCTCACCCGCTCCACCGCGGAGAGCGACCAGACCATCGAGTGGGACGACGGCGAGACGTACCCCCTGGTGGAAGTGGAGATCTCCTCCGAGAGCCACCCCTTCTACACCGGCAGGGCCCGCGTGGTGGACTCCGAGGGCCAGGTGGCCAAGTTCGAGCGCCGCTACGGCGATCAGGAACCGCCGGGCACACCGGAGTGACCGCGCCACGCCGCGTGAGCGGCAGGAGTGGCAGGAGGGGCGCGGCGGCCCGACGATGTCCGTAGAACCTTGATCGCGAACGACGAACGAGCAGTGCGACCGAGCTGATCACGAGAAGGCGGCGGGCATGACCGACGGCACGATCGATCTCCAGGCGCTGGCGGCAGAGGCGTACATCTACGGCTACCCGATGGTGCGCAACCTCGACGAAGTCGACCGCTTCTCCCGCAAGGGCATGGGCTCGGTGGCCCCCGCGCCGTTCAACGAGTTCAGCCACGCGAGCAAGCTGGCGGACCCCGGCGACCCCTTCGTGAGCGTCAACAACGACACCATCTACTCAGTCGCCCAGCTCGACCTCTCCGGCGGCGCCCTGCTCCTGACGGTGCCGGACACGGACGGCCGCTATTACGTCCTGCAGTTCGTGGACGCGTGGACCAACAACTTCGCGTACGTGGGCCGCCGCGCCACCGGCACCGGTGCGGCCAGCTACCTGCTCACGCCGCCCGGCTGGGACGAGGAGGTCCCGCTGGGCGCCACCCGCATCGCCGTGCCGACCGAGGTGGCGTCGATCGTCGGCCGCTGGGCCTGCGCGGGGCCCGACGACGTGGCGGCGGTGCGCGAGCTCCAGGAAGACACACACCTGGAGCTCTACTGGACGGCATCCGGAGAGTCCCACGGGCTGCCGACCCACACCTACATCCCCGACGGCGAACCGGAGCTTCTCTTCTACGAGAAACTCCGGGCGAGGATGGCCGCCTTCCCGCCCGCGCCCGCCGACCTGACGTACCAACAACGGTTCGCGCCGCTTGGCCTGTTGGAGGCACAGAGTCCTTACGCGCAACCGGAGCCCGAGCTCGCCGAAGCCCTGCGCGCGGGCTTCGCCGCGGGCAAGGAGAAGGTCGAGCACGCGACCACTCACGGGGACAGCCCGGAGCAGAACGGCTGGAAGCTGACGTATCACGCCTTCGACTACAACGCCGATCACTTCGAGATCGGCACGCTCAAAGATCCTCAATGGATCTGCACCGACCGGGAGTCGGGCCGCATGGTGCGCGCCACATCGGCCCGTACCGCGCTGTGGGGCAACCACGCCTACGAAGCGGCGTACGCGATGACGTGGAACGACGGTGACGGACAGCCCCTGGAGGGCGAGCAGGCCTACACGCTGCGCTTCGAGAAGCCGCCACCCGTGGACGCGTTCTGGTCGATCACGATGTACGACCTGCCGGAGTACCACCTGTTCCCCAACCCCATCGACCGCTACTCCGTCGGCGACCGCACCCCGGGCCTGAGCTACGACGACGACGGCTCCCTCACCCTCCACCTCCAGCCGCAACGCCCCGCCGACGACAAGACGGCCGCGAACTGGCTGCCCACCCCCGCCGGACGCTTCCGCCCGGTCCTGCGGATGTACACGCCCCGCGCCGCGGTCTTCGACGGAACGTACGAGCTGCCGCCGATCCGCCGGAGCTAGGGCCTTCCGGTACGGGCCCAGGCTGCTCCCCATTGGGCGAGGTTGCGCCGCTCCAGCCTGCGGTGCGCGCAGACATAGGCGGCGGTGCCCATGAGGGGGACGGCGATGGCGGTCAGGACGACGTAGCCCTTGGTGTGGTCGCGGACATCGTTCTTGGTCAGGGGCGGGTCGGTGAGTTCTCCTTCGTCGCTGACCCATACGGGGACGGTGTTCCCGGCGGGCAGGGCGGGCTCGACGTCCGCTTCCGCGGTACGGATGTGTCCGTTGCGGTCGGTGAAGCGGACGGTGGCCGGGTACCGGGCCTTCTGCACCTCCGCCGACCAGGGCTTGGGGTGCCGGGGCGCGTCATGGACGAGGACGGCGTCGGTGCGGTGCCGGGTGTCCGCCTGCTGCCGGGCGGTCTGTTCGGTGTGACGGCGGGCCGCGTCACCGACCAGGACGACGGCGGCCGGGGTGGCGGTCAGGACGGCGAGGAACAGACCGACGGCGATCCACGCCTGCACGAGGTCGGTAGGGCGGCGCAGAGGATTGCGACGCCAGCGCCACGACAGGGTGTGCGGTCTGCGCGGGGGCCGCTCGCCGTGCGAAGGCTGCTCGCCGTGCGGGGGCGGCTGTGCCGGAGGTACGGGGCCGGCCACGGGATCTCTCCTTGAGCGCGGGTGATGGGGTGGGGCCTGTGCCAGGTGTGCCCGGCGTGCCCGGTGCTTCAGGTGCCGCCGGTGCCTGCGGTAGCGGAGGGATGGGCGCGCGCCGCCCGGAGAAGCTTCGCGGCGCCACGCACCGCGGCGGTATGCGGGGCGGGTACCAACTGGACGGGAGCGTGCAGTTGCCCGGTGAGGCCGTAGCTGACGTCGGGGAGCAGAGCGCCCCCACCGGCGAGCAGCGCGCCCCGCCGGAGGGCTTCGAGGGTCCGGGGCGTGCGGTCCTGTTGGAGCATCGCGGTCACCATCGCGACGACGCAGTCGGTGATCGGGGCGGACGGGGACGAGGTCACGCCGTCCACGTCGCTCGTTCCCAGGGCGGTGTGGCGGGCGTCGACCACTGCGCCGTCGGCGAGGAGCGCGACCTCGGTGAGGTGGGCGCCGATGTCCACGACGAGCAGGGGACGGGTCGGATCGGCGTCCGCGGCGGCGGCCACGGCTCGCGCGGTGGGGATGGTCAGAACGGTGCGCGGACGCAGGACCTGGACGGCGACGCGGGCTTCGGCACGGTAGGCGACTCCGCCCAGTACGGGTGCGGTCAGGATGAGCAGGGGGCGGCCGAAGCGGGGCAGGCGGTGTCCGAGCAGCCGGTCGAGCATGCGGGCGGTCCCGGGGGTGTCGACGATGGCGCCGCGCCGGATGGGGTACACGGCACCGCCGCCGTGGAACGTCACCGTGGGAACGTCGAGGATCATCCGGCGTCCTGACGTCCAGGCACGGGTCCGCGCGCTGCCCAGGTCGAGGGCGATGCCGGTCATCGGTCGACCCCTTGGACCTGCTGGCAGCGGGCGCAGAAGCAGGCCTGCGGCACGATCATCAGGCGCTCGCGGGCGATGGGCCGCCGGCACAGGTGGCAGGCGCCGTAGTCGCCGCTGTCCATGCGCCCCAAAGCGGCCTCGACGTCGGCGAGGACCATGCGGGCGGAGGCGGCGAGCTTGACGCGGACCTCGGTCCTCGCGGCGCTGTGCCGGTCGAGGCGCGTGTCCGCGCGGGTCATCGCGGAGGCGGAGAGCTGCTGCAGTTGTTCCTGGCGGAACAGGAACTGCTCGCGCAGGTTCTCGCGGAGCGCGGCGAGGTCGTCGGTCGACAGGTCGATGAGCTGATGGTTCATCACTTCACCCCTCGGGCAGGGCGGTAGACGGGACAGGCAGGGCGGTAGACGAGTCAGGCAGGGCGGTAGACGAGTCAGGCTGGGCGGTAGACGGGGCAGGCAGGGCGGAGAGGCGAGCGCTGGTCAGTAGGCTTTGCGCTGGCAGGGAACGCAGAACCGCGTGTACGGCAGGATCTCCAGGCGCTCGACGGGGATGGGCTTGGAGCAGCCCGGGCACGTCCCGTAGCTGCCGTCCTGGACGCGGCCGAGCGCGTCATCGATCTCGATGAGGACCCGCTCGATGGTGTCCTTCTGCGCCGCCATCACCTGCGCCTCATCCGTCTCCTCCAGCGCCTGCGCCTCCTGCCCGGCCTCGCCCATGGCCTGGAGCTGCGCAAGCCGGGAGGCACGTTCGTGTTCCAGAAGTCGGCGGGCCTCGCGCGGGGTCACACGCTCGGGGCGGGCCTCGACCGGGGGAGTGCGGGTGTCGAGCGACATGGCGGATCCTTCCTTCGTCAGGCTTCCGCTCCCACAGTCGCCGGTACGCCGCGTAAAACCCATCGGGCGCGATACCCATCTCTGCCGTCCCCCGGACCCCATCGGGCCGTGGGCCGACCGGAGCAGGAAAATGGGCATTGCACCCCATCGACGGACGGAAGGGAAGCGGGCAGGCTGGACGGCGAACCGGTAAAGATCACGCGCGTACGAGAACAAAGTGAGCCCACGCGCGTACGAGAACAAACGAGCCCGCACGCGTACGAGAACAAGTGACCGCAAGCGCGCACGAGAGCACGCTTGCAAGCGCGCACGCATGCAAGCGCGTACGAGAAAGGCGCCACCCGTTGTCCCTGTTCTGGCGGATCTTCGCGCTCAACGCGGTAGTGCTGGGAAGCGCCACCGCGCTGCTGCTGTGGGCGCCGGTCACCGTCTCCGTGCCGGTGGTCCTCACCGAGGCGGTCATCCTCGTGGTCGGCATGGCCGTCATGCTGGTCGCCAACGCGGCCCTGCTACGGATCGGCCTCGCCCCGCTGGAACGGCTCACCCGGCTGATGACCACCGTCGACCTGCTGCGCCCAGGACACCGCCTCCCGGAACAGGGCCGCGGCGAGACCGCCGAGCTGATCCGCACCTTCAACGCCATGCTGGAACGGCTCGAACAGGAACGGGCCGCCAGCAGCGCCCGCGTCCTCCTCGCGCAGGAATCCGAGCGGCGCCGCATCGCCCAGGAACTCCACGACGAGGTCGGCCAGACCATGACAGCGGTCCTGCTCGCCCTGAAGAGGGCGTCGGACGAGGCGGACGAACCCCTGCGCGGTGAGCTCCAGCAGGCGCAGGAGATCACTCGGGGGAGCCTGGACGAAGTACGCCGTCTGGTGCGCAGGCTGCGTCCCGGCGTACTGGACGACCTCGGTCTGATCAGCGCCCTGACGTCGCTGACCACCGAGTTCGCCACGCACGCCGGACTGCGGGTGGTGCGCCGTTACGACCCGGACCTGCCACCACTCGACGAGCAGGCGGAACTCGTCCTGTACCGGGTGGCCCAGGAGGCCCTGACCAACGCGGCCCGCCACGCCGAGGCGGGCAAGGTCGAGCTCAGCCTCTGCCGCACCGGCGGCGCGGTCGCGCTGACCGTCGCGGACGACGGCCGCGGGACCGGGGTCGCGCACGAGGGCGCGGGAATCCGCGGGATGCGGGAACGGGCTCTGCTCATCGGGGCATCGCTGGACGTCACGTCGGAGCCGGGCACCGGTACGCGGGTCCGGCTGACGGTCCCGCTCCCCGCCCCTGACTCCATCGCCCCCACCTCCACCTCCACCTCCACCTCCACCCCCACCCTCACTCCCACGCCCGGGAAGCACTGAACTGATGAGTACAGCCGCCGACGCGTCGAAGCCGGACAAGACCCGCATCCTTCTCGCCGACGACCACGCGCTGGTACGTCGCGGAGTCCGGCTGATCCTCGACGGCGAGCGGGACCTCGAAGTCGTCGCCGAGGCGGGGGACGGCGCCGAGGCCGTCGCGCTGGCCCGCACGCACGAGGTCGACCTGGCCGTCCTGGACATCGCGATGCCCCGGATGACCGGCTTGCAGGCCGCACGCGAACTGGCCGCCCTGAAGCCGGGCGTACGCGTCCTGATGCTGACGATGCACGACAACGAGCAGTACTTCTTCCAGGCGCTGAAGGCCGGCGCCAGCGGATACGTACTGAAGTCGGTGGCCGATCGGGACCTGGTGGCCGCCTGTAGGGCGGCGATGCGAGACGAGCCGTTCCTGTACCCGGGAGCGGTCACGGCCCTCATCCGCAACTACCTCGACCGCGTCCACCACGGCGAGGAGCCGCCCGACCAGGTCCTCACGGCGCGCGAGGAGGAGGTGCTCAAGCTCGTGGCGGAGGGCCACTCCTCCAAGGAGATCGCCGAGATGCTCTTCATCAGCATCAAGACGGTCCACAGGCATCGCGCGAACCTGCTGCACAAACTGGGCCTGCGCAACCGCCTCGAACTCACGCGTTACGCGATCCGAGCGGGCCTCATCGAACCCTGACCGGGGGCGGACCCCGCCTGGCACGGCACCCTCGACCGACTCGCTGACGTGACCAACGGGTCAGCGACATCAGGGTCGAGGAAGGATGTTCGAGGGAAGATGTTCTTGGACCGCGGGACTGAACCGCCTGCTCTCCGTCCCCGTCTCTCTCATGGGGCGACACACGATCGCCCGGTCGGCGTGGAAGCGAGCGGCCCCTAACCGGGCCTGGATGGGTATGCAGAAAAAGACTCTGATCATCAGCGCAGCCTGCGTAGTAGGTCTCTGGGCCGTCGGCTCGGCCGTGACGCCCGTGCTGAAGGAACACAACGACGGTTTCCCGGACGTGTTCAACGACCATGTGCTCCACGAACGCGTCAAGACGTTCCCCACCGAGCACGAGGCCCGAGAGTCCGCCGACGGTGAACTCATCTTCCGGCTCCCCAAGTGGGTGCCCAAGGACGCGACGGACATCACGATCAAGGCGCAGACCACCGGCAACGCCAAGCTCATGCGCTTCACACTCGCCGACACCCCGCTGAAGCTGACCGGTGAGAAGGGCTGCTCGGAAGGCGCCTTCTCCGACGGGCCCACGCTGGCAGCGAGCTGGTGGCCACAAGACGTGGGGGCCGAGGACGGACGGCCCGACTGTTCCGGGCAGTACCAGCTACGGGTGGCGGTCAAGGGAGACAAGGTCTACGCCTGGAGCAACGGCGACTTGGTCGAGAGGTAAGAGCCTGCGTCACCTCTTCTTTCGGCAGACTTCGGCAGACTTCGGCAGGTCAGCGGAAGTTGCTCACACGTGAGCCTCAGCGCGGGGCGATTTCGGCGATATCAGCGATGGTGGAGGTCGGCCATGCCGAGTCCGAGACCGGTGTCGGCGAAGGCCGCTTCGATCCTTCCGGGCTCGGGCGGCCCCAGCGGGGTGTCGGCGATGGTGAATCCGAAAGCAGCCTTCTCGTCGCGGTGCATCTCGGCCGTGTGCCCCGTGGCGCTTGTCAGCCCGAGGGCGAAGTACGCGTCGCCGAGGGCGTTGTGCAGGTGCTGTCCCATCGGGAGCCCCGTGAGGTGACCGTCGAAGGCGATCGGCGTCTTCTGGATGTGGGCGTTGTGGGCCGCGAGCACGACGCGCGTGTGGGGTTCGAGCTGGTTCAGGTGCCACAGGAGTGATTCGGCCATGTAGAGGTCGCGTGCCGAGGTGTCGGCGGTGAGGCCGTCCCCGGCGAAGAGGCCTGCCATGGCGCGGAAGGTGTAGTGGCCGTGGCAGGCGCCTTCGAGGCGCCGCAGGGCGATGGCGATCCTGTCCGGTCCGCTGTACTTCCAGTTCCTGATCACACAGGAACCACTGAGCCATGAGTACGTCGACGGGATCCTCGAAGCGCTCTTCACCGGGATGGGACCACGACCGTGAAAGACGGCCCTTCGTAGCGGCCCTTCATGGCGGACGTCCGCCCGCACAGGTCCGCACACGCCCGCACATACGCGAAGACCCCGTTCTCAGCGTTTCCGCTGGTGACGGGGTCCTCGGACACCTCATACAAGGTGCCCCCGGCAGGATTCGAACCTGCGCACCCGGCTCCGGAGGCCGATGCTCTATCCCCTGAGCTACGGGGGCGTGTCGGCGCTGCTTTCGCGGCGACGTGTTGAACCCTACCAGCTCCGAACGGCTCTCCAGGAACAGGTATTTCCGCACCTCGGTGGCTGTGGGGCGTCGTCGGCGTCGTCGCTTCCGCCCCCTGCGTCCCAGAGGTCGCCCCCGACTGCGCTGCCTGGCCCGTGCCTGGCCCGCGCCTGACCCGCACCAGATCCATCTCCCGCCGCCCCGCAAGGTACGGAAGTAGGGAAAACCCGGACGCGGCGGCGGGCGCGGACCTACTCTCGAGTTGTGTCAGGTGTGTCCGGCCGCGTGCTTGTTGTGGACGACAACAAGGTCATCCGGCAACTGATCAGGGTCAACCTCGAGCTGGAGGGCTTCGAGGTGGTGACCGCGGCTGATGGTGCCGAGTGCCTGGACGTGGTGAATCAGGTCAGACCCGATGTCGTCACCCTCGACGTCGTGATGCCCCGCCTTGACGGGCTGCGTACGGCCGCCCGACTGCGCTCCGATCCGCGGACCCGGAACCTGCCCATCGTCATTGTCAGTGCCTGCACTCAGTACGAGGTCGAGAGCGGGCTCGAAGTAGGCGTGGACGCGTTTCTCGCGAAGCCCTTTGAACCTTCCGAACTGGTCGAGATAGTACGGCAGTTGAGGGAAAACGGGAGTGGTGGTGGCGGGGGCGCGCGTGGTGCCCTCGGCAATGAGTGTGGGGCCGCCGGAGAAGCTGAGCGCGCCGGTCGACCCGGCGGCTGATTCGCCCGGTGCCGCAGTAGTCGGCAGTCACTGGTCCGGTTGCTCCGTTCCGCCGTCCCCGTGACCGCGCGGACCCCCTCCCCGTCCACATCCCGGACCATCCGGGAAACCAGGTCGCGTCCCCACCCCCCTCCTCCCATACGCTTGACCCGTGACCCCCGTCGAGCTCTCCCGCACCGTGCTGCGCGCCATGCGCCGTGCCGTCGATGACGGCGAGCTCAGTGCCCTCGATGACGTGAGTGACGTGGACATGACCCGGCGGGTGGTCGTCGAACGGCCCAGGCCCGGCGGGTCCGGGGACTACGCCACCAACGTCGCCCTGCAGGTCGCCCGCGCCGCCGGGCGCACGCCCCTCCAGGTCGCCGAAGTGCTGTCCCCGCGGCTCGCCCGGGAGCCCGGCATCGCCGCCATCGACATCACCGGGCCCGGCTTCCTCAACATCACTCTCGACCGGGGTAGTGGCCAGGGGAGTGACGGAAGCCCCTCCGCGGCCCTCGTCCGTGACGTCCTCACCCGCGGCGACCTCTACGGTCACGCCCGCCCAGGGTCCGGCAGCACCGGCGACAGCGGAGCCCCCCACCTGCACTTCCCCCGCGAAGTCCGCGCCGCCGTCCTCGCCGACTCCCTCCGCCGCATCCTCATCTCCCAGGGCGCCCTCGCACAGAACGTACGCATCACGTGCGACGAGGCCCCCGACCCCGGCTGGGACGTCCTCGGCGTCGACGTGGACGGACACGGGCGGCCTCCCGCCTCCGTCCCCACCCTCCGCCCCGTCCCCGCCCCGGCCGACCCCACCTTCCTCGGCCGCGACGCCGCCCGCTGGGCCCTCCTGCACCCGGCCGCCCACGACCGGCCCCGCATCAGCGAAGAGCACCTGCTCCAGCGCGCGAGCAACCCCCTCTTCCGCGTGCGGTACGCCCACTCCCGCACCCGCGCCCTCACCCGCAACGCCGCCGCTCTCGGCTTCGCCGGCGCCCCCGGCGACGTAGCGGGAAGAGAGGGAACAGAGGAAACAGCGGCGCGGGAGCTGCTTGACGCCCTCGCCGACCACCCCCGCGTCCTCGCCGCCGCCGCCCACCACCGCGCCCCCGACCGTCTGGCCCGGCATCTCGTCGTCACCGCCGATGCCTTCCTCGCCTTTCAGCCCGCCGTCCTTCCGCCAGGTGACGAGAAACCCTCGGCCGCCCACCGCGCCCGGCTCGCGCTCGCCGAAGCCGCCGGGACGGTGCTGGCAGGCGGCCTGTCCCTGCTCGGCATCAGTGCCCCCGAGTACTTGTGACACGTGAAGACAGACGTGAATGAAGTGAGAGAGACGAACGCGACATGAGCCGCTCCGCACACCCCGCCGGGCCCCGCCACGCCGACGTAGTGCCCGAAGGGCACTACACCGCCCCGGCCGCCGATCTGAACTCCCTCGACCCCAAGGTCTGGTCGCAGACCGTCGATCGCTCCGCGGACGGTGTCGTCACCGTCGGCGGGATCGAGGTGACCCGGCTCGCCGAGGAGTTCGGTACCCCCGCCTACTTCCTCGACGAGGCCGACTTCCGCGCCCGCTGCCACGCCTGGCGCGGTGCCTTCGGCTCGGACGCCGACGTGTTCTACGCCGGTAAGGCCTTCCTCTCGCGTGCCGTCGTCCGGTGGCTGCACGAGGAAGGGCTCAACCTCGACGTGTGCAGCGCTGGTGAGCTCGCCACCGCTCTCGACGCCGGTATGCCCGCCGACCGCATCGCCTTCCACGGCAACAACAAGACCGAGGACGAGATCGAGCGGGCGGTCACCGCCGGTGTCGGGCGCATCGTTCTCGACTCCTTCCAGGAGATCGTGCGCGTCGCGCACATCGCCGACAGGATGGGTGTCCGCCAGCGCGTGCAGATCCGGGTGACCGTCGGCGTCGAGGCCCACACCCACGAGTTCATCGCCACCGCCCACGAGGACCAGAAGTTCGGCATCGCCCTCGCCGGGGGACAGGCCGCCGAGGCCGTGCGGCGGGCTCTGCAGCTCGACGGTCTGGAGCTCACCGGAGTGCACTCGCACATCGGGTCGCAGATCTTCGACATGGCCGGGTTCGAGGTCTCGGCGCGGCGCGTGGTGCAGCTGCTCGCCGAGATCCGTGACGAGCACGGCGTCGAGCTTCCCGAGATCGACCTCGGTGGTGGGCTCGGCATCGCCTACACCTCCGACGACGACCCCCGCGAGCCGCACGAGATCGCCAAGGCGCTCGGCGAGATCGTGACGCGGGAGTGCGAGGCCGCCAATCTGCGCACTCCCCGTATCTCCGTCGAGCCGGGACGCGCCATCGTCGGGCCCACCGCCTTCACCCTCTACGAGGTCGGCACCGTCAAGCCGCTCGAAGGACTGCGTACGTACGTCTCCGTCGACGGCGGCATGTCCGACAACATCCGTACCGCGCTCTACGACGCCGAGTACAGCGTCGCGCTCGTCTCGCGGACGTCCGACGCCGAGCCCATGCTCGTCCGCGTCGTCGGCAAGCACTGCGAGAGCGGGGACATCGTGGTGAAGGACGCGTTCCTTCCGGCCGACCTCGCCCCCGGCGATCTGATCGCCGTGCCCGCGACCGGTGCGTACTGCCGTTCCATGGCGAGCAACTACAACCACGCCCTTCGTCCGCCGGTCGTGGCCGTGCGGGACGGTGGGGCGCGGGTCATCGTCCGGCGCGAGACGGAGGAAGATCTCCTGCGTCTCGATGTCGGCTGAGGAAAAAACCGACCGAGAAACAACGCGTGGCAGAGTATCGGCCAGTGAAATGTATGTCTCACGATCCGGACCGTGGATAGAAACCGCGATCCGGTGGGTGAGACTGGTCCCACTGTAGATGTAGGAGAAGTGAGGTCGGATGATGCGTACGCGTCCGCTGAAGGTGGCGCTGCTGGGCTGTGGGGTTGTCGGCTCAGAGGTGGCGCGCATCATGACGACGCACGCCGACGACCTCACGGCCCGGATCGGCGCCCCGGTGGAGCTCGCCGGTGTCGCCGTCCGCCGCCCGTCGAAGGTGCGCGAGGGCATCGATCCCTCCCTCGTCACCACCGACGCCACCGCGCTGGTCAAACGCGGTGACATTGATGTCGTCGTCGAGGTCATCGGGGGGATCGAGCCCGCCAAGGGCCTCATCACCACCGCCTTCGAGCACGGCGCGTCCGTCGTCTCCGCGAACAAGGCGCTCATCGCCCAGGACGGCGCCGCGCTGCACGCCGCCGCCGAGGAGCACGGCCGTGACCTCTATTACGAGGCTGCCGTCGCCGGTGCGATCCCGCTGATCCGTCCGCTGCGCGAGTCCCTCGTCGGCGACAAGGTCAACCGGGTCCTGGGGATCGTCAACGGCACCACCAACTTCATCCTCGACGCCATGGACACGACGGGTGCCGGGTACCAGGAAGCGCTCGACGAGGCCACCGCCCTCGGGTATGCCGAGGCCGACCCGACCGCCGACGTCGAAGGCTTCGACGCCGCCGCCAAGGCCGCGATCCTCGCCGGTATCGCCTTCCACACGCGCGTGCGCCTCGACGACGTGTACCGCGAGGGCATGACCGAGGTGACCGGCGCCGACTTCGCGTCCGCGAAGCGCATGGGCTGCACCATCAAGCTGCTCGCCATCTGTGAGCGTGCCGCCGACGGCGGTTCCGTCACCGCGCGCGTGCACCCCGCGATGATTCCGCTCAGCCATCCGCTCGCGTCGGTCCGCGAGGCGTACAACGCCGTGTTCGTCGAGGCCGAGGCCGCCGGACAGCTCATGTTCTACGGTCCCGGCGCGGGCGGCGCCCCCACCGCGTCGGCCGTTCTCGGCGACCTCGTGGCCGTCTGCCGGAACAAGCTCGCCGAGGCCAACGGGCCCGGCGAATCCGCGTACACCCAGCTGCCCGTGAGCTCCATGGGCGCGGTCGTCACGCGGTACCACATCAGCCTCGACGTAGCCGACAAGCCGGGTGTCCTCGCCCAGGTCGCGACGGTCTTCGCCGAGCACGGCGTATCGATCGATACGGTCCGTCAGACGGGCAAGGACGGCGAGGCCTCCCTCGTCGTCGTCACCCACCGCGCGCCCGACGCCGCCCTCACCGGCACCGTCGAGGCGCTGCGGAATCTCGACACCGTGCGTGGTGTCGCCAGCATCATGCGGGTTGAAGGGGAGTAGTCAGCAATGACCCACCAATGGCGCGGAATCATCGAGGAGTACCGGGACCGTCTTCCCGTCTCCGACACGACGCCGGTCGTGACGCTCCGCGAGGGCGGCACGCCGCTCGTCCCCGCGCAGGTGCTCTCCGAGCGCACGGGCTGCGAGGTCCATCTCAAGGTCGAGGGCGCCAACCCGACCGGGTCCTTCAAGGACCGCGGCATGACGATGGCGATCACGAAGGCCAAGGAGGAGGGCGCCAAGGCCGTCATCTGCGCCTCCACCGGCAACACGTCGGCCTCCGCCGCCGCCTACGCCGTACGCGCGGGAATGGTCTGCGCCGTCCTCGTGCCGCAGGGCAAGATCGCGCTCGGCAAGATGGGCCAGGCGCTCGTCTACGGCTCGAAGATCCTCCAGGTCGACGGCAACTTCGACGACTGCCTGAACCTCGCCCGCGCCCTCTCCGAGAACTACCCGGTGGCGCTGGTCAATTCGGTCAACCCGTTCCGCATCGAGGGCCAGAAGACGGCCGCGTTCGAGATCGTGGACGCGCTCGGTGACGCCCCCGACATCCACGTCCTGCCGGTGGGCAACGCGGGCAACATCACGGCCTACTGGAAGGGCTACAAGGAGTACGCCGCCGACTCGATCTCGTCGCGCACTCCCCGCATGTGGGGCTTCCAGGCTTCCGGTTCCGCGCCCATCGTGCGCGGTGAGATCGTCAAGGACCCGTCGACCATCGCCACCGCGATTCGCATCGGCAACCCCGCTTCGTGGCAGTACGCCCTCGACGCGCGGGACGAGTCGGACGGCTTCATCGACGAGGTGACGGACCGTGAGATCCTGCGCGCCTACAAGCTGTTGGCGTCCCAGGAGGGTGTCTTCGTCGAGCCGGCGTCGGCCGCTTCCGTCGCCGGTCTGCTGAAGGCGGCCGAGCAGGGCAAGGTCGACAAGGGGCAGCGCATCGTCTGCACCGTCACCGGAAACGGCCTCAAGGACCCGGACTGGGCCGTCGCGGGCGCTCCGCAGCCGGTCACGGTCCCGGTCGACTCGGCCGCCGCGGCCGAGCGCCTCGGTCTCGCATGACCTGGGGTAATCGCAGCTGAACGGCGGGCATATCCGCCTGGAAATCCCGCAACTCCCGCATAGGGGGTGCACAGGGGGCTTACGACACGCATCGTGCGCCTCCTGTGCGCCCTATGTCGCCACAGAACCTTCCTTCGATAGGCTGTACCGAACCCGCCCCGCCGCATATGCCGCGGTGCTGCCGCAGAGCGGCCTTCGGGTAGTGCCTCATCACGTGGCAAGTCCTCAAAAGATCGCAGCTCAAGGAGAGTCATCGAGCGATGGCCGGTCCCGCGTTCCGCGCCGCCGCCGTCCGGGTGCGCGTCCCCGCCACCAGCGCCAACCTCGGCCCGGGCTTCGACGCCCTGGGCCTGTCGCTGGGTCTGTACGACGATGTCGTCGTGCGGGTGGCCGACACCGGACTGAACATCGACATCGCAGGTGAGGGCAGCGAGACGCTCCCGCGCGACGAGTCGCATCTGCTTGTACGTTCCCTGCGCACCGCCTTCGACCTGCTCGGCGGACAGCCGCGCGGGCTCGAAATCGTCTGCGCCAACCGCATTCCGCACGGCCGGGGCCTCGGCTCCTCGTCCGCCGCCATCTGTGCGGGCATCGTCGCCGCGCGCGCCGTGACGATAGGCGGTGACGCCCGGCTCGACGACAACGCCCTGCTCGAACTCGCCACGGAGATCGAGGGCCACCCCGACAACGTCGCCGCCTGTCTGCTCGGCGGTTTCACGCTCTCCTGGATGGACGGGGGAGCGGCGCGGGCGATCAGGATGGAACCCGCCGGTTCCGTCGTTCCGGTGGTCTTCGTACCCGGAAAGCCCGTCCTCACCGAGACGGCGCGCGGACTGCTCCCACGCACCGTCCCGCACGTCGACGCGGCCGCCAACGCGGGCCGCGCCGCACTGCTCGTGGAGGCCCTGACCAGGCGCCCCGAACTGCTGCTTCCGGCAACCGAGGACCGGCTCCACCAGGAGTACCGCGCGCCCGCCATGCCGGAGAGCGCCGCCCTGGTGGAACGCCTGCGCGCGGACGGTGTCCCGGCAACGATTTCCGGCGCGGGGCCCACGGTCCTCGCTCTGGTGGATGAGAGTGCGGCGGACAAGGTCGCACGCCTCGCGGGCGAGGGCTGGGCGGCCAATCGTCTTGCGCTCGACGCGACCGGCGCGAGTGTGCTGCCGCTCGCGCCTTGACACCCGATAGGCGGATTAGAGAGGGGGAATGTTTGTTGGACCCGGTAGTGTTAACCTCAAGTCTGCACCCGACCGCACCATGGCGAGGTGCTTCGTGTCCCCGTCCGGGACATCCATCCTTCCGGGAGCCTCCCAAACTGCTCTGTGTTCCGCACTGAGCGGTGCCGAGCACGCTCCGGAACCGGCGTGACCGAGTCGAGTGACACCGCACATGAGTGACACCTCACCGGGACTCGCCATCACCAGTGAATTCTTCCGCCGCGCGTTGGCGGACCACCGCCCCGGCACGGTCCACACACCAGAGGACCTCCGGACAGCACAACCGGTCGCCGAGCCAGACAGGCCGACGTCCGCTCCAGGGAAGGACCCTTCGTGAGCGACACCACCGATCTGATGGGCGTGACTGCCGACACGCCCGCGACGGACGCCTCTGCGGCGCCTGCCACCGGTGCTTCGGCCGGGTCCCGGCGGCGCCGCGGCACCGGCCTCGATGGCATGGTGCTGGCGGAACTGCAGCAGGTCGCGTCCGGCCTCGGTATCAAGGGCACCGCGCGGATGCGCAAGAGCCAGCTGATCGAGGTCATCAAGGAGGCGCAGGCCGGCGGGGGCAGCCCCGCGAAGAGTGCCGCGTCCGCTTCGTCCGCCGAAACCGAGACGAAGCCCAAGCGCCGCGCCACCTCGAAGGCCCGGACGGGCGAGGACACCGCAGCGAGCACGGAGAAGGCCGCCAAGGCGAGCAAGGCCGCGGCCGAGCCGGCCAAGGCCGAAGAGGCCGCCCAGCAGCAGATCGACATCCCGGGCCAGCCCGCGGGTGCCGACAAGGGCGAGCGTCGCGGCCGTCGCCGTGCCACCGCGGACGCGGGCAGCCCCGAGACGGTCACCGCCGAGGCGAAGAGCGAGCCGAAGAACGACGCCAAGAACGACGCCAAGAACGACGCCAAGAACGAGGCCAGGACGGACGCGCCGTCCGAGGCCAGGGGCGAGGGTTCCGGCGACAACAACGCCGAGGGCCGCCGCGACCGCCAGGGCCGTGACCGCCAGGGCCGTGGCCGCGACCGCGACCGCCGTGGCAACAAGGGCGACGACCAGCAGGGACAGGGCGGCAACCGCCAGCAGGGCGGCGGCCGCCAGGACCGGCAGGACCGTGGTGACCGTGGCGACCGCCAGGACCGTGGCGACCGTCAGCAGCGGGACCAGCGGGACAACGGACCGCAGGACGACTTCGACGACGACGGGAGCGGCCGTCGCGGCCGCCGTGGCCGCTACCGCGACCGCCGTGGCCGTCGCGGCCGTGACGAGTTCGGCGGCGCCAGCGAGCCGCAGGTCGCCGACGACGACGTACTGATCCCCGTCGCGGGCATCCTGGACATCCTCGACAACTACGCGTTCATCCGTACGTCGGGCTACCTCCCGGGCCCGAACGACGTGTACGTGTCGCTCGCCCAGGTCCGCAAGAACGGTCTGCGCAAGGGTGACCACGTCACCGGCGCCGTCCGTCAGCCCAAGGACGGCGAGCGCCGCGAGAAGTTCAACGCGCTCGTCCGCCTCGACTCGGCGAACGGCATGGCGGCCGAATCCGGGCGCGGGCGCCCGGAGTTCAACAAGCTGACGCCCCTTTACCCCCAGGACCGGCTCCGTCTGGAGACCGACCCGGGCGTGCTGACGACCCGCATCATCGACCTCGTCGCACCGATCGGTAAGGGCCAGCGAGGCCTGATCGTGGCCCCGCCGAAGACCGGCAAGACCATGATCCTGCAGGCGGTCGCGAACGCGATCACCGTCAACAGCCCCGAGTGCCACCTGATGGTCGTCCTGGTCGACGAGCGTCCGGAAGAGGTCACCGACATGCAGCGGTCGGTGAAGGGCGAGGTCATCTCCTCGACCTTCGACCGTCCGGCCGAGGACCACACGACGGTCGCCGAGCTGGCCATCGAGCGCGCCAAGCGTCTCGTCGAGCTGGGCCACGACGTGGTCGTGCTCCTCGACTCGATCACCCGCCTGGGCCGTGCGTACAACCTGGCGGCCCCGGCCTCCGGGCGCATCCTGTCCGGTGGTGTCGACTCGACCGCGCTCTACCCGCCGAAGCGCTTCTTCGGTGCGGCGCGCAACATCGAGGACGGCGGCTCGCTGACCATCCTCGCCACCGCGCTCGTCGACACCGGTTCGCGCATGGACGAGGTGATCTTCGAGGAGTTCAAGGGCACCGGCAACATGGAGCTCAAGCTCGACCGGAAGCTCTCCGACAAGCGCATCTTCCCGGCGGTGGACGTCGACGCGTCCTCCACCCGTAAGGAAGAGATCCTGCTCAACAGCGAAGAGCTCGCGATCGTCTGGAAGCTGCGCCGGGTGCTGCACGCGCTCGACTCGCAGCAGGCCATCGAGCTGCTCCTCGACAAGATGAAGCAGACGAAGTCGAACGCCGAATTCCTCATGCAGATCGCGAAGACGACACCGACGCCGGGCAACGGCAACGACTAGTCCTCGCGTCACACAGAAGGCCGCTCCCGTCTCGCGACGGGGGCGGCCTTCTGCGTTGCGGGGAGCGCGAGGTGCGGGTGGGGTGTGAAAGGGGCGCTGAATGACCTTGGCCACACCCCTAAGAGATTCTTATGGTCACGGGCAGTAGCCCCATGACGGAGAAAAACGCAGGTGAGGGGCGAGAAAGGCGGGGAAGGTGTGCACGATGCGTCACGTGCGCGCGCCGGGGCGCACATAAATGGCTGTGCAACCCTTCTTTCGGTTTCCACGTCTGACAAGTAACGACAGACCGCGACTGTTCGCGACTGACCCTGAAAGCAGGGGGTAACCGACCGACGAGGACAGAGGAGCACATGAGCGACGAGAGCACATCCGGGGATACGGCACCGAAGCGGCACCGAGGCGGTGGCGGTCGGCGTCGCAAGCCGCGCGAAAAGCGCCGCAAGGTCCTCGTCATCACCGCGTGGACCGCGGCATCGGTGGTCGTCCTCGGTGGTGCGGGCCTCGGCTTCGTGTACTTCAAGCTCAACGGCAACATCAAGGGCGTCGACATCAACGCGGCGCTCGGCACGGACCGCCCCAAGGACATCGACAACGGCTCGCAGGACATCCTCGTCCTCGGCTCCGACTCCCGCTCGGGCGACAACGCCAAGTACGGCAAGGACGAGGGCGCCGCCCGCTCGGACACGGCGATGATCGTGCACGTGAACAAGGGCCACAAGACGGCGAGCGTCGTCTCGATACCCCGCGACACGCTGATATCCCGCCCCGAGTGCAAGACGGACGACGACCGGACGGATCCGGGCGGCGAGCGCCAGATGTTCAACACGGCGTACGAGGTCGGCGGCCCCGCCTGCGCCGTCAAGACCGTGGAGAAGATGTCCGGCATCCGGATGGACCACTACGTGGAGGTCGACTTCACGGGCTTCAAGAAGCTCATCAACACCCTCGGCGGCGTCGGGATCACCACCAAGAAGGCCATCCACGACAAGGACAGCCATCTGGACCTCGACGCGGGCACGCACCAGCTCACCGGCGAGCAGGCCCTCGGCCTCGTCCGCACCCGGCACGGCGTCGGCGACGGCAGCGACCTCGGCCGCATCCAGCTGCAGCAGGCCTTCATCAAGGCCCTGATCAAGCAGGTCAAGGACGTCGGCGTCTTCAGCAACCCGAAGAAGCTCTACGACCTGGCGAACGACGCGACCAGCGCCATCACCACCGACTCGGACCTGAACGACGTCAAGAGCCTCGCGGGCTTCGCGAGCGGGCTCAAGGGCATCGGGGCGGGCGACATGAAGATGGTCACGCTGCCCATCCAGTACGACCCCAACGACCCCAACCGCGTCCTGCCCCTGGAGAAGGCCGACCAGCAGGTCTGGGCGGCGCTCAAGGCCGACAAGGCGATCCCCAAGTCCGCCACCGAGCAGTCCGCGGGCGACAAGGGCGACGCGAGCGACGTCGTGAAGTAGCGGCGGACAGCGACAGGCAGCGGACAGACAGCGACAGGCGGCAGCAGGCAGCGGCGTCAGCGACCCGCCGGGAATAGAACGCAACCCACCCCGGTTTGGGCAGATGCGGCCAGTCCTGGCAGACTGGTACGTCGGTCCCGGTTCACGTACGAGCAATCCGCGCGTACGACCCGGAGCCCTCCCGAATCTAGGAGACACCTTGAAGCGCGAGATCCACCCCGAGTACGTCGAGACCCAGGTCAGCTGCACCTGTGGCGCCGAATTCACCACCCGCAGCACGATCTCCAGCGGCACCGTCCGCGCCGAGGTCTGCTCCGAGTGCCACCCGTTCTACACGGGCAAGCAGAAGATCCTCGACACCGGTGGCCGCGTGGCCCGCTTCGAGGCCCGCTTCGGCAAGGCTGCCGCCGCCAACAAGTAGCGAGCCACTGCGCCGGTCTTCGGCCGCCCTCGGGAGGGGGCGGTTGGGACCGGCGCTTTGCCGTCTGACGCAGCAGCCATTTTTCGCGTAGAACCTTCGCGTAGGAACGCAGAAAACCAGGAGACCCCGATGTTCGAGGCGGTCGAGGAACTGATCGGCGAGCACGCCGATCTGGAGACAAGGCTCGCGGACCCCTCGGTCCACGCCGACCAGGCCAACGCGCGCAAGCTCAACAAGCGCTACGCCGAGCTGACCCCGATCGTCTCGACGTACCGCGCCTGGAAGCAGACCGGCGAGGACATCGCGACGGCCCGTGAACTGGCCGCGGAGGACCCCGAGTTCGCCGCCGAGGTCAAGGACATGGAGAAGCAGCGCGAGGAGATCACCGAGAAGCTGCGGCTCCTCCTTGTGCCCCGCGACCCCAGCGACGACAAGGACGTCATCCTCGAGGTCAAGGCGGGCGCGGGCGGCGACGAGTCGGCGCTCTTCGCGGGCGACCTCCTGCGCATGTACCTGCGGTACGCGGAGCGTGTCGGCTGGAAGACCGAGATCATCGACGCCACCGAGTCCGAGCTGGGCGGCTACAAGGACGTCCAGGTCGCCGTGAAGACCAAGGGCGGCAACGGCGCGACCGAGCCGGGACAGGGCGTCTGGGCGCGGATGAAGTACGAGGGCGGCGTGCACCGCGTGCAGCGCGTGCCCTCGACCGAGTCGCAGGGCCGGATCCACACCTCCGCCGCCGGCGTCCTGGTGACGCCCGAGGCCGAGGAGGTCGACGTCGAGATCCTCGCCAACGACCTGCGCATCGACGTCTACCGCTCGTCGGGCCCCGGCGGCCAGTCGGTCAACACCACCGACTCCGCGGTGCGTATCACGCACCTGCCCACCGGCGTCGTCGCCTCCTGCCAGAACGAGAAGAGCCAGCTGCAGAACAAGGAGCAGGCGATGCGTATCCTGCGCTCCAGGCTCCTTGCCGCGGCGCAGGAGGAAGCGGAGAGCAAGGCCGCGGACGCCCGCCGCAGCCAGGTCCGCACCGTCGACCGCTCCGAGAAGATCCGCACGTACAACTTCCCGGAAAACCGGATCTCGGACCACCGCGTCGGCTTCAAGGCGTACAACTTGGACCAGGTGCTCGACGGAGACCTCGACGCGGTCATCCAGGCCTGCGTCGACGCGGACTCGGCAGCCAAGCTCGCGGCAGCCTGAGACCCGACCGCACCCGCCCATCGCTCAGCTCAGCCCCGGAGGACCAGCGTGAACCTGCTGCTCGCGGAAGTGGCCCAGGCCACCCAGCGGCTGGCCGACGCCGGCGTGCCCTCGCCGCGCAACGACGCGGAGGAGCTCGCCGCCTTCGTGCACGGCGTGAAGCGGGGCGAGCTGCACTCCGTCAAGGACTCGGACTTCGACGCCCGCTACTGGGAGACGATCGCGCGCCGTGAGGCCCGCGAGCCGCTCCAGCACATCACCGCGCGCGCCTTCTTCCGCTACCTCGAACTGCAGGTCGGCCCCGGTGTCTTCGTGCCGCGCCCGGAGACCGAGTCGGTCGTCGGGTGGGCCATAGACGCCGTGCGCGCGATGGACGTCGTCGAGCCGCTCATCGTCGACCTCTGCACGGGTTCCGGCGCCATCGCGCTCGCCATGGCCCAGGAGGTCCCGCGCTCGCGGGTGTACGCCGTGGAGCTGTCCGAGGACGCCCTGAAGTGGACGCGCAAGAACGTCGAGGGATCCAGGGTCAAGCTCTCCCAGGGCGACGCGCGTGACGCCCTCCCCGAGCTCGACGGCCAGGTCGACCTCGTCGTCTCGAACCCGCCGTACATCCCGCTCACCGAGTGGGAGTACGTGGCTCCCGAGGCCCGCGACTACGACCCGCAACTTTCGCTCTTCTCCGGCGAGGACGGCCTCGACCTGATCCGCGGCATCGAGCGCACCGCACACCGCCTCCTGCGGCCCGGAGGTGTCGTCGTCATCGAGCACGCCGACACCCAGGGCGGCCAGGTGCCGTGGATCTTCACCGAGGAGCGGGGCTGGGCCGACGCGGCCGATCACCCCGACCTCAACAACCGGCCGAGGTTCGCGACCGCCCGCAAGGCGATGCCGTGAGCACTCCCACTTCAAGCCAGCAGTTCGTGTACGAGGAGGCCCGCTAGATGGCACGGCGATACGACACCAATGACGCGACCGACCGTACGACCGGTCTGCGCGAGGCCGCGTCGGCCGTCCGCCGTGGCGAGCTGGTCGTCCTGCCCACCGACACCGTCTACGGCATCGGTGCCGACGCCTTCACCCCGGAGGCGTGTGCCGACCTGCTCGACGCCAAGGGCCGGGGCCGCAACATGCCCACGCCCGTCCTCATCGGCTCGCCGAACACCCTGCACGGCCTGGTCACCGACTTCTCCGAGTCGGCCTGGGAGCTCGTCGACGCCTTCTGGCCCGGTGCGCTGACCCTGGTCGCCAAGCAGCAGCCGTCGCTCCAGTGGGACCTCGGGGACACCCGTGGGACCGTCGCGATCCGGATGCCGCTGCACCCCGTCGCCATCGAACTGCTCACCGAGGTCGGCCCCATGGCGGTCTCGTCGGCGAACCTCACCGGGCACCCCTCCCCGGAGGACTGTGACGCCGCTCAGGAGATGCTCGGCGACTCCGTCTCCGTGTACCTGGACGGCGGCAGGACGCCCGGCATCATCCCCTCCTCGATCGTGGACGTCACCGGCAAGGTGCCCGTACTGCTGCGCGCGGGTGCCCTGGACGCGGAGGAGCTCCGCAAGGTGGTACCCGACCTCGAGGTGGCGAATTGACAGCCCCTGAGACGGGGCGTGGCATAGCGGCTTCTCCCGACTCGTTCCGCATCCTCCACGTCAGCACCGGCAACGTGTGCCGCTCGCCGATCACCGAGCGGCTGACCAGGCATGCCCTGGCCGACCGCCTGGGCGATCCCTTCACCGGCGGCCTGATCGTGGAGAGCGCGGGCACGTGGGGGCACGAGGGCGCCCCCATGGAGACCAACGCCGAGGCGGTGCTCGCGGACTTCGGCGCGGACGCCTCCGGCTTCAAAGGGCGCGAGCTCCTCGACGAGCACGTCATCCGCGCGGACCTCGTCCTGACGGCGACCCGGGACCACCGGGCGCAGGTCATCTCGATGGGCCACTCGGCCGGGCTTCGCACCTTCACGCTCAAGGAGTTCACGCGCCTTGTACGGGCCATAGACCCGGCGACCCTGCCGGACCCCGACGGAGGTGTCGTGGAGCGGGCCAGGGCGCTGGTACGGGCCGCCGCGGCGCTGCGTGGCTGGCTCCTGGCGCCCACGGCTGAGGCGGACGAGGTGTACGACCCCTATGGGGCGCCGCTGCCCTTCTTCCGCTCGGTGGGCGACGAGATCAATGAGGCGCTCGATCCGGTGGTGACGGCGCTGACGGGCGTGCGGGCCAAGGCGTAAACCTTTCTCTGCACGATGGGCGGATCATCCGTCCGCGACACCGCGCGGGCACCGTGTGGCGGGCCTACATTGAAGGGACCCTCATGGGAGGCCCTCATTGACGGGGCTCTCCTGGGAGGGACCCTCACCCCTCGCGAGGCCCGGAGCCGAAGATGCCGGTCAGCACCGCACCCACCGCCGCGTCGACGGCGCCCGCTGACTTCGCCGCGCTGCGCCGCGCGGATCCCCAGATGGCGGAGATCCTCCTCGCCGAACAGGACCGGCAGGGGTCCTGCCTCCAGCTCATCGCCGCCGAGAACTTCACCTCGCCCGCGGTGCTCGCCGCCCTCGGCTCCCCCCTCGCCAACAAGTACGCCGAGGGGTATCCGGGCGCCCGCCACCACGGCGGCTGCGAGCTGGTGGACGTCGCGGAGCGCATCGCCATCGACCGCGCCAAGGCCCTCTTCGGCGCCGAGCACGCCAACGTGCAGCCGCACTCCGGCTCCTCCGCGGTCCTCGCCGCGTACGCCGCCCTGCTGCGCCCCGGCGACACCGTCCTGGCCATGGGCCTGCCGTACGGCGGCCACCTCACGCACGGCTCGCCCGCGAACTTCTCGGGGCGCTGGTTCGACTTCGTGGGCTACGGCATCGACCCGGACAGCGGCCTCATCGACTACGACGAGGTGCGGTCCCTGGCCCGCTCGCACCAGCCGAAGGCGATCGTCTGCGGCTCCATCGCCTACCCCCGGCACATCGACTACGCGGCCTTCCGCGACATCGCCGACGACGTGGGCGCGTACCTCATCGCCGACGCGGCCCACCCGCTCGGCCTGATCGCCGGGGGAGCGGCCCCCAGCCCTGTGCCGTACGCCGACGTCGTGTGCGCCACGACCCACAAGGTGCTCCGCGGCCCGCGCGGCGGCCTGATCCTGTGCGGGGCCGAGCTCGCGTCACGTATCGACCGGGCCGTGTTCCCCTTCACGCAGGGCGGCGCGCAGATGCACACGATCGCC
Source organism: Streptomyces sp. NPDC031274 (assembly GCF_055570235.1). Taxonomy (NCBI): domain Bacteria; kingdom Bacillati; phylum Actinomycetota; class Actinomycetes; order Kitasatosporales; family Streptomycetaceae; genus Streptomyces; species Streptomyces sp. NPDC031274. The sequence continues at coordinate 97,905 of NZ_JBVIHP010000006.1, read as the reverse complement.
GCGAAGGCCGTCGCGTTCGGCGAGGCGGAGACCCCGGCCTTCACCGCGTACGCCCATCAGGTCGTCGCGAACGCCCGCATCCTGGCGGAATCCCTCGCCGCGGCGGGCTGCGCGATCACCACCGGCGGCACCGACACACACCTGATCCTCGCCGACCCCGCGCCCCTGGGCGTCGACGCGCACACAGCCCGGGGCAGGCTCGCCGCCCGTGGCCTCGTCCTGGACACCTGCGCCCTGCCCCGCGCCGACGCCCGCGGACTGCGGCTCGGGACGGCCGCCGTCAGCACACAGGGCATGAAGGACGCGGAGATGGTGCGGATCGCCGGGCTCGTCGCCGAAGCGGTGCGTGATGAATCCAAAGACGTGAAGGACTCGAAAGTGAGAGAGGAAGTGCGTGAACTGGTGGGCAGATTTCCGCCGTATCCCGCCTAGGCCGGGGCAGGTGCGTCAAGGAACCGCACGTACTCGTGCAACCATCGTCGCTACCCGGAAGTCCCCAACCATATGCGCGCAGAGCTAGTGTGTGGGGCTGAGATGGCCAGCGACACCTGTGGGGAAGCCCGTGCGTGAATACCTCCTGACGCTCTGCATCACGGCCGCGGTGACTTATCTGCTGACCGGCCCGGTGCGGAAGTTCGCGATCGTGGCCGGCGCCATGCCGGAGATCCGCGCCCGCGACGTACACCGGGAGCCCACGCCCCGGCTCGGCGGCATCGCGATGTTCTTCGGGCTGTGCGCCGGTCTGCTGGTCGCCGACCATCTGCCGAACCTGAGTGACGTCTTCGAGCGGTCGAACGAACCGCGCGCACTGCTCTCCGGTGCCGCGCTGATCTGGATCATCGGCGTCCTCGACGACAAGTTCGAGATCGACGCCCTGATCAAGCTGGGCGGCCAGATGATCGCGGCGGGTGTCATGGTCCTCCAGGGCCTGACGATCCTGTGGATCCCGGTCCCCGGCTACGGCATGGTCCTCCTGGACCAGGGTCAGGGCACGCTCCTGACGGTCGCGCTCGTCGTCATCACCATCAACGCGGTGAACTTCGTGGACGGCCTCGACGGCCTCGCCGCGGGCATGGTGTGCATCGCGGCGACCGCGTTCTTCCTGTACGCCTACCGCATCTGGTACGGGTACGGCATCGAGGCCGCGGCCCCCGCGACGCTCTTCGCCGCGATCCTGATGGGCATGTGCATGGGCTTCCTGCCGCACAACATCCATCCCGCCCGGATCTTCATGGGGGACTCGGGCTCGATGCTGATCGGCCTGGTCCTCGCGGCGGGTGCGATCTCCGCCACAGGGCAGATCGACGGCGACGCCCTGAGCCTGAACTTCGGAGGCGCCCGCGATGCCACGCACGCGATGCTCCCGGTCTTCATCCCGCTCCTGATGCCGCTGACGATCATCGCGATCCCGTTCGCCGACCTGGTCCTCGCGATCGTCCGGCGTACGTGGAACGGCAAGTCGCCGTTCGCCGCCGACCGCGGCCACCTCCACCACCGCCTCCTGGAGATCGGCCACTCCCACAGCCGTGCGGTGCTGATCATGTACTTCTGGTCGGCCCTCATCGGCTTCGGCACGGTGGCCTACTCGGTCCACTCGGCCAGCATGTGGATCCTGTTCGTGATCGTCGCCCTGAGCGCGGTGGGTCTCGTGCTGCTCATGCTGCCGCGGTTCACCCCGCACATCCCGCGCTGGGCCGAGGCCTTCGTGCCGCCGCGTTACCGGCGGCGCAAGGCAGCGGCGGCGGACGTGTCCGCGACCGACGAGGCGGATGCGACGGATGAGCCCGACGCGGAGGCGGACGACCGCCCTCCGGTCGGGTCGGACGTCAACGGAGCGACCGCCGTTGGCACCCGCTCGCGCTTCGAAGATCGGCGCAAGGCCGGTTCATCGAGTTGACCGGTGGCGTCAAACTTGCCCAATACCAGACAAGTTGCCGCGCTGCGTGCACAGACGCGCGGATTAACTCTCATGTGTGACAGCCAGCACACCTACGAGGTAAAGACCTCATCAAATAGTTTGTGATACCGTTCACGAAACCAGGGGACAGAGCCGAAGGACCGTAGTGCGACGGTCTATTGGCCCGAGGTACACCCTCGACCCCGGACTACGCTCGTCCATGACGACACCCTGCCCCCATCAGTAAGCGGAGCGCCGCCATGCCGTCTCAAGACACCCGAACTCTCCTGCTGTCCGCCGTACCCACTGCTGCCGCCGGTGCGATCACCGCCGTGGTCAGTGGTGTGGTCGCGGGTGGCAAGGGGGCACTCGGTGCTGTCGTCGGCACAGTGGTCGTCATCGCCTTCATGGGGCTCGGGATGTTCGCACTGCAGCGAACGGCGAAGGCGCTCCCGCATCTGTTCCAGATGATGGGACTGCTGCTCTACGTCGTCCAACTCCTGTTGCTTCTTGTCTTTGTGGGTCTCTTCAAGGACACCACGTTGTTCAACCCCAAGGCTTTCGCCGTGGGGCTCGTGGTCGCGACCGTCGTGTGGATGGCGTCGCAGGCCCGCGCGTTCATGAAAGCCAAGATCCTTTACGTTGACCCCGACTCCGCGAATCACGACAAGCCCGAGAAGTCGGGGTCGTCGAAGTGAACGGTAGGGCCGGGATAAATGCGCGTTCTCGATGCTGCTATCGTCCGGTGCCAACTGCGGCACTGCTGGCGCGGGCATCCGAGCTGACGCCTGCACAATCGCGAAGCTCGATGCCCGAACGCCGCGCCCACATCCGAAACACCAGTCTGGTGCCGAATCGCGGCTGCGCGCCGCGCCGACACGACAACGAGGTTGCCGTACCTATGCGTCACGCCGAAGGAGCCCGCGGTGAGTGCTGACCAAACTGAGCTCGCCTTTGAGTGGAGCTGTCGGATCATGTCCGACAACGGCTGTGGCTTCCCCTCCCCGGGCTTGCACTCGTTCCTCTTCCAGCCGATCTTCACCGTCGGTGGGTTCGAGTTCAACAAGGTGATGCTGCTGGCGCTGCTGACGACGCTCGTGGTCGTCAGCTTCTTCTACGCGGCGTTCGGCAAAGCCAAGGTCGTCCCGGGCAAGCTGCAGATGGTCGCAGAGGCCGGCTACGACTTCGTCCGCCGTGGGATCGTCTACGAGACGATGGGCAAGAAGGAGGGCGAGAAGTACGTCCCCCTGATGGTCTCGATGTTCTTCTTCATCTGGATCATGAACATCTGGTCCGTGATCCCGCTGGCCCAGTTCCCAGTCTCATCGATCATCGCGTACCCCGTCGTGCTCGCGGTCCTCGTATATGTGATCTGGGTTTCCCTGACCTTCAAGCGCCACGGCTTTGTGGGCGGCTGGAAGAACATCACGGGTTACGACAACTCGCTCGGCCCGATCAAGTGGCTGGTGTCGTTCATCGAGTTCTTCTCGAACCTCCTTGTGCGTCCGTTCACGCACGCGGTGCGACTCTTCGCCAACATGTTCGCGGGTCACCTGATGCTGGTGATGTTCACCGTCGCCTCCTGGTACCTGCTGAACAGCTTCATGATCCCGGCTGCCGGTGTCTCCTTCGTGATGACCGTGGCCATGATCCTCTTCGAGCTTTTCGTGCAGGCGGTCCAGGCGTACGTCTTCGTACTCCTTGCCAGCACTTACATTCAGGGCGCTCTCGCCGAGCACCACTGAGTACCCGGCCTCCAAGCCCCAGATCGCCCGGTGGTCAACCCCCACCGGCCCATGAAAGAGAAGGAAGTAACGGCATGTCCGCGACCCTCGAACTCGCCGCAGGCGTCTCCGGCTCCCTCGGCTCCATCGGCTACGGCCTCGCCGCGATCGGCCCCGGCATCGGTGTTGGCATCGTCTTCGGTAAGGGCACCGAGGCCCTTGCCCGTCAGCCCGAAGCTGCCGGCCTGATCCGCGCCAACCAGATCCTCGGCTTCGCCTTCTGTGAGGCGCTCGCCCTCATCGGCATCGTCATGCCGTTCGTGTTCGGTCGCTAAGAACAGCTACCTGACACTTTTCGACGAAAGGCATTGATGTGATCGCCAACCTGGTTCAGCTGGCGGCCGAGGAAGAGCAGAGCCCGCTCATCCCGCCGGGCCCCGAGCTGCTCGTCGGCGCCATCGCCTTCGCCATCGTCTTCTTCTTCTTCTGGAAGAAGCTCCTCCCGAACATCAACAAGGTTCTGGAAGAGCGCCGGGAGGCGATCGAAGGCGGTATCGAGAAGGCCGAGGCCGCTCAGACCGAGGCCCAGAGCGTTCTTGAGCAGTACAAGGCTCAGCTCGCCGAGGCACGGCACGAGGCCGCGCGTCTGCGCCAGGAGGCGCAGGAGCAGGGCGCCACGCTCATCGCTGAGATGCGCGCCGAAGGCCAGCGGCAGCGCGAGGAGATCGTGGCCGCAGGTCACGCGCAGCTCGCCGCCGACCGCAAGGCCGCCGCGCAGTCGCTGCGTCAGGACGTGGGCCAGCTGGCCACCGACCTGGCCGGCAAGCTCGTCGGTGAGTCCCTCGAGGACTCCGCACGGCAGAGCCGCACGATCGACCGTTTCCTCGATGACCTCGAGGAGAAGGCCGAGGCTGCTCGATGACAGCCCACGGAGCTAGCCGCGAGGCCCTGGCCGCCGCGCGCGAGCGTCTTGACGCGCTGATCGACAACACCTCGGTGGACGTGCGGCAGCTCGCGGACGAGCTGGCCCAGGTCACCGCGCTGTTCAACCGCGAGGTCTCACTGCGCCGGGTCCTGACCGACCCGTCGCAGGCCGGCGAGGCCAAGGCCGAGCTCGCCGGGCGGCTGCTCGGCGGGCAGGTCAGCGGCGAGACCGCCGACCTGGTGGCCGGCCTGGTCCGCTCGCGCTGGTCGCAGTCGCGCGACCTGGTGGACGCCCTCGAGGAGCTCACCAACCTCGCCGAGCTGACCGGTGCGCAGAAGTCCGGCGCGCTGGACGACGTCGAGGACGAGCTGTTCCGGTTCGGCCGGATCGTCTCCTCGAACACCGCCCTGCGTTCCGCGCTGACCGACCGCGCCGCCACGGGCGCGGCCAAGAGCGAGCTGCTGCGCAGCCTGCTCGGCGGCCGGGCCGACGCGGTGACGGAGCGGCTCGTCGAGCGCCTTGTGACCGCGCCCCGTGGACGTAGCCTGGAAGCGGGACTCGAGTCCCTGTCCAAGCTTGCCGCGGACCGCCGGAACCGCATGGTCGCCGTCGTCACTTCGGCTGTTCCGCTTTCGGACCAGCAGAAGCAGCGCCTCGGTGCCGCCCTCGCGAAGGTCTACGGCCGCCAGATGCACCTGAACCTCGACGTGGACCCCGCGGTCCTCGGCGGGATCACGGTGCAGGTCGGCGACGAGATCATCAACGGCAGCATCGCGGACCGACTCGAGGACGCGCACCGCCGCATGGCGAGCTAGTAGTAACTCAAAACGTTGTCATTACGGCCCTAGTTGGGCCGTGCAGAGGATTCACCTCTTACTTGGGGGGAGTCCCCAGACCCCCAAAGTGAAACTTCGGGCCCAACAAGGAGAGCAGGGAACCCAGATGGCGGAGCTCACGATCCGGCCGGAGGAGATCCGGGACGCACTGGAGAACTTTGTCCAGGCGTACAAGCCGGACGCGGCCTCGCGCGAGGAGGTCGGTTCGGTCACCGTTGCCGGTGACGGTATCGCGAAGGTCGAGGGCCTCCCCTCGGCCATGGCCAACGAGCTGCTGAAGTTCGAGGACGGCACCCTCGGTCTCGCCCTCAACCTTGAGGAGCGCGAGATCGGCGCCGTCGTACTCGGCGAGTTCAGCGGCATCGAGGAGGGCCAGCCGGTCACCCGTACCGGCGAGGTCCTGTCCGTCGCGGTGGGCGAGGGCTACCTCGGCCGCGTCGTCGACCCGCTCGGCGCCCCGATCGACGGCCTCGGCGAGATCGAGACGTCCGGCCGCCGCGCCCTCGAGCTGCAGGCCCCCACGGTCATGGACCGCAAGTCGGTCCACGAGCCGATGGAGACCGGCTACAAGGCCGTCGACGCGATGACCCCGATCGGCCGTGGCCAGCGTCAGCTGATCATCGGCGACCGCCAGACGGGCAAGACCGCCCTGGCCGTCGACACGATCATCAACCAGCGCGACAACTGGCGCTCGGGCGACGTGAACAAGCAGGTGCGCTGCATCTACGTCGCCGTCGGTCAGAAGGGTTCCACCATCGCCTCCGTGCGCGGTGCCCTCGAAGAGGCCGGCGCGCTTGAGTACACGACCATCGTCGCCGCCCCGGCGTCCGACCCGGCGGGCTTCAAGTACCTGGCGCCCTACACCGGTTCGGCCATCGGCCAGCAGTGGATGTACGAGGGCAAGCACGTCCTCATCATCTTCGACGACCTCTCGAAGCAGGCCGACGCCTACCGCGCCGTGTCCCTGCTGCTCCGCCGCCCGCCGGGGCGCGAGGCCTACCCGGGTGACGTCTTCTACCTGCACTCGCGTCTGCTCGAGCGCTGCGCGAAGCTCTCGGACGAGCTGGGCAAGGGCTCGATGACCGGTCTGCCGATCGTCGAGACCAAGGCGAACGACGTGTCGGCGTTCATTCCGACCAACGTCATCTCCATCACCGACGGCCAGTGCTTCCTGGAGTCGGACCTCTTCAACGCCGGTCAGCGCCCCGCGCTGAACGTCGGTATCTCCGTCTCCCGTGTCGGTGGTTCCGCGCAGCACAAGGCGATGAAGCAGGTTTCGGGCCGCCTCCGCGTGGACCTCGCCCAGTTCCGTGAGCTCGAGGCGTTCGCCGCCTTCGGTTCCGACCTGGACGCCGCGTCGAAGGCCTCCCTCGAGCGCGGTTCGCGCATGGTCGAGCTGCTCAAGCAGGCTCAGTACCAGCCGATGGCCACCGAGGACCAGGTCATCTCCATCTGGGCCGGCACCACGGGCCGCATGGACGAGGTACCGGTCGCCGACATCCGGCGCTTCGAGCGCGAGCTGCTCGACTACCTGCACCGCAAGGAGCAGGGCCTGATGACCTCCATCAAGGAGGGCGGCAAGATGACCGACGACACGATCACGGCCATCGCCGACGCCGTCGCCGAGTTCAAGAAGCAGTTCGAGACCTCGGACGGCAAGCTGCTCGGCGAGGACGCTCCGGCTGCCGTCGACGCGTCCAAGTGACGACGGAAGGGACCTGACTCATGGGAGCCCAGCTCCGGGTCTACAAGCGTCGCATCAAATCCGTCACCGCGACCAAGAAGATCACCAAGGCGATGGAGATGATCGCCGCCTCGCGTGTCGTCAAGGCACAGCGCAAGGTGACCGCCTCCACGCCGTACGCGACCGAGCTGACCCGCGCGGTCACCGCGGTGGCCACGGGTGCCAACGACAAGCACCCGCTGACCACCGAGGCCGAGGCTCCGACCCGGGCCGCTGTGCTGCTCCTCTCGAGCGACCGCGGCCTGGCCGGCGCCTTCAACTCCAACGCCATCAAGGCCGCGGAGAGGCTCACCAAGAAGTTGCAGGACGAGGGCAAGGAGGTCGACACGTACATCGTCGGCCGCCGTGGCATCGCGCACTACAACTTCCGTGAGCGGAAGATCTCCGGGCAGTGGACGGGCTTCACCGATGCCCCTTCCTACGCGGACGCCAAGACGATCGCCGCACCCCTGATCGAGGCCATCGAGACGGACACGGCCGAGGGCGGCGTGGATGAACTCCACATCGTCTACACCGAGTTCATCTCGATGATGACGCAGGAAGCGACCGGTTCCCGGCTGCTCCCGCTCAGCCTCGAGCAGGTCGCGGAGGAGGCGGGCCCGACGGACCAGGCCCGCCCGCTGTACGACTTCGAGCCGTCGGCGGAGGACGTCCTCGACGCCCTTCTGCCGCGCTACGTCGAGAGCCGTATCTACAACGCGCTGCTCCAGTCGGCTGCTTCCAAGCACGCCGCCACGCGCCGCGCGATGAAGTCGGCGACCGACAACGCGGGTGACCTGATCAACGCTCTCACCCGTTCTGCCAACGCGGCCCGCCAGGCCGAAATCACCCAGGAAATCAGCGAGATCGTCGGTGGCTCCAGTGCCCTGGCCGACGCTTCTGCGGGGAGTGACAAGTAATGACGACCACTGTTGATACGGCCGTTGCCACGGGCCGCGTCGCCCGGGTGATCGGCCCGGTCGTCGACGTGGAGTTCCCCGTCGACGCGATGCCGGACATCTACAACGCGCTTCACGTCGAGGTGGCCGACCCGGCCAAGGACGGCGAGAAGAAGACGCTGACGCTCGAGGTCGCCCAGCACCTCGGCGACGGCATCGTCCGCGCCATCTCCATGCAGCCCACTGACGGCCTGGTCCGTCAGGCCGCGGTGACCAACACGGGCGAGGGCATCACCGTCCCCGTCGGTGACATCACCAAGGGCAAGGTGTTCAACACCCTCGGTGCGATCCTGAACGAGCCGGAGGCGGAGGCTCAGGTCACCGAGCGCTGGCCGATCCACCGCAAGGCCCCGGCCTTCGACCAGCTCGAGTCCAAGACCGAGATGTTCGAGACCGGCCTGAAGGTCGTCGACCTTCTCACCCCGTACGTCAAGGGTGGAAAGATCGGTCTGTTCGGTGGAGCGGGCGTCGGCAAGACCGTCCTCATCCAGGAAATGATCATGCGTGTGGCCAAGCTGCACGAGGGCGTTTCCGTGTTCGCCGGTGTCGGCGAGCGCACCCGTGAGGGCAACGACCTCATCGACGAGATGCAGGAGTCGGGCGTTCTGGACAAGACCGCCCTGGTCTTCGGCCAGATGGACGAGCCGCCGGGCACGCGTCTGCGCGTCGCCCTCGCCGGTCTGACCATGGCGGAGTACTTCCGCGATGTGCAGAAGCAGGACGTGCTGTTCTTCATCGACAACATCTTCCGCTTCACGCAGGCCGGTTCCGAGGTCTCGACCCTGCTCGGCCGCATGCCCTCCGCGGTGGGCTACCAGCCGAACCTGGCCGACGAGATGGGCCTCCTCCAGGAGCGCATCACCTCGACGCGTGGTCACTCGATCACCTCGATGCAGGCGATCTACGTCCCCGCGGACGACCTGACCGACCCGGCCCCGGCCACGACCTTCGCGCACCTCGACGCGACGACCGTGCTGTCGCGTCCGATCTCGGAGAAGGGCATCTACCCGGCGGTCGACCCGCTGGACTCGACGTCCCGCATCCTGGACCCGCGCTACATCGCGCAGGACCACTACGACACCGCCATGCGTGTCAAGGGCACCCTGCAGAAGTACAAGGACCTCCAGGACATCATCGCGATTCTCGGCATCGACGAGCTCAGCGAAGAGGACAAGCTGGTCGTTCAGCGCGCCCGTCGCGTCGAGCGCTTCCTGTCGCAGAACACCCACGCCGCCAAGCAGTTCACCGGTCTTGACGGTTCGGACGTGCCGCTGGACGAGTCGATCACCGCGTTCAACGCGATCATCGACGGCGACTACGACCACTTCCCCGAGCAGGCGTTCTTCATGTGCGGTGGCATCGAGGACCTGAAGGCGAACGCCAAGGAACTCGGCGTCTCCTGAGTCTGTGACTCCCGGGAGGGGTGGGCGCGTCCCGCCCCTCCCGATACGCCCACTAGAATTTGACCCAACACCCGGCGAAGCCGCCGGGTGGTGACCCGAGGAGCCACCCTTGGCTGCTGAGCTGCATGTCGAGCTGGTCGCCGCGGACCGTAGCGTCTGGTCCGGCGAGGCCACCCTGGTCGTCGCGCGCACCACGTCCGGCGACATCGGCGTCATGCCCGGTCACCAGCCGCTGCTCGGTGTGCTGGAATCGGGCCCGGTGACCATTCGTACGAGTGACGGCGAGACTGTCGTCGCTGCCGTCCACGGAGGATTTGTCTCCTTCGCGGACAACAAGCTGTCACTGCTTGCTGAGATCGTCGAGCTGTCGGACGAGATCGATGTACAGCGTGCGGAGCGGGCGCTCGAGCGCGCGAAGTCGGAGGCAGACGCCTCCGCCGAGCGTCGTGCGGACGTCCGACTGCGGGCGGTTTCGTCGCGCTGAAACCTGCGCGACGGCGTTGACGTGACTCAGCCGCGGCCAGGTCCGGAGCAATCCGGACCGGGTCGCGGCTGAGGCAATGCGGGTGCAATTCTGTTGGTCCGTTTCGAAGAGGCGAGGAGGTCGGTGCCGATGATCCTCACTCTGCTCGTGTGCGGACTCGTGTTGGTCGTTCTGGTGTTGGTGGGGCTCTTCGTCTTCGGACTGAGGCGCCGGCTCATCCAGCGCTCCGGCGGCACCTTCGACTGCAGCCTGCGCTGGGACGCCCCGGAGAAGGGCGACACCTCCGGCAAAGGCTGGGGGTACGGCGTCGCCCGCTACAACGGCGACCGGATCGAGTGGTACCGCGTCTTCTCGTACGCCCCCCGACCGCGCCGGACCCTGGAGCGCTCGGCCATCGAGGTCGTCGACCGGCGTGCTCCGGACGGCGAGGAGGAGCTCGCGCTGCTCTCGGACGCGATCGTGCTCGGCTGTCTGCACCGCGGCGTCCGCCTGGAGCTCGCGATGGGCGAGGACGCGCTCACGGGATTCCTGGCGTGGCTGGAGGCGGCGCCTCCGGGGCAGCGCGTCAACGTGGCGTAGTTCTCATGGCGGTATACCGGCATCACGCGATGAAGAAGCCGGGAAGACAAGGGGCGAACTTGTCTTCCCGGCTTCGTCTGTGCGGGACGGCTGTTACTTCAGACCGTCATTGATGGCAGAGACCAACTCGCCGTTCGCGGTGTCACCGCTGAACTCCCAGAAGAACGCGCCTCCCAGGCCCTGCTGCTTCGACCAGGCCATCTTGCTCTTGACCGTCGCAGGGGTGTCGTACGACCACCAGTTGGTGCCGCAGTGGGCGTAGGCCGTACCCGCGATGGTGCCGTTGGACGGGCAGCTGTTCTTCAGGACCTTGTAGTCCTCGATGCCCGCCTCGTACGTGCCGGGCGCCGCGCCGGTGGCCGTGCCGCCCGGCTCCTTCTGCGTCACGCCCGTCCAGCCTCGGCCGTAGAAGCCGATGCCGAGCAGGAGCTTGGCGGCGGGGACGCCCTTCGCCTTCAGCTTCGTGATCGCGTCGGCGGAGTTGAAGCCCTCCTTCGGGATGCCGGAGTAGGAGGTGAGCGGGGAGTGCGGGGCGGTCGGGCCCTTGGCGTCCCAGCCGCCGAAGAAGTCGTACGTCATGACGTTGAACCAGTCCGCGTACTGCGACGCGCCGCCGTAGTCGGCCGCGTCGATCTTGCCGCCGTTCGAGCCGTCAGCGGTGATGGCGGCCGTGACCAGGTTGTCCTTGCCGAACTCGGTGCGGAACGCCTGCATCATGGTCTTCATGGCTGCCGCGCCGCTGGTGTCACAGGTGAGGCCGCAGGCGTTGGGGTACTCCCAGTCCAGGTCGATGCCGTCGAAGACGTCGGCCCAGCGCGGGTCCTCCACCAGGTCGTGGCAGGACTTGGCGAAGGCGGCCGGGTTCTTCATCGCGTCGGTGAAGCCGCCGGACCAGGTCCAGCCGCCGAAGGACCAGAGGACCTTGAGGTTCGGGTGCTTGGCCTTGAGCTTGCGCAGCTGGTTGAAGTTGCCGCGCAGGGGCTGGTCCCAGGTGTCGGCGACGCCGTCGACCGACTGGTCGGCGGTGTAGGCCTTGTCGTAGTCGGCGTAGGAGTCGCCGATGGTGCACTTGCCGCCCTGGACGTTGCCGAAGGCGTAGTTGATGTGGGTGATCTTGGAGGCGGAGGCCGACGTGTCGATGTTCTTCACGTGGTAGTTGCGGCCGTAGACGCCCCACTGGGCGAAGTAGCCGAGCTTGACCTTGTCACCGGGGCCCGGGCCCGGGTCGGTGGTGCCCGTCGTGTGGACCTTGACGGCACCGGAGGCCGGTCCCGTCTGGTCCGCGGTGTCGCGGGCCTGGACCGTGTACGAGTAGTCGGTGCCCGCGGTCAGGCCGCTGTCGGCGTACGAGGTGCCGGTCACGGTCGCGACCTTGGAGCCGTCGCGCAGGACGTCGTAGTTCTTGACGCCCTTGTCGTCGGTGGCCGCCTTCCAGGCGAGCTTCACCGAGGTGTTGGTGATGTCGGACGCGCTGGGAGTGCCGGGTGCCGACGGCGGGTTGTCGCCGGGAACGCTGCCGCCGTCACAACTGCCTCCGTTGAGCGTGCAGTTGGCGGGGGAGCCGGGGCCCGAGCCGTTGAACCCGAAGGAGACCGAGGCGCCGGGGGCGAGCGTCCCGTTCCAGCCGAGGTTCTTGGCGGTCCAGTGGTTGCCGGAGTTGGTGACGGTGGCGTCCCAGGCGGAGGTCACCTTCGTGCCGGTGGGGAAGTCCCACTCGACGTTCCAGGAGCTGAGGGAGGTCGTACCGGTGTTCTTGACGGTCCACTTGCCTTCGAAGCCGCTGCCCCAGTCCTGGGTCTTGGCGTACGTGGCGGTGGCCGCGGGGGCGGCTTCCGGCGCGGCTTCGGCGGGACCGCCGAGTGCGACGAGGGTGGCGAGCGGGAGCAGCAGGGTGGTGAGGCCTGCCACGGCTCTGTGTCTGAAGCGCAAGGTGCGCAAGGTGTGCTCCTCGGGTGAGATCCGGGGGGTCATAGGGGTGGATCCCTGCGCCGCCCGTGAGCACGTGGAACACGTGGGGGAGTGCTCACCGCAGTGCGGTGAGAATAGAAAGGTCTGGACCAGCGGTCAAGAGGTCTGAACCATTGGCCGGATCGCGCCGGTGCGGTGCACAGGATCCGGTCTCACACGCCCAACTCCTGAGCGAGCACCGCGGCTTGGACCCTGCTGCGCAGCTCCAGCTTCCCGAGGAGTCGGCTGACGTGGGTCTTCACCGTCGCCTCCGCCATGGTCAGACGGTCCGCGATCTCGGCGTTCGAGAGTCCTTCGCCGAGGCAGGCGAGCACCTCGCGCTCGCGGCGGGTGAGGGTGTCGAGGATGGCGGGATCGGGTCCGTTCTCGCGGCGCGGCCGCCTCATGGTCTTCGGGGCGGCGAACTCGGCGATCAGGCGCCGTGTGACGGCCGGGGCGATCAGACCCTCGCCGCGGCCGACCGTACGGACCGCCTCCAGCAGGTCCTTGGCCTCGGTGTTCTTCAGGAGGAACCCGGAGGCACCCGCGCGCAGCGCGCCGAAGACGTACTCGTCGAGGTCGAAGGTGGTCAGGACGAGCACGTCCGAGAGCCCCTCGGTGACGACCTGCCGGGTCGCGGACACCCCGTCCAGGCGGGGCATCTGGATGTCCATGAGCACCAGATCGGGCCGCAGTTCACGGGCGAGCGCCACCGCTTCCTCGCCGTCCGACGCCTCGCCGACCACCTCGATGTCCGGCGCGCTGCGCAGGATCAGGACGAGTCCCGCCCGTACGGCGGACTGGTCCTCGGCGACGAGCACGCGGATCATTCGGTCACTCCTTCGTCAATGGGGTCGAGGTCTGAGGGGGCGATGGGCAGGGTCGCGCGCACGTTCCAGATCTTCCCGTCGTGGAGGGCGTCGCCGCTCTCGGGCCCCGAATCGAAGGCGCCGCCCAGGAGTTCGGTGCGTTCCCGCATGCCGACGAGGCCGGCTCCGGACCCCGGCGCGCGGGGGCCGGACGCGGAGCCGTAGGGGCTGGTCACGCGGACTTCGAGGGCGTGCCGCCGCTGGGTGAGTGTCACCGTCACCAGGCCGGGCGACGCGTGCTTGAGGGCGTTGGTCAGGGACTCCTGGATGATGCGGTACGCCGCGAGCTCGACCGGGGCGGGGAGCTTGGAGTCGTCCGGGGCGCGGGTGTCGTCGAGGGTGACGTCCAGACCATTGGTACGGGCGTTGGCGACCAGGGCGCCGAGGCCGTCCAGGGTGGGCGAGGCGGCGGGCTCCCGGTCGTCACTGGAGTCCCGGAGGATCCCGATGAGGCGGCGCATCTCGGCCAGACCCTCGACGCTGTTCTCGCGGATGACGGAGAGCGCGTCCTTGGTGGTCTTCGGGTCGTCGAGGGAGAGCGCGGCCGTGGAGTGGATGGCGATCGCCGAGAGGTGGTTGGCGACCATGTCGTGCAGCTCCCGGGCCATCCGCGCGCGTTCGCCGGTGACGGCCTGCACGCGGTCCATCTCGGCGAGCAGCGCGGTCTGTTCGGCCCGCAGGCGTGCGGCGACGGCGGCCTCGCGGTGGGTGCGGACGAGAACGCCGGTGGTCGCGGGGGCGAAGGAGACCAGGCCGGTGAGGACGCCGATGAGGATCGCCTGCGGATCCCTGGACCAGGCCAGGAACCCGATCGTGACCGCCACCGTGATCAGGCCCGTGGTGACCGGGATGCGCCGGGCCGCGGCCGGAGTCCCGTACACCACGGCCGCGTACATGATGTCCGTGAACATCAGGACGGACGCCAGGTTGCCCGCCGTGAACTGGTCGGCGATCAGTGCGAGCGTGCCGACGACCAGGGCGGTCTGCGGATTGCTCCTGCGCAGCAGCTCCAGACCCGCGAGGACGAAGAGGGGGATCAGCGCCCAGGTGCCGCCGAGCAGCCAGTCGTCGCCCGTCCGCGTGTACAGCCCGAGCCCCCACAGCGCGAGCCCGGCGAGCACGCTGCCCACGGAGATCTGAACGTCGACGCGGTGCGGGCGGGGGAGGGACAGGGCCATGCGTCCATCCAACACGGCGCGCCGGGGTGAAGCCTGATCCTGGGGGAGGAACTGTGCCCTACATCGAAGGATGCAGTCCCACTTCGTCACTGACGACGATGATCCGCGGCCGGTCCGACGGGAGCCTGGAGAGATGACCGAGAGGAGCGAACCGTGATCGTCACACTGATCATCATCTGCGAGGTCGGCTTCTGGGTGCTGCTGGCGGGCGGCCTCGCTCTGCGCTACGCGGCGAAGATGCCGCGGGCCGGTGTCGCGGTGCTGCTGTGCGAGCCGATCCTGGAGGCCGTCCTCTTCGTCGTCACCGCGATCGACCTGAAGAACGGCGCGGAGCCCGACTGGAAGCACGGCCTGGCCGCCGTCTACATCGGCTACTCCATCGCGCTGGGCCACTACACGATCAAGTGGGTGGACGTCCGCGTCGCTCACCGCTTCGCGGGCGGCCCGCCGCCGTCCACCCCCAAGTACGGCACGGCCCGCGCCGTCCACGAGTGGAAGATCGCCGCCCGCTGGGTGCTTGCCGCCCTGATCGCCATGGCGCTGTTGCAGGGAGCGGTCTGGTACGTCGGGGGCGACGGGGACATCGACTCGCTGCGGATGTGGCAGCAGCGGATGCTGTGGCTGATCGGCATCAACGTGATCATCGCGGGGACGTACACGGTGTTCCCGAAGAAGGCGCCTGCCGACAGGACCGGGGTGGGGGTCTAGCGCTCGCCGCCCGGAACCCACAGCACGTCTCCGACCTCCTTGTTGGCCGTACGGGCCAGGATGAACAGGAGGTCGGAGAGGCGGTTCAGGTACGTCGCCGTCAAGGGGTTCATGACCTCGCCATGCACCTCAAACGCGGCCCACGTGGACCGCTCGGCCCGTCGCACGACCGTGCACGCCTGATGCAGCAGCGCGGCCCCCGCGGTGCCCCCCGGCAAGATGAAGCTGCGCAGCTTCTCCAGCTCCCCGTTGAAGCGGTCGCAGTCCGCCTCCAGCTTGTCGATGTAGAACTGCTCGACGCGCAGCGGCGGGTACTCCGGGTTCTCGGCGACCGGCGTCGACAGATCGGCGCCCACGTCGAAGAGGTCGTTCTGGACCCGGACCAGGACCTTCACGACCTCTTCGTCGAGCCGGCCGAGGGCGATCGCCGTGCCGATGGCCGCGTTGGCCTCGTTGGCGTCGGCGTACGCCGAGATCCGCAGATCGGTCTTGGCGGTCCGGCTCATGTCGCCGAGGGCCGTCGTGCCCTGGTCGCCGGTCCTGGTGTAGATGCGCGTCAGATTGACCATGAGGTCAGCCTAGTTACGCGCCCGCCTTCCGGAAGACTCGTGTGCCCACCGTCACGGACCCGAGCGTGAGAGCGGCGGCCATCAGGACGCCGTACAGCATCGCCGTACTCGCGTACTGGCCCACGTAGGCGGCCCGCACCGCGTCCACGAGATAGCGGAACGGCATGAAGTGCGAGAGCACGTCCAGCCAGCCCGGCGCGAGCGCCATCGGCAGCATCAGACCGGAGAGCAGCATCGAGGGCATGCTGACCGCGTTGATGACGGGGCCGAACTCGTGCGCCTTGGAGACGAGCAGGGCCAGCGCGTACGAGAGGGACGCGAGGACGACCGTCAGGACGCCCACGAACGCGAAGCCGATGAGGATGCCGGCGAGCGGCGCCCGCAGCCCCATCACCACGGCCGCGAGCACGAGCAGCACCGACTGGAAGACGAACAGCACGGCATCGCGGAGCACCCGCCCCAGAAGCAGCGCGAGCCGGCTGACCGGCGTCACCCGCATCCGCTCCACCACACCGAACTGCTTCTCGATGATGATCGCGAATCCGCTGTACGAGGCCCCGAACAGGCCGAGTTGGAGCAGCAGACCCGGCACGAGCACCTGCCAGGAGTCACCGCGCGAGCCGAGCGGCAGGTCGGTCAGGAGCGGGCCGAAGAAGAGCAGATAGAGCAGCGGCATCAGGACGCCGAAGAGGATCTGGAACTTGGAGCGCAGGGTCTGGCGGGCGTACCGCCCGAAGATCAGCGCGGTGTCGGAGAGAAACGCAGACATGGGTGAGGTCCTGGGGAGTCGAGGGTCGAGGGTCGAGGGCTCAGACGGCGACCGGCGCCGTGTCCTTGGGGGTGAGGTCGCGCCCGGTGACGGCCAGGAACGCGTCCTGGAGCGAGGCGTCGATGGAGCCGCCGTACCGGAGCTTGAGCGCGCCGGGCGTGCCCTCGGCGACCACGACGCCCTTGTCGATGACGACGAGGCGATCGCAGAGCGCGTCGGCCTCGTCGAGGTAGTGCGTGGTCAGGACGACGGTGGTGCCGTGGTCGTCGCGCAGCCGCCGCACCAGCGCCCACAGGTCGGCCCTGCTGCCCGGGTCGAGCCCCGTGGTCGGTTCGTCGAGGAAGAGCACATCGGGCCGGTGCATCAGGCCCATGGCGATGTCGAGCCGCCGCCGCTGGCCGCCGGAGAGGGTCGCGCACGTGCGGTCGAGGAGGTCGGTGAGGTCCAGGTCGGCGGCCAACTCCTCGGCGCGAGCGGTGGCCTGCGGCTTGGTCAGGCGGTAGAGGCGGCCCTGGGTGACCAGTTCCTCGCGCAGGGAGATGTTGAGGTCGACGCCGCCGGACTGGGCCACGTAACCGATCTTGCGCCGTACGGCGGCCGGGTCGCGGGCCAGGTCGATGCCCGCGACGGTGGCCGCGCCGCCGGTGGGCGCCAGGAGCGTGGTGAGCATGCGCAGCGTCGTCGTCTTGCCCGCGCCGTTCGGTCCGAGGAAGCCGAGGATCTCGCCGGGCGCGACGGTCAGGTCGATGCCGCGCACGGCCTCGACGGTGCCGCGCTTGGTCCGGAAGGTCCGGGTGAGCCCGGCCGTGCTGATGATTGCCATGGCGACCACAAAAACAGAGTCTCTCAAATTTTGCAATGACTCCAACTTTTCAATCCACTCCAAGTTTTCAGTCGCCCTAGCCAGTGGTCGTAGGGTGGACCCATGGCTGAAGGACTCAGGGAGCGCAAGAAGCGGCAGACCAAGCAGCGGATCTCGGACATCGCGACGGGGCTCTTCCTGGAGCACGGCTTCGTCACGGTGACCGTCGCGGAGGTCGCGGAGGCCGCTGACGTCTCCGTGAACACGGTCTACAACTACTTCCCGGTCAAGGAGGACCTCTTCCTCGACCGGGGCGAGGCCGTCATCGAACGGCTCTCCGGTTACGTACGGGGGCGTCGCGCGGGGGAGTCCGCCGCCGCCGCGGTCCTGCGCGAGCTGCGCTCGGACGTCGAGGGCGTATCGCCCCACGTCGGCCTCTTTCCGGGCTGGGCCGACTTCATGAGGGTCATCACCGAGGCCCACCCCCTGCGCTCCCGGCTCTGGGAGATCCAGCAGGAGGCGCTCGGCCACCTCACGAAGACCCTCGCCGGGGAGACGAACGCCGCCGAAGGCGACCCCCTGCCCGGCCTGATGGCAGGTCAGCTCTCCTGGATCCACAGCACGCTCATGGCCTGGATCGGCGATGAGATGGTCAAGTGCCGCAAACCGGCAGAAGTGTCACGTGATGCCCTCGTGCTGCTCGACGAGATGGAGGACCTGCTCGGCGAGAAGGTCCTCAACTACGCGGTGCGCGACGCCGAATGACGCGTACCAGTGTGATGTCCGTCATTTGAGACGTGACGCGCATCTCTTCGCCGACACAGTCGCGCTCACGGCGACTAATGTCCGCCGGAAGGAAAAACCTAAACAGCGTGTAAGCCAGGCGTGATAAGCGGTAGGGGAGTCGTAAAAGTGGCACGGAAGCTCGCCGTCATCGGAGCCGGACTCATGGGGTCCGGCATCGCTCAGGTCTCCGCCCAGGCGGGCTGGGACGTCGTTCTGCGCGACGTCACCGATGAGGCTCTGACCCGTGGCACCGACGGGATCAAGGCGTCGTACGACAAGTTCGTGAGCAAGGGCAAGCTGGCCGCCGAGGACGCCGAGTCGGCGCTCGGGCGCATCACGACGAGCACCGACATGGACGCCGTCGCCGACGCGGACATCGTGGTCGAGGCCGTCTTCGAGAAGCTCGAGGTCAAGCACGAGATCTTCCGTACGCTCGACAGGATCGTGCGTGACGACGCCGTGCTCGCGTCGAACACCTCTGCCATCCCGATCACGAAGATCGCGGCCGTGACGGAGCGTCCGGAGCGGGTCGTGGGCGCGCACTTCTTCTCGCCGGTGCCGATGATGCAGCTGTGCGAACTGGTGCGCGGCTACAAGACGAGCGACGAGACCCTCGACCGCACGCGGGAGTTCGCCGAGTCCGTCGGCAAGACCTGCATCGTCGTGAACCGCGACGTCGCGGGCTTTGTGACGACCCGTCTGATCTCGGCGCTCGTCGTCGAGGCCGCGAAGCTCTACGAGTCGGGCGTCGCCACCGCCGAGGACATCGACATCGCCTGCAAGCTCGGCTTCGGGCACGCCATGGGACCGCTCGCGACCGCCGACCTGACGGGCGTCGACATCCTGCTGCACGCCACGAGCAACATCTACACGGAGTCCCAGGACGAGAAGTTCGCACCGCCCGAGCTGATGCGCCGGATGGTTGACGCCGGTGACATCGGTCGCAAGAGCGGGCAGGGCTTCTACAAGCACTGACGACTCCTCCTCAGCCGCGGGGTCACCCCTGGGAGTGAATTCGGTATCGGTTCGCTTACAGACGGCAACTTCCTTGCCCATGCGGCAGTCAGTTGCAGTGACATACGCAGACGACTTACGGAACAGACGTCACACGACACTCAGCACTCTCGGGGAGCGCATATGCACATCAGGGGCGACCAGGCCCAGCTGGTCGTCGGGGGACGCCTCGACGTACGCAGCGCGGCGGACGCCCGAACGGTCCTGCACTCGGCCGTCGACGACGGAGCCGGTGACCTGGTGCTCGACCTGTCCGAACTCGACTCGTGGGACGCCACGGGACTCGGCGTCATCATGGGCGCCCACCGACGCGCGGGACGGTGCGGGCGCCGGCTCGTGCTGCGCAGTGTGCCGCCCCAGATGCAGCGTCTGCTCGTGGCCACCAGGCTGCACCGGATCCTCGCCATCGAAGGTGGCATCGGGGTCGAATCACTGCCTCGCGTGTGATCGACGCGCGTGTGATCGATGAGTGATCAACAGCTGAGCAGTAGCTGATCAGCAGCTGAGCAATAGCTGATCAATGGGTCGTCTCTGTGGATCTTGGGTGATCTGGGTGTGAAACGCATCTCGCGCACAATCCTCACGAGACTGTGACGTCTCGGACGGAGCGGTACCCCGCCCGTTCGGAGATACTGAGCAAAGGTCTAGGGTTCGGTCGCCCACCGTCATGACGAAGACAGACGCCCGAGCGGGGGCACCGGACCAGAAGCGACAGCGCAGTGTGCACAAGGCCGGAGGGGGCTGTGTACACAACGCATCTGGGGGGCTTTGACCATGGACCCGATGAACCGGGGACCGGAAGAGTACGGCCAGGACGACATCATCGACGACCACGACTCGGCGCGTCCCGCGCGATCACCGCGTGATCCTCTGACACCAGACTTCGGGCAGCCCGCGCCCACACTCGCCCGCACCGTTCAGCTCGTGTCGGGCGACTTCCTGCTCACCGTGAACCCCGTCGACGGCAGCGAGATCGAACCCTGCCCGCCGGGCGAACGGCCCGCACGACCCGTCAAGCGCACCGACGCCGAGCGCGCCGAGCTGCGCCGCGCCGCGGCACCGCCCGTGCCGCCGGGACCCGTACTGCCCCGGACGCCGCTCCTGGAGCGGCAGGAGGAGCGCGAGCGGCTCGTGCGCCTGCTCGCACGCGGGCGCTCGGTGCGCCTCACCGGTCCCGCGGGATCGGGGCGCACGTCGCTCCTGAACGCCGTCGCCGAGGACTGCGCCGACCTCGCACCGGACGGCGTCATCCGGCTCTCCGGGTATCACAAGACGCCCGGCGAGGTGCTCCAGGACCTCTTCAGCGTGGTCTACAACGCCCCGCTGCAACGCCCCGACCGCGCCCTGCTGCTCGAACTCGTCCACGAGATCGGCGCGGTCGTCGTCCTCGACGACCTGGAGTTCGGCGCCGCCGCCCTGGAAGAGCTGCTCGACGCCACACCCGAGTGCGCCTTCCTGATCTCCGCGACCCCCGACGTCGCGGCGCCCTCACCCGACTCGCACCTCGAAGAGGTCTTCCTCGGCGGCCTGGGCCGCAGCGGCAGCCTCGAACTCCTGGAGCGCGCCGTCGGCCGCGTCCTCAGCGACGACGAGGCGAACTGGGCGGGCGACCTCTGGTTCGAGTCGGAGGGGCTTCCCCTGCGCTTCGTCCAGGCCGGCGCCCTGCTGCGCCAGCGCGACCAGCTGCGCGCCGACCCGAACGCCTTCGACGAGCACGGCTACTTCGACGACGCCCCCGTCGACGCGCCCTTCGGCGCCGAGGACGGCGAGGTTCCGCTGCCCTCGCTCGCCGACGGCGCGGCGCCCGCGGCCCTGCTCGCATCGCGGCTGAGCCCGTCGGCGCGCACCACCCTGCGGTTCGCCGTCGCGCTCGGCGGTGAGCTGCCGCACCAGGCGCATCTGCCCGCCCTCGTGGGGGACACCCACGCGGACGCGGCCCTCGCCGAGCTGGTCTCCGCCGCGCTCGTCACGGCGGTCGGCTCGCACTACCGGCTCGCCGCCGGTGTGCGTACGCAGCTGGAGGCGTCCGGGTACGCGGACGACACCGCCGAGCGCGCCCAGGGCGCCGCCCAGCACTACGCCTGGTGGGCGGGACATCCCTCGGTCGGCCCGGAGCGGGTCGTGGCCGAGGCGGACGCGGTACTGGCGGCTCTCGGCGTCCTTGTGGCGGGGCAGGACAGCGCCGCCGTGCTGCTCGCCCGCACGATCGCTCCGGCCTTCGCGGGAGGGCTCGACTGGGGCGCCTGGGAGCGTGCCCTGCGCTCGGGCCAGGAGGCGGCACGGATCGCGGGTGAGGTCGCCGAAGAGGCGTACTTCCACCACGAGCTCGGCATCCTCGCGCTCTGCGGCGGCCAGCTCGACCGGGCCCGCGTCGAGCTGGAGGCCTCCGTAGGCCTGCGCGGCGCGCTCGCCGACAAGCGGGGCATGATCGCGGGCCGCAGGGCACTCGCCCTGGTCGCCGACCGCTCGGGCGGCGTGCTGCCCGCCGCGAGCCCGGCAGCGGGCGAAGAGCTGCCCGAGGCGCGCTATGAGGAGTCGGCATCACCCCCCGGCGGCGTACCGGCGGCGTTCGCGCTGCCCACACCGCCCCCGGAGCCGGAGACCCTGGTCACCCGCAATGTCTCGCCCGCCGCGGGAGCGGGCCCGGCACCGACCCGCCGCTCCATCGTCAACGGCACCCGGCGCAACCTCGTGGCAGCGGGCGCGGGAGCCCTCCTCGCCGCCGTGCTCGGCACCGTGGTGACCCTCGGCGCGACGTCCGACAACAAGAACGACAACCCGCCGGACAAGGTCAAGACGGAACAGTCGGCGAGCGAGGACCAGGACGACGCCGGCCTGACCGCCGACAAGCCGGCGAAGGACTCGACGAGCCGCCCGGACGACGACGGCCCGGACAACATCCCCGGCACCGCGGACGACGGGAAGCCGAGCGGCAGCGACACGCCGTCGGACGAGCCGAGCGACAGCGGCAAGCCGTCCGACGACACCTCGGACAAGCCGAGCGACAAGCCGACGACGAAGCCGCCCACGACCAAGCCGCCGACCACGAAGCCCCCGACGACGAAGCCGCCCACGACCAAGCCGCCCACGACGAAGCCGCCGACGACCCCGCCGCCGACGACGGACCCGCCGACCTCGGACCCCGCACCGGATCCGCCGTCGTCGAACTCCGCGCCGTCCTCCGCGGACACGTCGAACTCGGCGAGCGGGCCCGCGAGCAGTCCGGCGAGCAGCCCCGTGACGAGCGGCGGCGCGTCCGACTCGGCGTCGACGATCTGACGCGGGTACGTACGCAGAAGGGGGCCGGGTCCTGGTGGACCCGCCCCCCTTCTCCGTACAAGAACCCCTGTGCGGGAACGCCTAGAACAGCCGCAGTTTGTCGTCCTCGATGCCGCGCATCGCGTTGTAGTCCAGGACGGTGCAGCCGATGCCGCGGTCCGTGGCGAGCACGCGGGCCTGGGGCTTGATCTCCTGGGCGGCGAAGATGCCCTTGACGGGGGCCAGGTGCGGGTCGCGGTTCAACAGCTCGAGGTAGCGGGTGAGTTGCTCGACGCCGTCGATCTCGCCGCGTCGCTTGATCTCTACGGCGACGGTCTGCCCGTCGGCGTCGCGGCAGAGGATGTCCACCGGGCCGATCGCCGTCATGTACTCGCGCCGGATGAGTGAATAGCCCTCGCCCAGCGTCTCGATCCGGTCGGCGAGCAGCTCCTGAAGGTGTGCTTCCACGCCGTCCTTGATGAGGCCGGGATCGACGCCCAACTCGTGCGAGGAGTCGTGAAGGATCTCTTCCATCGTGATGATGAGTTTCTCGCCACCCTTGTTCACGACGGTCCAGACGCCCGCGTCGTCCCCGGTCCCCTCCTTCAAGGTGCAGGGCGGGGACATCCAGTTGAGAGGTTTGTAGGCCCGGTCGTCCGCGTGGATCGAGACACTGCCGTCCGCCTTTACAAGGATCAGGCGGGGGGCCGACGGGAGATGGGCTGTGAGCCTGCCCGCGTAATCCACGGAGCATCGGGCAATGACGAGACGCATGGGGCGCAACGCTACTCGACCCCAGGTGGTGCGCGCGATTCCTCCATCGATGGGCCTGTTCGATCCTGGCCGGTTATGTTCCCAATCTCCTGGTGCAGTGCGGGTCGGATGCTTAACGTATAAGCAGGAGGTCGCCGCGCGTGCACTCTGCGTGTACGGACTCCTTCCCTGTCCGTGAGCCCCCGCTCCCCGGGGGCGCGAGAGGAGAA
Organism: Streptomyces sp. NPDC031274; assembly: GCF_055570235.1. Taxonomy (NCBI): domain Bacteria; kingdom Bacillati; phylum Actinomycetota; class Actinomycetes; order Kitasatosporales; family Streptomycetaceae; genus Streptomyces; species Streptomyces sp. NPDC031274. Next base: position 74,492 of record NZ_JBVIHP010000006.1, on the reverse strand, counting down.
CCCATGTCGCTCGACGTCTCACCGGCGCTGTTGGAACAGGCCGAGCGAGGCGAGGTCGATGAAGCGGAATTCGTCGACTGCGTCCGGACCTCCCTGCCTTACGCATGGGAGATGATCAGCTCCCTGGTGGCCCAGCTGAAGGTCGACGGCGGCGAGTTCGCCGACAACCAGACGCCTCCGCCCAACGAGCAGGCGCGCGGCCAGCTCCTGCGGGCGCTCGCGAGTGACGCGATTCGCGGCGCTCTGCAGCGCCACTTCGGAGTGCGTCTCGCATTCCAGAACTGCCACCGTGTGGCGGTGTTCCCGCTGGATGCGTCTGTGGACGACAGGCTCGCCCGGTTCACCTCGATCCGGGGCCAGCTGCTCAACCAGTCGCCCACACTGCGGGACTGCTGACGTTCAGGGCTGCCGCTCCGTACGCGGGAGGTGTTCTGGTACCGGAGCGGCAGCTCCCCGCCTCAGCGGCTCAGCCGAGCTGGGGCAGCACTTCGGCGCCGAGCCTTCGGACGTTCTCTTCCGTCGTCGCCAGATCGCCGGAGCCCTCGACGAGGAGCGCGAAACGGGTGATCCCCGTGCGCTCCGATGTGGCCGCGATCCGGTCTGCGCACAACTGTGGGGTGCCCACCGGGTGCATCCCGCAGAGCAGCTCGGTGTACGCGAGCGGGTCCCGCATCGCCCGCGTACGGCCGTCGACCGTGACATGTGCGTCAAGACCCTGCTTCAGCCACCCGGGCATCGCCTTCTGCAGCGTCTCCGTCGCGTCCAGGCGCCGGTCCGCGATCTGCGCGACCCCGGCGGACACGTGCGGAGCGCGGTGGACCTGATCCGGCGTGCGCCCCGCGGCGCGCGCGTGCCGCCGCCACAACGCCACCATTTCGGCCTTCTCCTCGTCGCCGACATGCATGCCGAGCAGCATCGGCAGACCGCGTTCCGCCGCGAGGCGCACGCTGGACGGTGAGGTGCAGGCGACGATCACCTCCGGGCCGTCCCTGCTCTCCCCGGTGTCATCGACCGGTCCCGCCAGCGCCTCCTGCGGCCGTGGCACCACGGTGACCTCGCGGAAGGGGAAGCGGTCCGCGTCGCTCGCCACCCGCGGCTCGCTCAGCCACCGCAGCAGCAGGTCGAGCGATTCCGGGAACCCCTTCTCGTACGCGTCGAGACCGGCCCCGAAGACTTCGAGGTCCACCCATGGCCCGCCGCGCCCCACGCCGAGCGAGAAGCGCCCGCCGGACGTCAGATGCAGCAGCGCGGCCTGCTCGCCCAGGGCGACAGGATGGACGGTCGGCAGCACGCTCACCGCGGTGCCGACGCGGATGTGCCGCGTACGCCCGAGGAGCAGCGCGGCGAGGGTCACGGCGGACGGGCACGTGCCGTACGGCACGAAGTGGTGCTCGGCCAGCCAGACGGAGTCGAGGCCCGCCTCCTCGGCCACCTCGGCGGACCGCACCGCACGGTGCAGCGCCTCCCCCTGCCCCTGTCCCGGGAACTGGGCGGCCAGAACAAAACTACCTACACGCATCGCACTCCTGCCTCCTTGGCGCCGACGCAGGCACTCCCCCTACGGGCAACAACGCGTGACACGTGCCAAAGGCACGGCTTGGCATGAAGATTGACGGATTTTCTGCGAAATGCAGGGGGGATCTGTGGTGATTGGTGACATGCGCCCGCTGCCGCGCATGCCGCGTAGGCTGGACGCACTCCTGGTCCCCGTACATCCCGTGAGGTGTCCCGTGTCCCCGCGTCGTAACCGCCCGAAGGGCGGCGGAGAGTACAGCCCGCGTACGGACGGGGAACCGGCGGGCCGCTACGGCGGCTTCCAGTCCACCGAGAGCTGGCAGGGCGAGGAGTGGAGCCTGCGCCATGTCGCGGGCGCGAGCGCGGCCGGCAAGACCTACCGCTGCCCCGGCTGCGACCAGGAGATCCCGTCCGGCATCGCGCATGTGGTGGCCTGGCCCGAACACTCGGGCGTGGACGAGCGCAGACACTGGCACAAGGCCTGCTGGAACGCGAAGGACCGCCGCACCTCGCGGGTGCAGCGGTCCCGTAGCGCGCCCAGGTACTGACGGCTCTTCCTGACGCCTGTCCTGGGCCGTTCCCGGAGCTGTGCCTATACGTCGCGCTTCTCCAGAAGGGCGAAGGCGCCGACGATCGCGGCCACCGTCACACCGACGAGCAGCAGCAGCTGCGAGGTGCCGCCGCCCTCCCCGTCCATCTCGAAAATCTTGGCGAGGGAGTTGATGGCGTTGTAGTCCATCATCTTCTCGCCGAAAGGCCGGGTGCCCTCGGAGATCATCAGGAACACGGGCAGGATCGCGGGCACCAGGACCACGCCGAGCATCGCGGTGATCGCGCCCGCCGAGTGGCGCAGCATCGATCCTGCCGCGAGCGCGAGGACGCCCAGGAGCGAGACGTAGAGCCCGCCCTTGAGGACCGTGCCCGACCAGGCGACATCGCCCGCCTCGGGGCCGCTGTGCATCCCCGACGTCATCAGGCCCACGAGCAGGATCGATCCCGCCGAGACGACGAAGGCGATCACGAAGAAGATCAGGATCTTGGCGGCCAACACGCGATAGCGCTGCGGCGACGCCGTGAACGTCGTACGGATCATGCCCGTGCCGTACTCGGACGAGGTCACCAGGACGCCGAGCGTGATCAGGCAGATCTGGCCGAGCACGAGACCGAAGAACGCCGGGATCGTGAACGGCACGTCCTGGAAGTCCCGGTCCTGCGTCTGCCCGGCCACGAGCAGGCCGATGCCGACGACCAGGAGGAAGAAGACGCCGAGGGTCCACATCGTCGAGCGGACCGACTTGATCTTCGTCCACTCGGAGGCCAGGGCGTTGCCGAGGTGGGTCTTCTTGACCGGGATCGGCGAGGAGTAGGCGTTGTTCATCGCCTGCTGCCACGCGGAGGGCGGCGCGGGGGCGGCCGGCGGGGGAGCCATCGGGGCGCCCTGGGGCATCGGGCCACCTTGCGGCACGGGGGCGCCGGCCTGTGCGTACGCCTGCTGGGGCTGCGCCTGCGGCTGCGGAGTCGGAGGCGTGGTCATCGGGGGTCCTCGCTGTCGCGCTTGGTCATCTGAGGAGCGGGGGCGGAGGCGGGCGCCTGCGGGGCGGCGGCCGCGTACGGATTGGGGGTGCCCTGCGGTGCGGCAGGGGCCTCAGGAGCGCCGGGAGCCCCGGGAGCGCCCTGGGGCGCGCCCTGCGGCATCGCGAACGGCTGGCCGCCCTGCTGGGGCGGCGGCGGCGCGTACCACCCGGGCTGGCCCTGTCCGGCCACCGGCATCGGCTGCTGCGGCATCGCACCGGGCGGCATCTGCTGTACGGGCTGCTGCAGCCCCGCGCGCTGGTCGACCGTCGAGCGGTAGTCGACGGCACCCTGCGTCATCCGCATGTAGGCCTCTTCCAGCGAGGCCTGGTGCGGGGAGAGCTCCCACACGCGGACGTCCGCGCCGTGCGCGAGGTCGCTGATGCGGGGGAGCGGAAGGCCGGTCACGCGCAGCGCGCCGTCCTGCTCGGGCATGACCTGGCCGCCGGCCTCGGTCAGCGCGGCCGAGAGCTTCTCGCGCTGCTTGGGGTCGGTGTCCGGCGTACGCACCCGGGCGAAGTCGGCGGAGTTGTGCGAGATGAAGTCCTTGACGCTCATGTCCGCGAGCAGCTGCCCACGGCCGATCACGATCAGGTGCTCCGCGGTGAGCGCCATCTCGCTCATCAGGTGGGAGGAGACGAAGACGGTGCGCCCCTCGGCCGCGAGCGACTTCATCAGGTTCCGCACCCAGAGGATGCCCTCGGGGTCGAGACCGTTGACCGGCTCGTCGAAGAGCAGCACCTGCGGGTCGCCGAGCAGCGCGGCGGCGATGCCCAGGCGCTGGCCCATGCCGAGCGAGAAGCCCTTGGAGCGCTTCTTCGCGACTTCCTGGAGGCCCACGACGCCGAGCACCTCGTCGACCCGGCGGGCCGGGATGCCGGAGAGCTGCGCGAGGCACAGGAGGTGGTTGCGGGCGTGCCTGCCGCCGTGCACCGCCTTGGCGTCGAGCAGCGCGCCGACCTGGCGGGGAGCGTTGGGGAGCTTGCGGTACGGGTAGCCGCCGATCGTCACCTGGCCCGTGGTGGGTTGGTCGAGCCCGAGGATCATGCGCATGGTCGTCGACTTGCCGGAGCCGTTCGGGCCCAGGAAGCCGGTGACCGTGCCGGGTCGCACCTGAAAGGAAAGGTTGTACACGGCTGTCTTGGCGCCGTAGCGCTTCGTCAGGCCGACTGCCTCGATCATTCTCCGCACCCATCGAATGGTTCAGGACGTCGGGGCACACGCCCCCGTAAGGGTTAGGAGGATAACGGGGAGCTGACGGTTCCAGCCAAGAGAGGGGGCGCTGCATCTTTCCGGCAGCACTGCACCGCACTGCACCGCACCGCACTGCACCGCACCGCACCGCACTGCACTGCACCGCGCCGCACCTCAGCGGAGCGTCACGCGTCTCGCTTCTTCAGCAGCACATAGCCGCCGATCAGCGCGACGGCGACCCAGACCACCATGATGGCGAGGCCGCCCCAGGGCCCGTACGGGACGTCGTCGTCGAGCGGCGTCTTCACCTGCATGATCCTGTTGCCCGCCTGGTCGGGGAGGAACCGGCCGATCTTCTTCGTCGCCGAGACGTTGCCCAGGATGCTGGAGATCAGGAAGAAGAACGGCATCAGGATGCCGAGCGACAGCATGGGACTGCGCAGCATCGTGGCGACGCCCATCGAGAACATCGCGATCAGCGTCATGTAGAGCCCGCCGCCGATCACCGCACGCAGCACGCCCGGATCGCCGATCATGGCCTTGTGCTCGCCGAGCATCGCCTGCCCGAGGAAGAACGTGATGAAGCTCGTGACGAGCCCCACCACCAGGCAGAGCGCGGTGGCGACCACGACCTTGCCGGTCATGAACGTCGCACGCTGCGGCACCGCGGAGAGCGAGGTGCGGATCATGCCGGTGCTGTACTCGTTCGAGACGACGAGCACACCGAAGACGATCATCGCGAGCTGGCCGAGGCTCATTCCGGCGAAGCTGGTGTAGGTGGGGTCGAAGACCTGCCGGTCCTGGGCGTTGAGGCTGTCGTAGTCGTTCTTCGCCAGAATGCTGATCAACAGGCCGAGCCCCACCGTGACGACCAGGGCCAGACCCAGCGTCCACACGGTCGACGAGACCGAGCGGATCTTGGTCCACTCCGACTTCAGTACCTGTGTCGCCGCCATCGCTCAGGACCCCTTCCTCTTCTGCTGCCAGCTCCCGCCCCAGCCCTCGACCTGCGCGGGGGGAGGCGGGGCGGCACCAGGGGCCGCGCGGTCGGCGTGATCGGTGTGCGCGTGGTACTCCACCGACTCCGCGGTGAGCTGCATGAAGGCCTCTTCGAGCGAGGCCTGCTGGGGGCTGAGCTCATGGAGTACGAGCTGATGGCGTGCGGCGAGTTCGCCGAGATCCTCCGAGGGGGTGCCGTCGACTTCGAGGGTGCCGTTGCCCGCCTCGACGGCGGTGATGCCCTCTTGGTGCAGCACGTCCAGGAGGCGCTCGCGCTGCGGGGAGCGCAGCCGGACGTAACTGCGTGAGTTCTGCCGGATGAAGTCCGCCATGGAGGTGTCGGCGAGGAGCCGGCCCTGCCCGATGACGACGAGGTGCTCGGCGGTCAGCGCCATCTCGCTCATCAGGTGGGAGGAGACGAAGACCGTACGGCCCTGCGAGGCGAGGGACTTCATCAGGTTCCGGATCCAGTGGATGCCCTCGGGGTCGAGTCCGTTGACCGGCTCGTCGAACATCAGGATCTCGGGGTCGCCGAGCAGCGCGCCCGCGATGCCGAGCCGCTGGCCCATGCCGAGCGAGAAGCCCTTGGCCTTCTTCTTGGCGACCTGCGTCAGGCCGACGGTGTCGAGGACCTCGTGGACGCGGGTGCGCGGGATGCCGTTGCTCTGCGCGAGGCAGAGGAGGTGGTTGAAGGCGCTGCGCCCGCCGTGCATGGCCTTGGCGTCGAGCAGGGCGCCGATGTACTTCAGCGGGTCCTTCAGCTGGGCGTACCGCTTGCCGTCGATCCGCGCGGCACCCGCCGTGGGGTTGTCGAGCCCGAGCATCATCCGCATCGTCGTGGACTTGCCCGCGCCGTTCGGCCCGAGGAAGCCGGTGACTACACCAGGGTGCACGGTGAAGGTGAGGTCGTTGACGGCCAGTTTCTCGCCGTACCGCTTGGTCAGCCCCTCGAGCTCGATCATGCGGCCACGCTAAAACGGGACGAAGCCCCCTGCCACTTGGACAGAGGGCTCCCCGTAAGGGGCGCGGGGAGCTGCGCGACCAGCCACGACCGGTCCGCAGGTCCCTACGACATCAGCGAGTCTGCTGAGCCGGAACCCCGCGGGAGACAGGCTCCTCGTCGGCGGGCGTACCCGCGGCGGCGACGGCCGCACCCGTGAGCGTGGCCAGCATCTCCCGCACATTGGTGAGCTGCGCGTTGATCGAGTCGCGACGATTCGTCAGCGCCGCGAGCTCCCGCTCGGATTCGCTGCGAATCCGGTCGGCCTTGGCGTTCGCGTCGGCGACGATGTCCTCGGCCTGACGCTGAGCGGTCTCCACCGTCTGACGGGCGCGACGCTCGGCGTCCGTACGCAGCTTCTCCGCCTCGAGGCGCAGCTGCTCCGCACGGTGCTCGATCTCCGCGAGACGCTTCTCGGCCTTGGCCTGACGCGAAGCCAGGTCACGCTCCGACTGCTCACGGCGCTTGGCGAGGTTCGTCTCGAAGTCGGCCGCGGCCTGGGCGGCCTTGGCGCGGGTCTCCTCGAAGAGGGCGTCCGCCTCCTCGCGCTTCTGCTGCGCGTCCTTCTGGGCCTCGCTGCGCAGCGTGCCGGCCTCGCCCTTGGCCTTCTCGACGATCCGGACGCCTTCGTCCTCCGCCTTGGCCTTGCGCTCGGCCGCGAACGACTCGGCGTCGTTACGCACCTGCTGGGCCGCCGACTCGGCGAGCTCGCGGTGCTGCTCGGCTGCGCGACGGGCCTCCTCGCGCAGGTCCTTCGCCTCCTCCTCGGCGAGGCGGAGGATCTTCTCGACGCGGGCACCGAGGCCCGCGTACGACGGTTCGGCGTCGGCTACCTGCGCCTGCGCGTTCTGCGTCTCGAGGTGCAGCTCCTCAATGCGCTTTTCCAGAGCAGTGATACGAGCGAGAGCGCTGTCACGGTCGGAGACGAGCTTGGAGATACGTTCGTCCACCTGAGCGCGGTCGTACCCACGCCGCACAAGCTCGAAGCCGTAGGGGGAAGTGTCGCTCATGGGGTTCCTGTCGAATGAGACCGGTGAGGTGATAGGGGGAATCCTAGGGGTCAAAGCGGCGTGTCATCGAGCGGATGCCCGTTTGATCTGGAGAATGACACCCCTTTTGAGTGGCTAACCGCCAGAGGACTTGCCAGCGACAGTGCCGAAGGTCCTCTACAAGCACGGCGGATGTTCTTTGGCTACCCCTCAGACGGCTTGCCACTCGATCGAGTTGAACCCGCCGTCGCACCGGCCTTGACGCCACCGTCCTTCGCCCCGGCGATCGGTGGGGCCTCAAAAGACTCCAACGCCTCCAACACGTCCTGGACACGGGAAATCTCGGCGTTGATGTCCTCGCGGCGCCGGACGAGGACCTCCAGCTCGCGTTTGCCCTCGTCAACCGTCCGCTCGGCCTCGGCCTCCGCCTCCGCCTTGACGCGCTCGGCGTCGCGCACCAGCTCGGCCACCTTCGTCTCGGCCTCCTTGAGCAGCGCCTCGGCCCGCTTCACGGCGGAGATCCGCACCTTGCCGGCCTCGGAACTCGCGTCCGACACCATCTCCTTGGCCTTCGCCTCGGCCTCGGCGAGCTGTTCCTCCGCGGCCTTCACCAGAGCGTCACACCGCTCGCCCGCGGACTTCATCGCCTCGGCGGACTCGCGGCGCGCACGCTCGTGCAGCTCCTCGATCTCGGCGGTGAGGCGGTCGCGCTGCTCCTCGGAGCGCTCCCTTATGGCCGTCGCGTCCCTGCGGGCGCCGACGAGCAGTTCGTCCGCGTCCGTACGGGCCTTCTCCACCAGGGAGTTGCCCTCGACCGTGGCGTCGGAGACAAGCCGGTCGGCCTCCGAACGGGCCGCGCCGACCATCGTGTCGGCCTGCGCCTCCGCGTCCGTGGTGGCCTTGAGGGCCTTCTCCTGGGCGTCGGCCGTCAGCTTCTCGGCCTCGGCCACCGCCTCGGTGATGAGCGTGTCGACCTGCTCGGCCGCCTCGGAGCGGCGCTTGTTGGCCGCCTGGCGCGCCTCGTCCAGGGTGTGTTCGGCCTCGTCCCGCGCCCGCGACGTGAGCCGCTCGGCCTCGGCGGCGGCCTCCGCCTTGACGCGCTCGGCGTCGGACCGGATGCGCTCGGCGTGCTGCTGGGCGGAACCGACCGTCTCCGCGGCGTCCGCGCGAAGCCGCTCGGCGTCGCCCGTCGCGTCCGAGATGAGCTTCTCGGCCTTGGCCACCGACTCCGCGCGCACCCGCTCGGCCTCGGTGGTCGTCTCGGCCTGCAGCCGCTCGGCCTCCGCGATCGTCTCGTTCTGCAGCCGCTCCGCCTCGCTGCGCGCCTCGCCGATCAACTGATCGGCCTGGCTCGCCGCGTCGCTGCGGATGCGGTTGGCGTCCTCGCGGGCGTCGGCCCGCGTGCGGGACGCGTCCTGCTCGGCCGACGCGATCGCGTCCGAGGCTTCTGTGCGCGAGCGCTGGGCGTACTCGGAAGCGTCCGAGCGCAGCCGCTCGGCCTCCGTGATCGCCTCCGAAACGGTGCGCTCGGCAAGCGACTTGGCGGCCTCCGCCTCTTCGTTCGCCTCGCGCCGGGTGCGGCCCGCGTCCTCGTTGGCGCGCTCCCGCTCGGCGTAGGCGTCGGCGCGGACGCGGTCCGCCTCCTCCTGCGCCTCGGTCCTCGTACGCTCCGCGGCGTGCTCGGCGGCGCTGCGCAGGCCCGCGATCTCCTCCTGCGCCGACTCCTGCATGCCCGACACGGAATCCCGTACGGACTGCGCGGTCTGCTCGGCGCTCGAGACCATCTCGGTCGCCCTGCGGTCGGCCTCCTCGACGAGGCGGACGGCCTCGGCCTGGGCCTCTTCGACGCGCTTGCGGGCGGTGGCGAGCAGTTCCTCGCTCTGCTCGCGGGCCCGCTCGCGCTCCTGGTCGGCCTCCGCGCGCGCGGAGCTGAGGGTCTCCTCGGCCTCCCGGCGACGCCGCGCGGCCTCCTCCTGGGCGGCGGACAGCGCCTCGGCGGCCTCCGCGCCCACGCGCTCGGCGGCGGCTGCGGCCTCCGAGCGCAGACGGTCGGCGGACTCCTGGGCCTCGGTCTTGAGGCGCTCGGCCTCGGCGGCGGCGTCCGAACGCAGTCGCACGGCGACGTTCTCGCCCTCGGCGCGCGCCTGCGACGCGTCGGCGGCGGCCTCGGTGCGCAGCCGCTCGGCCTCGGTCTCGGCCTGCGACTGAAGGGTGCGGATCCGCTCGGCGGACTCCGTGCGGAGGCGGTCCGTCTCGTCCGACGCCTCCTTGCGGATGCGCTCGGCCTCGGCGCGGGCTTCGGTCAGCGCCTGCTCGGCGGAGGCGAGACGCTCCTCGGCCTCCGTGCGCAGGCGGGCCAGCTCGTCGGCGGCCTCGGCCTGACGTGCCGCTATGGCCCGCTCGGTCTCCTCGTGCAGGGCCCGTGCGGCTTCCTGCGCCTCGGACTTCGTGGTCTCGGCCTGCTCGGCGGCCTCCTCGCGGTGCCGCTCGGCCTCCGCGCGGGTGCGCTCCAGGGTCTCCTCGGCCTGTTTACGCAGGGTCGTGGCGCGCTCGATGGCTTCGGAGCGGACCCGGTCGCTCTCGGCGGTCGCCGCCGTCTTGAGCTCCTCGCCGTCGGCCTTCGCCTTGGCGAGCAGCTCCTCGGCGGACTTGGCCGCCTCCTCGATCTGCTGGACGGCCTCGCGCCTGGCCTCGCTGCGGATCCGCTCGCCCTCGGTGACCGCGTCGGCCCGCAGCTGCTCGGCCTCGCCACGCAGGCGGCGCGCCTCCTCCTGCAGCTCGACGGTCTTGGCGCGGTACTCCTTGGTGTCGTCCTTCGCCGTGCCCTTGAGCTCCTCGGCGATGTCGTGCGCCTCGGCGCGCAGCCGGTCCGCCTCGGTCTCGGCCTCGGTGCGGATCCGCTCGGCCTCTTCGGTGGCGGTCCTGGTCGTCTCCTTGGCGTCCTTGGACGCCTTGTCGAGTACTTCCTCCGCGGTGCGGGCGGCCTTGGCGAGCTGGCCGGCCGTCTCCTCGGCGGTGATCGTGCGCGCCTTCTCGGAGGCGTCCTTGATCAGCTGCTCGGCCTCGGCCTTGGCGTCGGTGACGAGCTGCTCGGCCTCGGCCTTGGTGACCTCGGCTTCCTTCGTCGCTTCGCCGACCAGGCGCGCGACCTGCTCCTTGGCCGTACGCGTGCGCTGTTCGTTGGCGCCTTCGGCGGCCGACAGCTGTTTGGAGGCGGTTTCCTTCGCCTCGGCGACGACCTTGTCGGCCTCGGCGCGCGCCTCGCGCAGAGCCGCCTCGGCCTCCGCCATGCGCTGCTCGGCGGCCCGGCTCGCCTCACTCGCCTGGCGGCGCGCCTGCTCGGACTCGGTGGCGGTGGTGGAGCGCAACTGCTCCGCGTGCTCGGTGGCTTCCTGCGCCTGCGTGGAAGCGGCGTTCAGGAGGCGCTCGGCGTCCGCGCGGGCCCGGCGCAGGGTCGCCTCGGCCTCGGCGCGGGCCGACTCGGCATCGCTCGCCAGGCGCTGGCGGGCCTCTTCGGTCACGCGCTCGGCCTCGGCGCGGGCTGCGGCAAGGGCTTGGTCGGCCTCGGCGCGCGACTCGTCGAGCAGGCGGCGCGCCTGCTGTTCCGTACGCGCTCGGAGCTGTTCGGCCCACGCCACGTTCTCGTTGACGTGCGACTCGACGGTCTGGCGGCGCTCGGACAGCTCCTGATCGAGCTGCTGACGGCGCGACACCGCCTCGGAGTGCAGCTCGGACTGGAGCCTGGCCTGCTGCTCGGCGTGCTCCTGGAGGATGCGCTGGGTCTGCGCACGGGCGTCGCGCAGCTCCCGCTCGGCGTCCTGGCGCAGCTGGTCGGCCTGAACCTGGGCATTGCGGAGCAGCTGCTCGGCCTGGTAGCCGATGTCCGCGCCGTCGTAGGCAGGGCGGGACGCGAGGTTGCGGCGCGCCTCGTGAAGCTTGGCGCGCAACACCTCGACCTGGTAGCCGAGGTCTTCGGCGTGCTGAACAGCCTTCTCTCGCTCGGTCTTCAGCCGGTCCATCTCGGCCTCGAACCGCGAAAGATGGTCCGTCTCAGCCCGCGAGCTCTCTTGGCGTTCGTAGCCCCGCACTGCGCGGTCCCATCCTTCCCCAAGCTCTCAACTTCGATCGAGCAGGGGATACCCCACTCCAAGCTCTCAACTTCGATCGAGCAGGGGATACCCCACTCCAAGCTCTCAACTTCGTTCGAGCAGGGGATACCCCACTCTGGTCGCAAGCCTCTTCGTAAGAGCCCTGTCCATCCGCCGAACGGGGCTCATGGGGAATGGTGTCAGATCAACAGCAGAGTGTGGGCCGCTGCCCTGACGCTCGTCCCCCGAAACCCGGACCCCGGCAAACGGTCGCCCAGCGTACGGACGACCGGCCGCCCATACTTCGGACGGCCGACCCCAACCTTACCGGCCCAAGTATGCGGAGGTCAGTGCTCCGGTGACTCCTGAGCTGCCGAGGTGACCAGTTCGGTCAGTACACCGTGACAGTCCTTGGGGTGCAGGAAGGTGATACGGGATCCCATGGACCCGATCCTGGGCTCCTCATAAAGGACGCGTACGCCCTTTTCCTTTACGGCGGCGGCGTCGGCGTCCACGTCCGCGGTGCCGAAGGCGATGTGGTGCACGCCCTCGCCGTTCTTCTTCAGCCACTTGCCCACGGCGGAGTCGTCGCGAGTGGGTTCGAGGAGCTGCAGGTAGGAGGCGCCGCCGTCACTCGTCTCGTTGATCTTGAGCATGGCCTCGCGCACGCCCTGCTCCTCATTGACTTCGGTGTGGAACACCGTGAAGCCGTACGTCTGCCGGTAGAACTCGACGGTCTTGTCGAGGTCGAAACAGGCGATCCCGATGTGATCGATTCGCGTCAGCATGGTCTAAGTGCAGCCCTTCCGGCGGTGATTACGCAACGTGCGCGCGATCACACCGAGCGCCCGGTGACGCGCGGCGTACCGCTCAGTACATTCAAGTAAACCCTCATTAACTCCTCCTCCCAAGGGGCCGTGGCACATGTCTGGAACGACCGGTACCACCTCAGTGATCGTCGCGGGCGCTCGAACGCCCATGGGCCGCCTGCTCGGCTCCCTGAAGTCCTTCTCCGGCGCGGACCTGGGCGGGTTCGCGATCAAGGCCGCGCTCGACCGGGCCGGCATCGGCGGCGACCAGGTGCAGTACGTGATCATGGGGCAGGTCCTCACGGCCGGGGCAGGGCAGATCCCGGCGCGTCAGGCCGCCGTCAAGGCGGGCATCCCCATGAACGTCCCCGCGCTCACCGTCAACAAGGTGTGCCTCTCCGGGCTCGACGCGATCGCGCTCGCCGACCAGCTGATCCGCGCGGGCGAGTTCGACATCGTCGTCGCAGGCGGCCAGGAGTCGATGACGAACGCGCCGCACCTCCTTCCGAAGTCGCGCGAGGGCTACAAGTACGGCGCCATCGAGATGCTCGACTCCATGGCGTACGACGGCCTGACCGACTCCATCGAGAACATCGCCATGGGCGAGTCCACGGAGAAGCACAACACCCGCCTGGGCATCGGGCGCCCCGAGCAGGACGAGATCGCCGCCGCCTCCCACCAGCGGGCCGCCGCCGCGCAGAAGAACGGCACCTTCGAGGCCGAGATCACCCCGGTCGAGATCCCGCAGCGCAAGGGCGACCCGGTCCTGTTCTCCAAGGACGAGGGCATCCGCGCCGAGACGACCGCGGAGTCCCTCGCCAAGCTGCGCCCGGCCTTCGCCAAGGACGGCACGATCACGGCGGGCACGTCCTCGCAGATCTCCGACGGCGCCGCGGCGGTCGTGGTGATGTCGAAGGCCAAGGCCGAGGAGCTCGGCCTGACGTGGCTCGCGGAGATCGGGGCACACGGCAACGTGGCGGGCCCGGACAACTCGCTCCAGTCGCAGCCGTCGAACGCGATCCAGCACGCCCTGAAGAAGGAGGGCCTCGGCGTCGCGGACCTCGACCTGATCGAGATCAACGAGGCCTTCGCCGCGGTCGCGGTGCAGTCGATGAAGGACCTCGGGGTCTCCTCGGAAAAGGTGAACGTCAACGGCGGCGCCATCGCCCTGGGTCATCCGATCGGGATGTCCGGCGCACGCGTCGTGCTGCACCTCGCCCTGGAACTGAAGCGGCGGGGCGGCGGCGTGGGCGCGGCAGCGCTGTGCGGTGGCGGCGGGCAGGGTGACGCGCTGATCGTGAAGGTGGCGAAGGTCTGAAGGTCTGAAGGCCTGACGCGCTTCGCGCGGGTACGTCTACCTCTACGTCTAGGAACGGAGCTGTCTGACATGCAGGACGTCCCCTCCCTGGTGGCACAGGCCCGCGAGGGCAGGCCACGGGCCGTGGCCCGGCTGATCTCACTGGTGGAGGGGGCGTCACCGCAGCTCCGCGAGGTCATGGCGGCGCTCGCCCCACTGGCGGGCCACGCGTACGTGGTGGGCCTCACGGGATCCCCCGGTGTCGGCAAGTCGACTTCGACGTCGGCACTCGTGTCCGCGTACCGCAGGACGGGCAAGCGGGTCGGCGTCCTGGCCGTCGACCCCTCGTCCCCCTTCTCCGGGGGCGCGCTGCTCGGCGACCGGGTCCGGATGTCGGAGCACGCGTCCGACCCCGGGGTCTACATCCGCTCCATGGCGACGCGCGGCCACCTCGGCGGCCTCGCGTGGTCGGCTCCGCAGGCGATCCGGGTCCTGGACGCGGCGGGCTGCGACGTCATCCTCGTGGAGACGGTCGGAGTGGGCCAGTCCGAGGTGGAGATCGCCTCGCAGGCGGACACGTCGGTGGTGCTGCTCGCCCCCGGCATGGGCGACGGGATCCAGGCGGCGAAGGCCGGGATCCTGGAGATCGGCGATGTGTACGTCGTCAACAAGGCGGACCGGGACGGCGCGGACGCGACCGCGCGCGAACTGAACCACATGCTGGGACTCGGGGAGTCCCGCGCGGCCGGTGACTGGCGCCCGCCCATCGTGAAGACGGTGGCCGCGCGGGGCGAGGGGATCGACGAGGTCGTCGAGGCCCTGGAGAAGCACCGGGCGTGGATGGAGGAGCGGGGTGTACTCGCCGAGCGGCGCGCCGCGCGTGCCGCTCACGAGGTGGAGACGATCGCGGTGACGGCCCTGCGGGAGCGGATCGGGGACCTGCGCGGCCACGCACGTCTCTCGGCCCTCGCGGAACGGATCGTGGCGGGGGAGACGGACCCGTACTCGGCGGCGGACGAACTGATCGAGAACTTGACGGCGGGCTGAGGGGGGCCGGTCACCCCGGGGAGTAAGCGGATCGACGGCTTGCGCACAGGCCTGGCGGGCCCCGCAGACCGACGAACGAGCCGTCGCTTCACGACGGACGTTCTCCGTCGCGAAGCGGCGGCTCAGTGTGCACCCGCAACGCGAGAGGGCCCCGCAGGGAGATCCCTGCGGGGCCCGCTCACCGGGGGGACGGGGCTATCAGTCGTCGGAGTCGGAGTCGGAGTCGTTGTCGTTGTCGTCCGAGTCATCGTGGCTGTCGGAACGGTCAGCCGTGACCTTGCCCGACTGCAGGTCGACCTTCCAGTCGGACTCCGCACCCTTGGCGTTGGAGGTCTCCGCTTCCCACGCCCCGGCCGTACCGTCGTCGTCCAGGTCCACAGAGGTCACCGTGCCCTTGGCGGCCGCGGCCTTCGCCGCGTCCTCCGCCGAGGTGGACGCACCCTTCAGGGCGGCGGCCACGCGGCCCGCGTCGCCGTCATCGTCCTGCTCGGTGTGCGAGCCAAGGACCTTGCCCGTACCGGGGTCGACCTGCACGCTGTGCCAGGTGCTGCCCTTGCCGAGCACGTCGACGTCCCAGACCAGACCGCCGTTGTCCTCGTCGTCCAGCTCGGCGGAGACCGCTGTGCCGGACTGGTTCGCCAGTGCCGCCTTGATCGCGTCGGCCGCCGTCACCTTGGCGGCCTTCACCTCGACGGTGTTCTCCTTGGCGTCGTCCCGGTCCTCGTACCGGTCGTCGTCCCGGTCGTTGTCGCGGTCGTTGTCCTTCAGCTGAACGCTGGACTTCTTGGCGGCGGCGGCCGACGACTCGTCGTCGCCGCTGTTGGCGAGCGCTGTCGCGGTGCCGCCCCCGACGAGGGCCAGGGCTGCGACGGTGGCGATGACGATGTTGCGCTTCATGAGGGGTTCCTCCCGAGTCGGTGGCTCTGCGGCCGGTGGGCCGCTGCCGTTCGCTTTCGACAAGAACCAATCTGGCTGAACGACCCTGAAGCCAGGCTGAAGCCACCTGAAGAACTCTTCAGGTTCGCTCTGCGACCCTGAACGCATGCGCCTGTTGATCGTGGAAGACGAGAAGCGTCTCGCGTTGTCCCTCGCCAAGGGCCTGACCGCCGAGGGCTACGCCGTGGACGTCGTGCACGACGGCCTCGACGGACTGCACCGGGCGAGCGAGGGAACGTACGACCTGGTCATCCTCGACATCATGCTGCCCGGCATGAACGGCTACCGCGTCTGCTCGACCCTCCGAGCCGCGGGACACGACGTGCCGATCCTGATGCTGACCGCCAAGGACGGGGAGTACGACGAGGCCGAGGGGCTCGACACGGGCGCCGACGACTACCTCACCAAGCCCTTCTCGTACGTCGTGCTCGTGGCCCGCGTGAAGGCGCTCCTGCGCCGCCGCGGCAACGGCGGGCCTTCGCCCGTCCACACTCTCGGCGACCTCAAGGTCGACACCGCCGCGCGCCGCGTCTTCCGCGGCGGGGACGGCGGAGAAGGCGACGACGGCGAGAGCGGCGAGGACAGGGAAGTGACGCTCACGGCCAAGGAGTTCGCGGTCCTTGAGCAGCTCGTCCTGCGGGTGGGGGAGGTGGTTTCCAAGGGCGACATCCTCGACCACGTCTGGGACTTCGCCTACGAGGGCGACCCCAACATCGTCGAGGTGTACATCAGCGCCCTGCGGCGCAAGCTCGGAGCGCCGCTCATCAAGACCGTGCGCGGCGCCGGTTACCGCCTGGAGACCCCCCGATGAAGCGCTTCTTCAGTTCTGTGAGGGCCCGGGCCGCCACAGCGGCCACCCTTGTCGTCGCCATCGCGCTGGTCGCCGCCGGAGCCGCCGTGCTGCTCTCGCTGCGCGCCAATCTGACCGACCAGGCGAGCGGCCAGGCGGAGTCGGGCGCCCGCGGGGTGGCCTCGCGGCTCGCCGGGAGCGCTCCGTACGACGAACTGGAACTCGACGACGAGGATCAGCCTGTCCAGGTCGTCGACAGCGACAAACGGCTCGTCGCCGCCACTGACGACCTGGAGCGCATCAGCGGCACGGGAATCGACGCCGTCAAGCCCCGGCCTGCGTCCACGCCCCCCAAGGGCGACGACGATGACGACGACGAGAGCGAGGCGCCCGAACCCGGGGAGATCTCCGAGGACCCGGCGCGCGTCACCACCGGCTCCGCCACCGTCGACGGCGAGACGGCGGACTACCGCTTCGCCGCGGTCAAGGTGAACACCGAGAGCAAGGGCGACCTCACCGTCTACGCGGGCGCCTCGCTCGCCGCCCGGCAGAGCGCGGTGTCCACGGCGTTGACGTCCATGCTCATCGGCTTCCCGCTGCTGCTCGCCGTCATCGCCGGGGTGACCTGGCTCGTGACGCGCCGCGCCCTGCGCCCGGTGGACGCGATCCGCGCCGAGATGGCGGCGATCACCGCGTCCGAGGACCTCGCGCGCCGCGTGCCCGAGCCGGACACGCACGACGAGATCGCCCGTCTCGCCACGACCACGAACGAGACGCTCGCCGCCCTGCAGACGTCGGTGGAACGCCAGCGCCGCTTCGTGGCCGACGCCTCGCACGAACTGCGCAGCCCCATCGCCTCGCTGCGCACCCAGCTCGAAGTGGGCGCGGCCCACCCGGAGTTGCTGGACGTGGACGGTGCGGTCGAGGACACCGTACGACTTCAGGAACTGGCCGCCGATCTGCTCCTCCTCGCCCGTCTGGACGCCGGTGAGAAGCCGGGCGGAGGGCAGGTGGACCTGGCGGCGCTTGCTCGCGAGGAGCTTTCGCAGCGGACGCGGGATCGTGTCGACGTCCGCACGGATCTGGCGAACGTCGAGGTCACCGGCTCCCGCAGCCAGCTGTCACGCGTGCTCGGCAACCTCGTGAACAACGCGCAGCGCCACGCCCGCTCGCATGTCACGGTGACCACCCGCGCCGACGGCACGTGGGCGGTCCTTGAAGTCTCCGATGACGGGGACGGCGTGGCGGAGAGCGAGCGCGACCGGATCTTCGAGCGCTTCGTACGCCTCGACGACGCCCGCACCCGGGATGACGGCGGGGCGGGTCTGGGTCTCGCCATCGCGCGCGATGTCGCCGCGCGCCACGGCGGGACCCTCACGGTCCGGGAGGCTCCCGGTGGGGGAGCGCTCTTCGAGCTCAGGGTCCCGGCCGCCGCTGCTTCCCGGTGAGGGTGAGGGTCAGGGCTTGCCCCGCTGGGCGCGGAGGTGTTCCGCGATCGGGGTCAGGGCCTTGTGGAGTTCGCCGAGTGCCTCGGGTGAGATCAGGTCGACGAAGTGCCGGCGGACCGAGTCGACGTGGTGCGGGGCGACCCGCTGCATGGTCTCCATGCCCTCGTCCGTGAGGACGGTGTAGAGCCCGCGCCGGTCGGACTCGCAGTTCTCCCGGCGGACCAGACCCGCGTTCTCCATTCGGGTGATCTGGTGGGAGAGCCGACTCTTGGACTGCAGCGTGGCGGCCGCGAGATCGCTCATACGCATCCGCTTCTCGTCCGTCTCGGAGAGATGCACGAGGATGTCGTAGTCGTTCATGGTCAGGTTGAACGGCTGGAGGTCCTTCTCGAGCTGATATGTCAGCATCCTGTTGACCTCCACGTGGGTGCGCCAGGCGCACTGTTCCTCGTTGGTCAGCCACTGCGGGGCCGTCTCGGTCTCCATGGAATCGATTCTACCTAAGAAGTTGAAAGGTGAACGAATGTCGGTGTGTGACACGTGCCTCGTGCCCCCCAGATGACAGAGGGGTACAGACGTTCGCCGTCACACTCCGCAGACTACCGCTCACAGGCCGAAGCGACGCTGGAGGTCCCCCAGTTGTCCGGGAAGGCGCGGTTGCCCTGGCTGCTGCCCGTGTTGACCAGGTTGGCCGCGTTGCCCCGGTGTCCCCTGACCGCCCGGCACGCCCGCCTGCTGCGGCACCGCACCCGTCGCCTGCTCGGTCATGAGCGCCTCCGAGGACTGCAGAAGCACCGTGCCCGCACCCACGAACTCGAACTGGTGCTCCTCCCCGGATGTCCCGCCGATCCCGCTCAGCGCCCGCACGCCCCCGATGACTCCGGTCAGGTATCCGTGGTCGTAGTGATGGCAGGGCGAAGGGCAGTCGGCCCAGCCCACCAGGGCCTGTGGATCGACCCGGATCGGTGGCTCCATGAACACCACGGGGCCGTTCGAAGCGGCAACGAACTTGCCGGTCCCGATCAGGGTCAGGAAGCCAGGAACGATGGATTGCTTGAGCGCGAGAGTTGGCTGAAAAGCGAGGAGGTTGCCCGAGCGAATGGTCAGGTTGCCGTCTTCGAGGTCGTACGAATTCACGTCGAAGGCCCGGTCGGCGAGGAGCATCTTGCCCTGGCCGTCGGCGACGACCCAGTCGCTCGCGTGCAGGGGCGAATGGAAACTCGTGCGCACCAGGCGGTCCAGGCGGCCGTGTCCGATGCCGTTGAACTCGATCGACCCGTAGTAGGCGATCATCTTCCCCTTCTGCAGGAACCACTGGCTCCCCTTGAGTTCCACACAGAAGGTGTACGCGTTCACGCTGTCGTCGCTCGGCAGCGACATCGGGTCGAGGGGCGCGGGCGCACCCGAGGGCATTGAGGGGTTCATAGCTTCTCCTCCGACGCCTGGACGTACACCGCACCGCTTCCTGACAGCTCGAGCTGGAAGGCCTCGCCCGAGCCGCGGCCCACCATGTCGCGCCAGCCGAGCGCCGTGGAGAGCTTGTTGCGTACGTCGCCGTGGTGCGCCACATATGCCTGCGGGTCGACATGGACCGGGCGCTGCGGGGTGATCGGCACCTCGATGACTCCGCCGTGCGCCATGACCGCGACGGAGCCCTGTCCCTTGAGGGTGGTCGTGAAGAGGCCCTGTCCGGTGACCTGTCCGCGCACCATGCCCATGACGCCGCCCTGCGAGCCCATGAACATCGTGCCCTGCTGGAGTGTGCCGTCGAAGGCGAGCAGCCGGTCCGCCTCCACGTAGAGGGTGTCTCCGGAGAGGCTGATCACCTGGATGTGGTGGCCGCCGTGCCCGAAGAGGACGGTGCCGCTGCCCTCGACGGTCATCAGGGGCGTCGCCTCGTTGGCGACCCTGCGCCCGATCATCGAGCCCAGGCCGCCCTGCCCGCCCTGGATGTTGGGGGTGAACGCGACCTCTCCCTTGTAGGCGAGCATGGCGCCGCGCTGGCTGAACAGCCGCTGGCCCGGGAGGACGGTCGCCTCGACCATCTTCGAGTTGATCTCTCGGAAGGGCATGTCAGACGTCCCCCGCGATCGTGGTCCGCTCGCTGGGCTGGACGTAGACGAGTCCTTCGCCCTCGAAGCGGATCTGGAAGGCCTCGCCGCCGCCCTCGCCGAGCAACGTACGGAAAGTGACGCCCGACTGGAGGTTCTGGCGGAGGTCACCCTGGTGCGCCACATAGGCCCCGGGGTCCACCGTCAGCGGATACTGCCGACTGACCCGCAGCACCACCGCCGGGCCATCGGACATGATCGCCGCCTGGCCCGAGCCCTCGACGGTCGTGGTGAACAGGCCGTTGCCCTGTGAGGCGCCGCGGACGCCGGTGAACTGGGTGCCGGTGCGCAGGGCCGCGTCCGTGCACAGGAGATTGCCTGCCTCGACGAAGAGCTTCTCGCCGCGCAGCTCCACGAGGTTGATCTCGGTGGCGCGGTCGGCGAACCAGCACGTGCCGTGCCCCTTCACCTCCATCACCGTCATCTGCTCGCCGGTGAGGCGCCGGGTCACCATGCCCCGGATGCCCTCGCCGCCGCCCGTCATCTTTTTGAAGGCCATCTGGCCGTCGTACGCGACCATCGAGCCGTTCTTCGCCTTGACGGCGTCGCCGGACATGTCCACGGCGAGCACCCTGCTGCCTTGCAGTCGGAACGTTGCCACGTATCGACGGTAGCCGTCGGATATGGGGTCGGAACAGGGCAACGGCCCCTGAGCGAACCCCGAGAATGCCCCGATGTCACAATGGGGGTCGCTTGTGCGCGCATTCACAAGATCGATAGATGGATAGATCGACGAATTGCGCCGTCGAGCGGCCCCGCCCCCTCGCCCCGCCTCCCTCCGAAGGTGATCCGTGGACATCAAGACCGCTTCCGCACTCCGCCGCCTCCGCCTGGTCTCGGCTCCCGAGGCCATCTCTTTCCTGCTCCTGATCGTCTGCTCGGTGCTCAAGCGGACCACGGAATTCAACGCCGTACCGGTGATGGGCATGGTCCACGGCGTGCTCTTCGTCCTGTACGTGCTCTTCTGGCTCGACGCCTGGAACCGTACGAAGTGGAACCTGAAGACGGCCGCCCTCTACTTCGTCCTCTCCGTCCTGCCGACCGGCGGTTTCTTCGCCGAGCGGAAGCTGAAGGGTGAGGCCGAGGCCGCGGTGATCGCGTCGCGCGCCCGCCGCGAAGGGGTCGTGGGCGCATGATCATCGCCTTTTCCGTGACGCCGCTCGGCGTCGGCGAGGACGTGGGGGAGTACGTCGCCGACGCGGTCCGCGTCGTCCGCGAGTCGGGCCTGCCCAACCGGACGGACGCGATGTTCACGTCGATCGAGGGCGAGTGGGACGAGGTGATGGACGTCGTCAAGCGTGCCGTCGCCGCGGTCGAGGCGCGGGCGCCGCGTGTCTCCGTGGTCATGAAGGCGGACATCCGCCCCGGGGTGAGCGACGGGTTGACGTCGAAGGTCGACACGGTGGAGCGGCACCTCTCCCAGTAGCCGCACCTTTCCCGGCAGCCGCACCTCTCCCAGTAGCCACACCTATCCCGGTGGCCGCCCCTCTCCGAGTGGCCGCCCCCGTACCGCGAAGAGCCCCCGCCGAGTTCATCAGGCGGGGGCTTTCTTCTTGCCGCCGCCCTCAGCAGCCGCACCCCCACCCCGCAACCGCAGCCAAACCGTTCACCCTAAAACCGCTCGCACGGACGCATCTGGTTCGACACGCCGAGGAAACTCCCCTTTTGTGAGGTTATCGGCTTGTTCGTGTCTGAACCTGCCAGACCCAGATCACCCACGACCTGGAGGGCGCTGTGCGGCCGGAGGGCTACGACTACGACACCCACAGCACACTCGCCGGACCGCTCACCGAGCCGGACGGCGAAGGCGGCGAAAGCGGCGGCAGCGGCGAAGGAGGCCGCTATCGGGTGCAGTACACCAAGCTGCTCTCCAGTGAGCCCCACCGAATACGGGCCGTCATCCTGATGACGCTCGCGCCCGTCCTCACCGGCCTCCTGCTCGTCTACCTCGTCTGGCCGACCCACTGGACACAACGCGAGGGCGCCGACCGCTGGCTCATCGGTCTCGACATCACGATGCTCGTGGCCATCGGACTGATCGAGCTGTTCATGCTCGTCAACGTCATCTCGATCGCCCACGCGACGATGATGGCGAGGGACCCGATCCCGGTCACCCCCGAACCCGGCACCCGCGTCGCGTTCCTCACGACGTACGTTCCTGGCAAGGAACCCCTCAGCATGGTCCGCGCCACCCTCGAAGGCGCCAAGCGGATACACCACACAGGGCCCCTCGACGTCTGGCTCCTGGACGAGGGCGACGACGGCGAGGCCAAGGCGCTCTGCGCCGAACTCGGCGTACGCCACTTCACCCGCAATGGCGTCCCCGAGTGGAACCGCGAGAAGGGCGTCCACAAGGCCCGCACCAAGCACGGCAACTACAACGCCTGGCTCGCGATGCACGGCTGCGACTACGACTTCTTCGCCTCCGTGGACACCGACCACGTCCCGCTGCCCAACTTCCTGGAACGGATGATGGGTTACTTCCGTGACGAGGACGTGGCGTTCGTCGTCGGGCCGCAGGTGTACGGGAACTACGACAGCCCCGTCACCAAGGCCGCCGAGTCCCAGCAGTTCCTCTTCCACGCCCTGATCCAGCGCGCCGGCAACCGCTACCGCGCGCCCATGTTCGTCGGCACCAACAACGTCGTACGCATCACGGCGCTCCGTCAGGTCGGCGGCCTGTACGACTCCATCACCGAGGACATGGCGACCGGCTTCGAGCTGCACCGCCACAAGAACCCCGCCACCAGGCGCCACTGGCGGTCGGTCTACACCCCGGACGTGCTCGCCGTCGGTGAGGGGCCCGCCTCCTGGACGGACTTCTTCACGCAGCAGATGCGCTGGTCACGAGGGACGTACGAGACGCTCTTCAAGCAGTACTGGAAGGCACCGTTCACGATGCCGCCAGGACGCCTCTTCTCGTACACGATGATGCTCGTCTACTACCCCATGACGGCCGTCAACTGGCTGCTCGGCGTGCTGAGCTGCGTCCTGTTCCTCTGGTTCGGCGCGTCCGGCACGCAGGTCGCCGCATCCGTCTGGCTGATGCTCTACAGCGACGCGGCAGCGCTCCAGGTGGGCCTCTACCTCTGGAACCGCCGCCACAACGTCTCCCCGCACGAACCGGAGGGCTCCGGAGGCCTCGCGGGCATGGCGATGTCCGCGCTCTCCGCCCCCATCTACGCCAAGTCGCTCGGCGCCGCCGTCCTGCGCCGCCCGAGCCGCTTCGTGGTCACCCCCAAGGGCGGCGACGCGAGCCCCGACCGGGTGCTCACCTTCCGCATCCACCTCTTCTGGGCGGCGGTGCTCGCCAGTTCGCTCGTGGCCTCCTTCGTGCTCGGCCACACCCATGTGGCGATGCGTACCTGGGCCGTACTGGCGATGGTCATCGCGCTCGCCCCGATAGCGATCTGGAGCTTCTCGCTGCTCGGGGAGCGCAGGGCGCGCGGCGAGGCCCGCAGGCGGGCGCGGCAGCGCGGCAGGCAGGACGCGGAAGGCCTGGGAGCCCAGGGCGCGGAGGGCGAGCCGGAGCCGGCGTTCGCCACCGGTACCACGACAGGAGGGAACTGACCCATGGCCTACCGGCCCTCTCAGCGCACCAGGAAGACGCTCCTCGGCGTCGGCGCGGGCACGCTGCTCGTAGGACTCAACGCCCCGGCGGCGCTCTCCTTCGCCGAGGAGAAGTACCACGAGTACGAGATCGCCCAGCCCGGCTACAAGGCGAAGTACGGCTCCTGGAAACAGATCGGCATCCCCGAGGAGTTCCGCACCAACGCCATCCACGCCGCGCTCCTGCACACCGGCAAGGTCCTGATCGTCGCGGGCTCCGGGAACGAGCAGAAGAAGTTCGACAAGGGGTCGTTCGACACGATCCTCTGGGACCCGAAGACGGACACCTTCAAGAAGGTGGCGACCCCGGAGGACTTCTTCTGCTCGGGGCACGCCCAACTCCCCGACGGCCGCCTCCTGGTCGCGGGCGGCACGGCGCGCTACGAACTCCTCGACGGCGAGCTCACCCATGCCGGCGGCGGGATGCGCGTCAAGAACGAGAACCCCGACAAGACCCTCGTCCTTAAGAAGGGCACCCGTTTCCGCTCGCCGTCGGGCGTCGAGTACGTGAGCAAGTTCGACGTCAAGGTCCCCAGAGCCGAGCGGGACTACGAGATCACGTACTCCAAGTCCGGTGCGATGAACCCCTGGAAGACGAAGGTCAAGGCGAGCGAGGCACGTGTCTTCGTGGAAGGCGCCCGGGAGGGCGAGGAGTTCATCACCGAGAAGGCGGCGCAGTACGAGATCGAGGGCCTCAAGGGCAAGGACGCGGACAACGCGTACGGGATCGCCGAGAAGATCACCATGGACAAGCAGGACTTCCAGGGGATCAAGGCGGCGTACGAGTTCGACCCGAAGGCGGAGAAGTACGTCCCCGTGGACCCGATGAAGAAGGCCCGCTGGTATCCGACGCTCGTCGGTCTCGACGACGGCAAGGTGCTCGCGGTCTCCGGACTCGACGACGTGGGCATGATCGACCCGGGCGACAACGAGATCTACGACCCGAAGACGAAGAAGTGGACCGACGGCCCCAAGCGCTACTTCCCGACCTACCCGGCGCTCTTCCTCACCAAGGGCGGCAAGCTCTTCTACCCGGCGTCGAACGCGGGTTACGGGCCCGCCGACAAGGGCCGTGAACCCGGCCTCTGGGACCTGAAGACCAACAAGTTCGACAAGATCCCCGGCCTCGTCGACCTCGACCAGACCGAGACGTCCGCCTCCCTCCTGCTGCCCCCGGCGCAGGACCAGAAGGTGATGATCATGGGCGGCGGAGGCGTCGGGGAGTCGGACAAGTCGACCAAGCGCACAGCCGTCGTGGACCTCAAGCAGGACAGCCCCGCCTTCAAGACAGGGCCCGAACTCCCGCAGGGCACCCGCTACCTGAACAGCGTGATCCTGCCGGACGACTCGGTGTTCACGTCCAACGGCTCCAAGGACTACCGCGGTCGCGGCGGGAGCAACATCCACAAGGCGCAGTTCTACGACCCCAAGACCAACAGCTTCCGCGCGGCGGCGTCCCCCGAGGTGGGCCGCAACTACCACTCGGAGGCGCTGCTCCTGCCCGACGGACGCGTCGTCACCTTCGGCTCGGACCCGCTCTTCGACAACCAGGAGAACACCAAGCTCGGCCACTTCGAGCAGCGCATGGAGGTCTTCACGCCGCCCACGCTGCACAGGGCGGGCGAGAACCGTCCGGTCCTTGGCGAAGGGCCGGAGCAGCTGGCGGCGGACGGCCGCGCGACGTTCCGTACGAAGAGTCCCGGGAAGATCGCGTCGGCCCGTCTGATGCGTCCCAGCGCGGTGACGCACACGACGGACGTCGAGCAGCGGTCGATCGCGCTTGGCCTCACCAAGGGCAAGGGTTCGGTGACGGTGGACGTGCCCAAGGGCGACACCGCCCTTGTGCCGCCGGGCTGGTACATGCTGTTCGTGACGGACCAGGACGGCGCGTCGTCGGAGGCGAAGTGGATCCATGTGAAGTAGCCCCCGGGCGGATCCAGGTGAAGCAGCCCCTGGTCGGGCGGGCGGTCAGGTGGCCTTGGCGTTGCGCGCGAGACCGAGCGCGTAGTCGGGCCACCACTGGCCCGCCGCCGGGCCGCCCCTGCACGGTCCGTCCGAGTCGCCGGGCCGCTTGATCCACAGGACCGCGTCGAGCAGCGCCTCACCGGTCTTGTCCGTGGGTGGGGTGCCCAGACCGCGCCCCGGCGGATTGCACCAGGCGTCCGCACGGTCACCGGCGAGCGGGCCCTTGCCGTTGCGGCTGGTGTCCATCACGAAGTGCTTGCCGCCGACGACCCCCGAGAGACCGCGGCCGTACGCCTTGATGGTGTCGTCGTCCTGGAAGTTCGACACGTTCAGCGAGAAGCCGTCCGCCCGTGCGATCCCGGCCTGCTTGAGCGGTTCGGCGAGCTTGCTCGCCTGGGTGATCCAGCCCGGGTTGCCCGCGTCCAGATAGACCTTCACCTGCGGCTGCCGCTTGAGCCGCTGGATGGCGTCGGCGAGCAGCTGGTAGCGCTCGGCGTGGTACTCGGCGGGGGTGCAGCCGTCCGCGATGTGCGGGATCGCGTCCGGCTCCAGGACGACGACGGCCGACTTGTCGCCGATGGTGCCCGCGAACGTGTCGATCCACTGCCGGTAGAAGTCCGAGCTGTGCGCGCCGCCCGCGGAGTGCTGCCCGCAGTCGCGGTGCGGAATGTTGTACGCGACCAGTACGGCGGTGCGGTCGGCTTGCGAGGCGCCGTCGACGGCCGCCTTGATGTCCGGGGCCGGGTCGTCGCCCGCGGGCCACACGGCCATGGGCTGCTCGGAGATCCGCTTCAGCGCGTCGGCGTCCTGGGTGCGGCCCTCCCGCTCCCACTGCCTGACCTGCCGGGCCGCGGCGCTCTGGGGGTCGACCCAGAAAGCGTCCTGCGGGGTCTTCTTGGCGGCGTCCGTGGAGGGACCTGCCTCGGCGGCCGTCCTCTCCTCGCCCTGCGCGCCGGAGTCGGATGAGCACCCTGCCGTGAGCCCGAGGGCCGTCAGGGCCGTGAGTGCGGTGAACGTGCGGAGCAGCCGGTGCATCAGGTCCCCTTGGGCGACGGTGAGGGGCAATCGTTACATAACGGTCTAATCGCCCTCGGTTGCGACACCGGACCGACCGGACCGGGCTCCGTCAGATGGTCAGATGCCGCCGCCACCGTCACCGCGACCTTCGCCGCCGTCCTCGCCCCCGTTTTCGCCGACGCCCCCGCCTCCGCTCGCCAGCGCGATGCCCAGCGGGGTCCGCTCGTAGAGCACCTGATGCCCGTACCGCCGCGAGACAAGGAGCCCCGCGCCGCGCAGCGCGGTCAGATGCGCGGAGACGGACGACGGGGCGAGTCCCAGGCGGTGCGCGAGCGCCGATGTGCCGGCCGGGTCGGTGAGCGCGGCGAGGACGGACGCCCTGCCCCGGCCCAGGAGCCGTACGAGCGCCTCGGAGGTGCGTTCGCTCGGCTCGGTCCAGAGACCGGCGATGCCGCGTGCGGGATAGACCAGCGTCGGCTGCCACGGCGGGTCGTGGCCGCCCACCACGTCGGGCCAGCAGAAGACGCTGGGCATCAGGACGAGACCCTGCCCCGCCAGATGCCGCACATGGTCGGCCGACCGCGCGACGGTCAGGGTCTCCGCGTCCCAGGTGAACCGCGGGTCGAGCTCGGCGACAAGGGTGCCGAGGCCGACCTCCGCGAGCCGCCGCGAATGGAAGGCGATGTCCGCCTCCAGGAGCGCCCGGAGCCGCGGCCAGTCCGGCTCGACGAGGGTGTGCCAGGCGGCTTCCATGGCGTCGGCGAGATCCCGTACCGCGCGTGCGGGATCGGCGAGCAGCGCGCGCCCCCGCGGCGACTCGGCCGCCCCCGCGGTAGAGGCGAGCCCCCGTGCGAGCTCGTCCCGTGCGACCTCGGGGGTGGCCGCGCGCACGGCCGCGATCTCCTCCTCGAAGGTGGCGGCGGGGCCGATGGGGGGAGGGCCGATGAAGTCCGGGCTGTAGCCCCGCTGCGGCATCATCAGCCACAGCGCCGTGAGGTCGAGCCCGGCGCTCGCCCCGCGGATCCGCCGCAGCCACTGCGGGTGGTAGCCGTGTCGGTCGGGCCGCTTGAGGGTGCGCACGGCTTCCTGCGTCTCCCACAGAGGTGAGACGGCGAACCGGCACCGCAGGAGATCATCGGGCCCGAAATGCAGTCGGTTCGGCACGGCTCCCCCCCACCCACGATTCCCGTGATCCCCATGATTCGTCTGTCGCCGAAACTCTAGGGCGAGAGGCACGCGCGCGTGCAGGGTGCGGACATGCCCGAAGAGAACCCCACGACCCCCGAACCCACCGGCTACCTCCGCCTCTTCAAGATCCGCGAGTTCCGTGCCGTCTTCCTCGCGCACGCCTTCTCACTGCTCGGCGTCGTCGTCAGCGAGGTCGCGCTCACCGTGCTCGTCTACGGGCTCACCGGGTCGCCGCTGCTCGGCGCGCTCACCTTCGCGCTCGGGATGCTGCCCTACCTCGTGGGCGGGACCCTGCTGTCGGGGATCGCCGACCGGTATCCGCCGCGCCGGGTGCTCGTGCTCTGCGACGTGGTGTGCGGCGGGTGTGCCGCCCTCATGGCCCTGCCCGCCACACCCGTCTTCGGACTGCTCGCGCTGCGGTGTGTCATCGCCGTCGTGTCGCCCGTGTTCAACGGGACGCGGATGGCGACCCTCACCGACATCCTCGGGGACGGTGACCTGTTCGTCCTCGGGCGCTCCCTGCTCCGGATCGTCTCGCAGAGCTCCGTACTCGTCGGGTTCGGACTCGGCGGCGTCCTGCTCACCGTCGTGGGGGGGCGCGGCGCGGTCATCCTCGCCGTCCCTCCCTCCGGTGTTCCCGACCTGCTCTTGCGGTGCTGGAGGGAGCAAGGACCCATGCGCGGGGGCGGCGGCAGCGCCCTTGTGCGGTACTCGCTCAGCGGCGCCGGGCAGGTGCTCGGCGACCGGCGGATCCGGGCGCTGCTTCTGCTCCTGTGGGCGCCGCCCATGTTCATGGTCGCCCCGGAGGCGCTCGCCGCTCCGTACGCCGACCAGATCGGCGTCGGGGTCGCGGGCGTCGGACTCCTGATGTGCGCGCTGCCGGTCGGCACGATCGCGGCGGAGCTGTACGCGGGCTCCGCGCTCTCGGCGAGCACCCGGGCCCGCGTCGCCCTGCCGCTCGTCTCGGTCACGCTGCTCCCGCTCACCGTGTACGCCGTCACTCCGGGGCTCCTGTGGGCGATGCTCGCCCTCGCGCTCGCCGGAGCCGGATCCGCGTACACGCTGGGCGTCGACCGGTGGTTCGTCGACGCCGTACCGCAGGAGCTGCGCGGGCGGGCCATGACCGTGCACACGGCGGGGCTCATGACGATCCAGGGTGTCGGGATGGCGCTCGCCGGGCTCGCGGCGGAGTTCTTCGCGGTGAGCACCGTCGTCACGGCGTCGGGCGTGCTCGGCACGGTCTGCTGCCTGGCCCTGGCCGCCGAGGCGCGCGCCACACGCCCTTCGCCTGCCGGTGCATCCCCCGCCCCGCAGGAACAGGCGACCGAATTTCGAGACGGGGCTGACCAGCATGTGACCGGCGGGTAAGGTCTTTGGCGTGCCGAAGCCGCTCAGTCTTCCCTTCGATCCCATCGCCCGCGCCGACGAACTCTGGAAGCAGCGCTGGGGTTCCGTACCGGCGATGGGCGCGATCACCTCGATCATGCGTGCGCAGCAGATCCTGCTCGCCGAGGTCGACGCGGTCGTCAAGCCGTACGGACTGACCTTCGCTCGGTACGAGGCGCTGGTCCTGCTTACGTTCTCGCAGGCCGGTGAGTTGCCGATGTCCAAGATCGGCGAGCGTCTGATGGTCCACCCCACGTCCGTCACCAACACCGTCGACCGCCTGGTCAAGTCCGGCCTCGTCGACAAGCGCCCCAACCCGAACGACGGGCGCGGCACCCTCGCCTCCATCACGGAGAAGGGTCGCGAGGTCGTCGAGGAGGCCACGCGCGAGCTGATGGCCATGGACTTCGGGCTCGGGGTGTACGACGCCGAGGAGTGTGCGGAGATCTTCGCGATGCTGCGGCCGCTGCGGGTGGCCGCGGAGGACTTCGAGGACAGGGGCTGAGCGGGCGCGCCGGCGTTTTCGCGGGTCAGCGGGTTGTCCCCCGCCGACGCGGGGGTGGCGCGGCCACGCAGGTGCGGAGCACGGGAAGCATGATGTGCTCCCCGCGGGCGCGGGGATTTTTCGGACGGTTACGCTCGTAGCCATGAAATCCAGCGTGCTGACCCGCTACCGGGTGATGGCTTACGTCACCGCCGTCATGCTCCTCATCCTGTGCGCCTGCATGGTGGCGAAGTACGGCTTCGAGAAGGGCGAGGGCCTGACGCTGGTCGTCTCCCAGGTCCACGGTCTCCTCTACATCGTCTACCTGATCTTCGCCTTCGACCTGGGCTCCAAGGCGAAGTGGCCGTTCGGCAAGCTCCTGTGGGTGCTCGTCTCCGGCACCATCCCGACGGCCGCGTTCTTCGTCGAGCGCAAGGTCGTGCGCGAGGTCGAGCCGCTGATCGTCGACGGCTCCCCGGCCACCGTGAAGGCGTAACCTCCACCGCCACGGACAGGTCCGTGGCGGTGAGCCATCGACATTTACTAGGACGTCCTAGTAAATTCAAAGGTATGGACGCTGACGCCATCGAGGAGGGCCGCCGTCGCTGGCAGGCCCGGTACGACACCGCGAAGAAGCGCGACGCGGATTTCACCACGCTCTCCGGCGACCCGGTCGAGCCCGTCTACGGGCCACGGCCCGGGGACGCCTATGAGGGATTCGAACGGATCGGATGGCCCGGCGAGTACCCCTTCACCCGCGGCCTCCACCCCACCGGCTATCGCGGCCGGACCTGGACCATCCGCCAGTTCGCGGGCTTCGGCAACGCCGAGCAGACGAACGAGCGCTACAAGATGATCCTGGCCGCCGGCGGCGGCGGACTCTCCGTCGCCTTCGACATGCCGACCCTGATGGGCCGCGACTCCGACGAGCCGCAGTCCCTCGGCGAGGTCGGGCACTGCGGGGTCGCCATCGACTCGGCCGCCGACATGGAGGTCCTGTTCCAGGACATCCCGCTCGGTGACGTCACGACGTCGATGACGATCTCCGGACCCGCCGTCCCCGTCTTCTGCATGTATCTGGTCGCCGCCGAGCGGCAGGGCGTCGACCCGGCCGTCCTGAACGGCACGCTCCAGACGGACATCTTCAAGGAGTACATCGCGCAGAAGGAGTGGCTCTTCCAGCCCGAGCCGCATCTGCGTCTCATCGGTGACCTGATGGAGCACTGCGCGCGGGACATCCCCGCGTACAAGCCCCTTTCGGTCTCCGGCTACCACATCCGCGAGGCCGGGGCGACGGCCGCGCAGGAGCTCGCGTACACCCTCGCGGACGGCTTCGGGTACGTCGAGCTCGGCCTGAGCCGCGGCATGGACGTGGATGTCTTCGCGTCCGGCCTCAGCTTCTTCTTCGACGCGCACCTGGACTTCTTCGAGGAGATCGCCAAGTTCCGCGCCGCCCGCCGGATCTGGGCCCGCTGGATGCGGGACGTGTACGGCGCGCAGACCGACAAGGCCCAGTGGCTGCGCTTCCACACGCAGACCGCGGGGGTCTCGCTGACGGCCCAGCAGCCCTACAACAACGTCGTACGCACCGCTGTGGAGGCCCTCTCCGCGGTCCTCGGCGGTACGAACTCCCTGCACACCAACGCCCTCGACGAGACCCTCGCGCTGCCGAGCGAGCAGGCCGCCGAGATCGCGCTGCGCACGCAGCAGGTGCTCATGGAGGAGACGGGCGTCGCCAACGTGGCGGACCCGCTCGGCGGCTCCTGGTACGTGGAGCAGCTCACCGACCGCATCGAGGCCGAAGCCGAGAAGATCTTCGAGCAGATCAAGGAGCGGGGGCGCCGGGCGCATCCGAACGGGGAGCACCCCATCGGGCCCATCACCTCCGGCATCCTGCGCGGCATCGAGGACGGCTGGTTCACCGGTGAGATCGCCGAGTCGGCGTTCCAGTACCAGCAGTCCCTGGAGAAGGGCGACAAGCGGGTGGTCGGCGTCAACGCCCACCACGGCTCCGTCACCGGCGACCTGGAGATCCTGCGGGTCTCTCACGAGGTGGAGCGGGAACAGGTCAAGGTCCTGGGTGCTCGCCGCTCGGCGCGGGACGAAGTGCGGGTGCGGGCCTCGCTCGACTCCATGCTCGCCGCTGCCCGCGATGGGTCCAACATGATCGCCCCCATGCTGGAGGCGGTGCGGGCCGAGGCGACTCTCGGGGAGATCTGCGGTGTCCTGCGGGACGAGTGGGGGATTTACACCGAGCCTCCTGGGTTCTAGTTCGGGTGCTCCGGGGGTGGGGGGATCCGCGGGCCGCCGTGGCTGGTCGCGCAATTCCCCGCACCCCTGAAAAGGCCCCTGCGGGGCCTTTTCGGGGCCCTCTTGGAACCCGGCCGAAATTTGTGGGTGTCAGATACACGGGGCTGGGTAGGCGCCGCCCGTCGACCCGCCCTGCCCCTGGAGTCACCCTGTGTCACCCGTGAGCCTGTCCGGCCCCTCCCGCACCGCCGCCATCGCCATCGGGGCCGCCTCGGCCACGCTTCTCGGCGCGCTGATGCTGGCCGGTTCCGGAGAGGTGAGCGCGAGCCCGCCGCCCGAGCCGAAGGTTCAGGACACCTTCGACTCGCTCGGCCCCGCCGTGCACGCGGCGAAGCTCCCGAACGGCCGGACGGCGCACTACTCCGACACGGGGAACAAGAAGGGCAAGCCCGTCCTCTTCATAGGCGGGACCGGCACGAGCGCCCGAGCCGCGCACATGACGGACTTCTTCCGTACGACCCGCGAGGACCTGGGCCTGCGCCTCATCTCCGTCGAGCGCAACGGCTTCGGTGACACGGAGTACGACAAGAAGCTCGGCAAGGCGGACTTCGCCGACGACACCCTCGAAGTGCTCGACAAGCTCGGCGTGGACGACGTGAGCGTCATCGCGATCTCGGGCGGCGGCCCCTACGCGGCGGAGCTCGCGGGCCGCGCCCCCGACCGCGTCTCGGCCCTGCACCTCGCGGCGGCCCTGCCGCCCTACGGCACGAAGCCCGAGTACTGCTCGATGTCCGACGACGAGCTCGCCGACACCGTGAAGGACTCCATCAAGGACCCGCGCAAGTGGTGGGCGTTCCCGGACGACAGCCCCGTCAAGTCGATACCGGGCTTCGCCGACACGGCGTACGAGGAAGGCGCGCGCACCTACAACCAGCGCGGCCAGCAGGCGGACCCCGCGCCGCAGGTGCACGAGCAGAAGCTGTACTGCGGTCGGCCGGGCCCGGACCTGAAGAAGCTCGACGCCCCCGTGTACCTCTACGGCGGCGAGAAGGACACCACGGTGCCGCCCGCGACCCTCAAGACCTGGCAGGACGCACTGCCCGGCAAGGCGAAGGTGCGTACGTACGCGGACTCCGGGCACGACGTGCAGTACCGCCACTGGGACCAGATCCTGGTCGACCTGGCAGGACACGGCGACCGTACGGTCATCTGCCGCGGCAAGCACACGCGCGTACTGCCCGCCGACGAGGCCGACCGGCTCGTCGCCAAGGGCAAGGCCACGCTGGGCAGCTGCGCCTGGAAGAACAGCTGAGAACCACTAGGGCCCTTCTGATGGATCTCCGCGGCGTCGCGACGCCCGGCACGCACCCTCGCCGCACGGCGCAAAGGGACAGGTGACTCCGCCACATGACCCTTCACGCCGCACGCCGATGGCACGCACCGAACGCCGCTCCTTCTCCCACGGAGATCCATCAGGAGGGCCCTAGGACCTCTCGCCGGGCAGCGTCAGTCTGAACAGCGCGCCCCCGCCCGGCGCCCTCTGTGCCGAGAGCTCCGCTCCGTGCGCGTGGGCGATCTGGCGGGCCATCGCGAGGCCGAGGCCCGAGCCCGGCAGGGCGCGGGCCTTCTCGGCGCGGTAGAAGCGGTCGAAGACGTACGGCAGGTCCTCCTCCGCGATGCCGGGGCCGTGGTCGCGGACCGTCAGGGCGGCCGGTGTGAGGGAGACCTCCACGGGGGAGCCGGGCGGGCTGAACTTGGCCGCGTTGTCCAGGAGGTTGGTGACGAGGCGGGACAGGCGCGCCGGGACGCCGGGGATGCTCGTGCCGTCGGTGTCCGGCGTCATGTGCAGCGTGAAGGGCACCTGCGGCCAGTGGCCGCGCGCCGCGTCCACGACATGGGCGACCAGGGGCGCGAGCCGCACTTCCTCCAGGAGCGGCTGCGGCTCCTCGTCGCGGGCCAGTTCGATCAAGTCGTTGACCATGCCGGTCACTTCGCGGAGCTGGCGGGAGAGGGCCCCTGACGCCCGCTCGCGCTGTTCGTCGCTCAACCGGTCCGCGCGGGCGAGGAGTTCGGCGTTCGTACGCAGTGCCGTCAGCGGAGTGCGCAGCTCGTGCGAGGCGTCGGCGACCAGGCGGCGTTGTGCGGTGACCGACTTCTCCAGCTCGGCCAGCATCGCGTTGAACGAGGCGGCCAGGCGCGTCACCTCGTCCTCGCGGTCCTCGCGGCCCGCGGGGCCCGGCGGCAGCTCGATGCGGTGGCGGGCGTCGCGGGTCGCCGTGATGCGCTCCGCCGTGGCGGTGAGGCGGGCGACCGGGGCGAGGCCGGTGCGCGAGACCCAGTAGCCGCCGAGCCCCGAAAGGAGCACTCCGGCGCCGCCCACCGCGGAGAGCAGCCCTGCCGCCTGGCGTACTCCGCGCTCCGCGATGTCGGCGCGCAGGGCGACCTGCACGGCGTCGCCCTTGCCGTAGGTGGTGGTGTACATCCGGGTCGGCTTCCCGCGCAGCGTCAGGCTCGTGTAGTACGGCGCCGCGTCGCCGCTCGCGACCTTCCGGGTGGAGTCGGTGACCGGGAGCAGATACGGCTTCGACGGGTCGTTCGCGGGGTCGGTGGGGACGATCTGCGAGCAGGCGGGGGCGCCGAGGAAGCGGCACTCGCCCGTCAGGACCCCCGGATCGTTGTCGTAGTTCCGCTGCTGGGCGATGAGGGTCGCCGACTGGGCGAGGTTCTGGTCGAGCTGCTGGTAGAGCTTGTAGCGGATGACGAGGAACGCGGCCACGCACACCCCGACCGCGACGAGCGCGACGGCCGCCGCGGCGGCGAGCGCGAGCCGGGTGCGCAGCGGACGCCTGCGCCGCCACCGGGCGCCGAGCCTGCGCCGGGCGCTCACGGGCTGCCGAGCCGGTAGCCGACGCCGTGCACGGTGTGCACCAGGCGTGGTTCGCCGCCCGACTCCAGTTTGCGGCGCAGGTAACCGACGTACACGGCAAGGGAGTTGGAGTCGGGCCCGAAGTCGCGCCCCCAGACCGACTCCTGGATGAGCTCGCGCGGAAGCACCCGGCCCGCGTTGCGCAGGAGCAGTTCGAGCAGGGCGAACTCGGTGCGGCTGAACTCGACCGCGCGGTGGCCGCGGCGGCCGGTGCGGGTCGCGGGGTCGAGGACGAGATCGGCGTACACGAGGTCGTCGCCGTCGGCGGGGGAGTGCGGCTCCGGGGCGGCTCGGCGTAGGAGGGCGCGGACACGGGCGACGAGTTCGTCGAGGGCGAAGGGCTTCACCAGATAGTCGTCGGCGCCCGCGTCGAGGCCGTCGACACGTTCGCTGACGGAGCCGAGTGCGGTGAGGACGAGGACCGGTGTGCGGTCGCCGATGGCGCGCATCTGGCGGCAGACGGCGAGGCCGTCCATGACGGGCATCATCACGTCAAGGACCACGAGGTCCGGCTCCCACCGGGCGATGGCGCTGAGCGCGCGCTGCCCGTCGGCGGCGCCGCGGACCACGTGCCCCTCGATCGTGAGGGCGTCCTCGACCGCCGCGCGGACCTCGGGATCGTCGTCGACGACCAGGACCTTGGCCGGCGGGGCGCCGCCGCCGGTCAGGGGTGGGCCCGGCCTGCTCGTGAAGCTCATGGGCCAAAGGTGCCAAACGCTGCTCTTAAAACCCTCTTAGACCTGCTCGTAATGCTCCATTGCCATGCGAACACCCGATATGCGACCCGATACGCGACCCGATAGGCGGTCTCCCGGGACAGGGGCCGCTGCCCCTCTCTCCGTCGTCATCGGCGCGGGCGGCACCGGTGGACACATCTATCCCGGGCTCGCCCTCGCCGACGCCCTGCGGCGCGCCGTGCCGGACGCGGTCGTCTCCTTCGTCGGTACGCGGCGGGGGCTCGAGACCCGGTTGATACCGGACGCCGGGTACCGGCTCCACACCGTCGACATGATCCCGTTCGACCCGTCGCTCGGCGCCAAGCGGTTCCTCCTGCCCGCCGCCCTGGTGAAGTCGGGCGCCCAGTGCCGGGCGATCCTGCGGGAGCAGGGCGCGCAGGTCGCCGTCGGGATGGGCGGCTACCCCAGCGCTCCCGTCATCGTCGGCGCAAGGATGGCCGGGCTGCCGAGCCTCATCCACGAGTCCAACGCCGTCCCCGGCCGCGCCAACCGTTTCGCGGCCCGCCTCACCCCGAACATCGCGGTGGCCTTCGACCGCAGTCGAGAACACCTGCCGGGCGGGGAGCGGGCCCACACCACCGGAATGCCCATCGCGGCGCCGCTCGCCGCGCTCGACCGGGGCGCGCTGCGGGCCGAGGCCCGCCGGGAGTTCGGGGTTCCGGAGGCGGCCCGGATGCTGCTCTTCAACGGCGGCAGTCTCGGCGCGGCCCGGCTCACCGAGGCGGCCGTGGGGCTCGCGGCACGCTGGCGGCACCGCGGGGACGTACAGCTCCTGATCAAGACGGGGCCCGCCGCGCTCGACGAGACACGGCGGCGTCTGGTGGAGGCGGGCGCGGAGGGGATCGCCCGTGCCGTCCCCTACCTCGACCGGATGGACCTCGCGTACGCCGCAGCCGACCTGGTGGTCTGCCGTGCGGGCTCGGCGACCGTGGCCGAACTCGCCGCCACCGGGGTCCCCGCCGTCCTCGTCCCCTACCCGCACGCGCCGGGCGACCACCAGACCCACAACGCGCGCGTCCTGTCCGACGCGGGCGCGGGACTGCTCCTTCCCGACGGCGAGACGACGGCGGCGCGGCTCGCGGAGCTTGTCGGGCCCCTGCTCGCCGATCCGGCGCGGCTCGCCGCGATGAGCGGGGCTGCGGATCCGGGCCCGCACGCGCGGGCGGCGGACCTGCTCGCCGAACGAGTCATCCAACTGACGCACCACACACCCCACTTCTCGCACTTGGAGTACGCATGAGCAACAAGGGAACGACGTTCAGCTGGGCCGGTCGCACCGTCCTCGTCACCGGAGCCGAGGGCTTCATCGGCTCGACGCTCGTCGATCTGCTCCTGGAGCAGGGGGCGAAGGTCCGCGCCTTCGTGCACTACAAGCCGTACGCGGAGAAGGGGCATCTGGCCCATCTGATGGGGGACCCGCGGGTTGAGATGCTCGCGGGTGACGTCCGGGACGCGGGGCGTGTGATGGACGCGGTGGAGGGCTGTGACACGGTCTTCCACCTGGCGGCGCTGATCGGGATCCCGTACTCGTACGACTCCCCGGGGGCGTACGTCCAGACGAACGTCGTCGGCACGGAGAACGTCGCGGAGGCGTGTCGGCGGCACTCGGTGCGGCGGCTCGTCCACACGTCCACGAGCGAGGTGTACGGGACGGCGCTGACCGCCCCGATCTCGGAGGACCACCCGCTCCAGCCCCAGTCTCCGTACTCCGCCTCGAAGATCGGCGCCGACATGATGGCGCTCTCGCACTGGCACGCGTTCGAGCTGCCGGTGACGGTGGTTCGCCCCTTCAACACGTACGGGCCCCGGCAGTCGGCACGTGCGGTGATCCCCACGATCCTGGCCCAACTGCACTCCGGCGCCCGGGAGATCAAGCTGGGCTCGCTCTCCCCGACGCGGGACTTCACGTACGTGACGGACACCGCGCGGGGCTTCATGGCGCTGGCGGCGTGCGAGGCGGCCGTCGGCCATGCGGTGAACCTGGGGGTGGGGCAGGAGATTTCGATCGGGGATCTCGCGGAGGCGCTGATCGAGGCGTCCGGCCGCGAGGCGAGGGTGGTCGTCGACCCGTCCCGTCTCCGCCCTTCGGGCAGCGAGGTCCAGCGGCTGCTCTCGGACAACTCGCGGGCGAGGGACTGGGCGGGGTGGACTCCGTCGGTGTCCTTGGGGGAGGGCCTGAAGCGGACGTCGGCGTGGGTCGCCGAAAACCTCCGCCTCTTCGCGGCGGACCGCTACCAGGTCTGACCTTTGCCTGCGGGCTGGTGGGGCGCCCCCTGTCCCGCCGCTTCGCGGCGGATTTCTCCCGCCCACCCACCCGAGTACCCCGGGTAATCGGGTGGGTGGGCGGGGAAGCCTGCCGCGAAGCGGCGAAAGAGAAGCCCGCAGCGAAGCAGCCGACCAGAGGCAGCCACGACATGACCCGGGGCAATCGGGCGGGTGGGCGGGAAACATCCGCCGCGAAGCGGTGGGACAGGGCCGTTGAAACGTAGCGGCAGCCGCAGCGGGAGGCCCCCTGCTGGAGGGCCCCCTGCTGAAGGCCCCCGGCCAGTTACGGCTGGGCCGCCGCCGCAGCCAACCCGCCCAGCAAGAGCAACGTAAAGCGGCGGGCCCAGTCCTCGTCGACCGGCTCTCCGCTGACCAGGGCGCGGTGCACCACCGCGCCCGCGATCACGTCGAAGATGAGGTCGGCCGTACGTCCCGCGGCCTCGGGGTCGGGCTCGGGGGGAAGTTCGCCCCGTTCCTGGGCCCGCTTGCGCCCCGCGAGGACAAGCCGCTTCTGGCGGTCGACGATCGACGTACGGATCCGCTCCCGCAGAGGTTCGTCCGACGTCGACTCGGCCACCACCGCCATCAGCGCGGTCTTCGTCTCGGGGCGGCCGAGCAGCGCCGCGAATTGGAGTACCACTCCCTCGATGTCCGCCGCCAGGCTGCCACTGTCCGGCAGCTCCAGCTCGTCGAACAGTTCCGCCACCGCGTCCACGACCAGCTCGCTCTTGCCCGCCCAGCGCCGGTAGAGCGTCGTCTTGGCGACACCCGCGCGCGTGGCGACGTCGCCGAGGGTCAGCTTGGACCAGCCCAGTTCGACCAGGGCCTGGCGGGTCGACTCCAGGATCGCG
Source organism: Streptomyces sp. NPDC031274 (assembly GCF_055570235.1). Taxonomy (NCBI): domain Bacteria; kingdom Bacillati; phylum Actinomycetota; class Actinomycetes; order Kitasatosporales; family Streptomycetaceae; genus Streptomyces; species Streptomyces sp. NPDC031274. The sequence goes on along the minus strand of NZ_JBVIHP010000006.1, from coordinate 36,019 downwards.
GTGTCCGCCGCGGCGTTGCGAGGGCGGCCGCCGGTGCGGACGGGAGGGGGGATGCGGCTCTGCATCCCGTGACCATACCGGCCAGTACGGAATGGGCCAGAGCGGTGGCGGTCGACGGCGCGTGAGGCAGATCACCGAAGTTCGCAGGGGCCCGCCGCCCACGCGACCGCGCCCGGCAGTTACGCTACGACTCGTAGCGAAAGAGATGTGGGCGGGACGAACGGCAATTCCTCGACGCCCACCATCTTTCGCGGCGAGCGAAGAGCAGAAGAGCGACAACCACAGCGAAAAGCAGCGCGGCACGGGGTGGGGACCCCGCGCCGACAACCATCGGTCCTCCTCGGGACCTTGGCGCCACGACCGTCCGCGGCCCCGCAATCCGGCGGGGGGCTTCGGACGGGCGCGGTTCCCGTACGGCTTGGGGGAGGATGTACTCATGCAGCCACGGAACATGTCCATGAGCGGAGTCGTCGACCTCGCCGCCGTGAAGGCGGCCCAAGAGGCCAAGGCGAAGGCGGAGCAGGCCCGCGCCGAAGCGGCCAGGCAAGGCGGGGGCGCGGTTTCCGGCGTCTCTCCGTCGAGCCTCGTCATCGACGTCGACGAGGCGGGCTTCGAGCGCGAGGTCCTCCAGCGCTCCAGCGAAGTGCCCGTCGTCATCGACTTCTGGGCCGAGTGGTGCGAGCCGTGCAAGCAGCTGAGCCCGCTGCTCGAAGGCCTCGCGCGGGAGTACAACGGCCGCTTCGTCCTCGCCAAGATCGACGTAGACGCCAATCAGATGCTGATGCAGCAGTTCGGGGTCCAGGGGATCCCGGCTGTCTTCGCGGTGGTGGCCGGGCAGGCCCTGCCGCTCTTCCAGGGCGCCGCCCCGGTGGAGCAGATCCGCCAGACCCTTGACCAGCTGATCCAGGTCGGCGAGGAGCGCTTCGGTCTGACCGGCCTCGTCGTCGACCCGGACGCGGAGGGTGGCGAGAGCGGGGAGCAGCGGGAAGCCGCCGTCGCCGAGGTCCCGGCCGGTCCTTACGACGCCCTGCTCGAAGCCGCCGTCCAGGCGCTCGACGCGGGTGACCTTGGCGGCGCCGTCCAGGCGTACCGCAATGTGCTGAACGACGACCCGGGCAACACCGAGGCCAAGCTCGGCCTCGCCCAGGCCGAACTGCTGCAACGCGTCCAGAACCTGGACGCCCAGCAGGTCCGCAAGGACGCCGCCGATCGTCCCGCTGACGTGGCCGCGCAGATCGCCGCCGCCGACCTGGATCTGGTGGGCGGTCATGTGGAGGACGCGTTCGGGCGGCTCATCGAGGCGGTCCGGCGTACGGCGGGCGACGACCGGGACGCCGCGCGTGTGCGGCTGCTCGAACTCCTCGAGGTGGTCGGCTCGGACGACCCGCGGGTGAGCGCGGCGCGCACGCAGCTCGCACGGGTGCTTTTCTGATCCGGCCTGGTCCGGTCTGATCGGGTCCTCTGGATCGGGTCCTCTGGATCGGGTCCTCTGGATCTGGTCCTGCTGACCCGGCCCGTCCTTCTGGCCCGTCCGCTGACCAGTCCCTAAACGCTGGGGCATGTGATGCCCGAGTGAAAATCTGCTGCCAAGGCGTCCCAGTGGCCGCGCTTTACCAAAACTTGGTAAACGCGGCCACTGTTACTTGGAGTAAGCCCAGGCCAGTCTTCTGTCCTGTTCTGCCCTTCAACATCCCGATCTGGTCCTGCCCATGGATGCACCGTCTGTGGCCGACCGATACCGCGCGGTCGTGCTTCGGTTATCGGGCCGTTACTAGCCAGTAACGAACCCCCTTGTGCGGGGGCCGAGAATGCACCACGATCGGCGACGCTCGGTCCTTTGACCCGCAGCCCGAAAGCCAGCCGGGAGCGGGGTTTCTGGGTCCCCACCGAGCAGGCCGGAGGCACCCCGTCGCCGGTCTTGGACAGGGGGGTCTCTGCCATCCGGCAGGGCCTGTCCGGCAGGTTGTGCGTGTCGCGTGCGACCAGTGGTTGTCGCTCGGGGGTGATCGCCGGTGCTGAGTGGCGCAGTTGCGCGCCTCCCATGCGGGCGCTCTCCTTCCCGAGGACGTAGCGCTTCTTCCATCCCTGCCCGACTGAGCCGCCCGAACGGGAGCAGTCAGGGCCGGAGATGTACGTCCGAGAAGGAGGAAAGTCATGGAGTCCGTGGCTCGTGGCGGAACCAGATGGAAGCGGTTCGCCGTAGTCATGGTGCCGAGCGTCGCGGCGACTGCCGCGATAGGCGTGGCCCTCTCGCAGGGTGCACTCGCGGCATCGTTCAGTGTGTCCGGTCAGCAGTTCAAGGTGACCGCCAAACAGCTCGACGGTACCGGTTTCGTCCAGTACGGGGCGCTTGACAGCGGTAAGTCGGGTAATCACCCGGTCGCCGTCGTCGGCCTCGAAGAGGCAGAGATCACCAACCTCTGCCAGTCCGTCGTCGTTCCGGTCCCCGTCTTCGGCGATGTGTCGATGACCCTCAAGGCCGGTGGCAACGGCGGCCCGAAGGTCGAGGCGAAGAAGCTTTACATCGACGCCGATGACCTGAAGGCCGACGCGACGTTCACCAACGTGGACATCGGCGTTTCGGTCGACCGGACCACCAAGGGTCCCGGCCCGTCGAAGGGTGACAAGTACGCCCCGGATTCGTTCGCGCAGCAGGCCGACAAGGTGAAGTTCACCGACGTCAAGCAGCGTGCGTGGGCGACCACCGCAGGCACCTTCAAGCTCTCTGGTCTGGGCATGTCGGTCAAGAAGGGCAAGCACGAGTGCTACTGAGGCAACTGATGCCTTAGCAGCGGTACTTGTCGCGCAGCACGGCTGGGCGCGGGGGCGCGACGAATCTTGACCTCAAACCGTCCCCGTGCCCGAATCCGCAGCACACACAGAACCAACGCCGTTCCCCGAGGAGCTGTACGACATGAGCGCCGAAGCGCAAGTGGGACTGGGCGACAAGCTCGGTCGGATGCGCCAATCGTTCCGAGGGTGGCGCGGTCAGCGCCCGTTCTGGGGTGGCCTGCTGACGTTGCTCGGCGGCATCCCGATCATGTACTTCCCGTACGCGAACCTCACGCTCGGCACGATGACGATCCGGATGGCGACGACCGCCGGTGCCGGCTCGTTGATCATCGGCGTCCTGCTTGTCGTGCTCGGCCTGACCATGTGGTTCCAGCCGCATTCCCGGATCTTCGCGGGTGTCGCGGCGATTCTGCTCGCCCTGGTCTCTCTGGTCGTCTCCAACTTCGGCGGCTTCGTCATCGGCTTCCTGCTCGCTCTGCTCGGCGGTGCCCTCGGCATCTCCTGGGCGGCGGCCAAGCCCGCGAAGGCGTCCGCGAAGGGCAGTGCCGACGGGGGAGCCGACCGCTCCGACAACGGGGCGCCGGAGCCCGCGGCCGCGGGGGCCGCGAACGGGGTGAGCGGCACTACGGACGATCTGTCAGGAACGAGCCCGGACAACGGGACGAACGGGAGGCACCGTGCCGGCTGACGAGGTGCACCAACTGGACTCCGCGGGTGAGCCCCGCGCGAGATCCGGGCCGCGCCACGCGGCACCCAGAAAGCCGCTCCTCACTCGCCTGCACGTTCCCGCGGGCAAGGCGATAGCCATCGCGGCCATGCCGACCGCCGTCCTCATGGGCATGGGGCTCACACCCCAGCTCGCGCAGGCCAAGCCGCTGCCGAAGAACCCCTTCCAGGACGGCCCGTGCGTCACGGCGCCGGACGACGCCTCCAAGGCCACCAAGGACGCTGAGAAGGAAGCCGACAAGGCTGCCGAGGAGAAGGCGAAGAAGGAGAAGGCCGAGCAGGCGGAGAAGGACGCCGCCGAGAAGGCCGACAAGACGGGCAAGGACGACTCGGGCAAGGCCACCGCCGAGCCGACGCCCAAGCCCTCCGCCGGTGACAAGGCGGGTTCGGACGGCGACAAGGCCGAGCCGACTCCGTCGTCGTCCGCCTCGGACGACAAGACCGGCGACAAGGCGGACGAGCCCGCGCCTGAGCCCTCCGAGACCAAGAACCCGTTGGACCCGCTGGGTGTCGGTGACGCGCTCAAGGACATCTTCACGCCCGACGAGAAGAAGCCCGAGAACCCCACGCCGACGCCCTCCGCCTCCGAGGAGAGCAAGTCCTCGGGGTCCTCCAAGTCCTCCGACGACACGGTCAAGGACACGGTCGACGACGTCACCAAGCCCGTCGACGACACCCTCGACGGGGTCAAGGACGGCGTCAAGGACGGTGCCGACAAGGCCGAGGACTCGGTCGACAAGGCCAAGCAGGAGGCCAAGGAGAAGGCTGAGAAGGCGGCTGAAGAGGCTGCCGACAAGGCCAAGGCGGAGGAGTCCGCGGACCCGATGGCACCGGACGAGAACGGCAAGAAGCCGTTCCCGTGCGTGGTCGAGAAGAAGGTCGACGGAGACGCCGAGCAGACGCCGTCGCCGATCCCGAACCAGCCGTGGAACCTGGAGGCCAGCTCGCTGACGCTCAAGGGCGCGGACTACCAGGGCGTCGTGAACCTGACGATGCCCAACGGTGAGACCAAGCAGTCCTTGAAGTACGTCGTCGACAGCACGGACATCGGCGACCTGCACCAGATCGTCGACGGCCCGAGCGGCAAGAAGTACCACGTCGAGGCCGCCAAGGGTTCCACGTCCACGATCACGGGCGGGAAGACGACGATGTACACCGAGAGCATCTCGGGCAAGCTCTTCGGACTCATCCCGATCACGTTCGACCCGGAGCACCCGCCGCCCCTGAACATCCCGCTGATCTACTTCACGGACGTGAAGGTGAAGCAGGCCGGTCAGTTCGGCGGCAACCTGCACATCCCCGGTCTGCACCAGTCGATCACCGACTGATCTTCACCGGGACGCCGGACACCGGGACACCGCACACCGGAACACCGGGAGCCGCAGAAAGCGCTGAGGGCGCCCCCTGAACCAGGGGGCGCCCTCAGTGTCGTATCAAGGCGTGTCAGCCGCCCAGGTGGTGCACACGGACCATGTTGGTGGTGCCGGGGACACCGGGGGGCGAACCGGCGGTCATGACCACGGTGTCGCCGTTGTTGAAGCGGTTCAGCTTGATCAGCTCGGCGTCGACGAGCTCGACCATCGCGTCGGTGTTGTCGACGTGCGGGACGACGTACGAGTCCACGCCCCAGCTCAGGGTGAGCTGGTTGCGGGTCGCCTGGTCGGTGGTGAAGGCCAGGATCGGCTGCGCCGCGCGGTAGCGGGACAGACGGCGGGCCGTGTCACCGGACTGCGTGAAGGCGATCAGCGCCTCGGCGCCCAGGAAGTCCGCGATCTCGCACGCGGCACGGGCCACCGAACCACCCTGCGTACGCGGCTTCTTGCCGGGCACGAGCGGCTGCAGACCCTTGGAGAGCAGCTCCTCCTCGGCCGCCACGACGATCTTCGACATCGTCTTGACGGTCTCGATCGGGTAGGCGCCCACGGAGGACTCGGCGGACAGCATGACCGCGTCCGCGCCGTCCAGGATCGCGTTGGCGACATCGGACGCCTCCGCGCGCGTGGGGCGCGAGTTGGTGATCATCGACTCCATCATCTGGGTCGCGACGATCACCGGCTTGGCGTTGCGGCGGCACATCTCCACGAGGCGCTTCTGCACCATCGGGACCTTCTCGAGCGGGTACTCGACGGCCAGGTCACCACGGGCGACCATGACGGCGTCGAAGGCCGCGACGACGCCCTCCATGTTGTCGACGGCCTGCGGCTTCTCCACCTTGGCGATGACGGGGACCCGGCGGCCCTCCTCGTCCATCACCTTGTGGACGTCCTTGACGTCGCCGGCGTCGCGCACGAAGGACAGGGCGACCATGTCGCAGCCCATCTTCAGGGCGAAGCGCAGGTCCTCGACGTCCTTCTCGGAGAGCGCGGGCACGTTCACGGCCGCGCCGGGCAGGTTGATGCCCTTGTGGTCGGAGATGACACCGCCCTCGACGACGATCGTCTTGACGCGCGGGCCCTCCACCTCGACGACGCGCAGCTCGACGTTGCCGTCGTTGATGAGGACCTGGTCGCCCTTGGAGACGTCACCGGGCAGACCCTTGTAGGTGGTGCCGCAGATGGACTTGTCACCGGGGACGTCCTCGGTGGTGATGGTGAACTCGTCACCGCGCACCAGCTCGACGGGTCCCTCGGCGAAGGTCTCCAGGCGGATCTTCGGACCCTGCAGGTCGGCGAGGACGCCGACGGCACGGCCGGTCTTGTCGGCAGCGGCACGGACGCGGTCGTACCGGCCCTGGTGCTCGGCGTGCGTGCCGTGGCTGAAGTTGAAGCGGGCCACATTCATACCGGCTTCGATCAGCGAGACGAGCTGCTCTTCGGAGTCGACGGCGGGGCCCAGCGTGCAGACGATTTTGGAACGGCGCATGGGGGCGATCCTATCGGTTTGTTTCGCTTCGGAATATTCCGTCTGGTGGAATCTACAAATGGGCGGAAGTGCGCTCAGGCGTTGCGGTGCTGACGGGTCCCGTCATGACGGGTCGCCGAGGGTCGCCACCAGCGCGTAGGTCTGCCGCGCGATCTCCAGCTCCTCGTCGGTGGGGACGACGGCGACCGCCACCCGCGCGTACTCCGGCGAGATCAGCCGCGCCTCGTCGGAACGTACAGCGTTGAGCGCTCCGTCGACCGCGAGCCCCAGCTCCTCGAGGCCCGCGACCGCAGCCTCCCGCACCGGCGCCGCGTTCTCGCCGACCCCCGCCGTGAACGCGATGGCGTCCACCCGGCCGAGCACCGCGTAGTAGGCACCGATGTACTTCTTCAGACGGTGGATGTAGATGTCGAAGGCGAGCGCCGCGGCCTCGTCGCCCTCGTCGATGCGGCGCCTGATCTCCCGCATGTCGTTGTCGCCGCAGAGGCCGACCAGGCCGCTCTTCTTGTTGAGCAGGGTGTCGACCTCGTCGATCGACATCCCGCCGACGCGGGCCAGGTGGAAGACGACCGCCGGATCCACGTCACCGGAACGGGTACCCATCACGAGCCCCTCAAGCGGCGTGAGCCCCATCGATGTCTCCACGCAGCGCCCGCCCCGCACGGCGCTGGCGGACGCGCCGTTGCCCAGGTGCAGCACGATGACGTTGACATCCTCGGGAGCCTTGCCCAGGAGCCAGGCGGTCTTCCGGGAGACGTACGCGTGGGACGTCCCGTGGAAGCCGTAGCGCCGCACGCGGTGCTCGTCGGCGGTGGCCACGTCGATCGCGTAGCGGGCCGCCGACTCCGGCATCGTCGTGTGGAACGCCGTGTCGAAGACCGCGACCTGGGGGAGGTCGGGGCGCAGGGCCTGGGCGGTGCGGATGCCGGTGATGTTGGCCGGGTTGTGCAGCGGCGCCACCGGGACGAGCCGCTGGATCTCCGCGAGCACCTCGTCGGTGATGACCGTCGGCTCCGTGAACTTCAGGCCGCCGTGCACGACGCGGTGGCCGATCGCGGCGAGATCGGGGGAGTCGAGGCCGAGTCCGTCGGCGCTCAGCTCGGCGGAGACCGCCCGCAGGGCCGCCTCGTGGTCGGCGATGGGCTCCTCGCGCTCACGCTCCTCGCCGCCGCCACCAGTCAGCGGGGTGTGCTTGAGCCGCGAGGTCTCCTCGCCGATGCGCTCGACGAGGCCGACCGCGAGACGGGAGCCGTCCCGCATGTCGAGCAGCTGGTACTTCACCGACGAGGAGCCGGAGTTGAGGACGAGGACGCGGGTGGCGCTCACGGGAGGAATGCTTTCTGTAGGCGTCATGCGGAGGGGACGGCGGCCCGGCCCTGGCCCTGGGCCTGGATCGCGGTGATGACGACGGTGTTGACGATGTCCTGGACGAGGGCGCCGCGGGACAGGTCGTTGACCGGCTTGCGCAGGCCCTGGAGTACCGGACCGACGGCGATCGCGCCCGCCGAGCGCTGGACGGCCTTGTACGTGTTGTTGCCGGTGTTCAGGTCCGGGAAGATCAGCACGCTGGCCTGCCCCGCGACCTCCGATTCCGGCAGCTTCGTCGCCGCGACCGAGGGCTCCACGGCGGCGTCGTACTGGATCGGCCCCTCGATCTTCAGATCGCCGCGGCTCTCCCGCACCAGCTCGGTCGCCTCGCGCACCTTGTCGACGTCGGCGCCCGACCCCGACGTACCCGTCGAGTACGAGAGCATCGCGATCCGCGGCTCCACGCCGAACTGCTCGGCGGTGGCGGCGGCCTGCACGGCGATGTCGGCGAGCTGCTCGGCGTTGGGGTCCGGGTTCACCGCGCAGTCGCCGTAGACGAGCACCTTGTCGGCGAGGCACATGAAGAAGACGGAGCTGACGATCGAGGCCTCGGGCTTCGTCTTGATGATCTCGAAGGCGGGCCGGATGGTGGCGGCCGTGGAGTGCACGGACCCCGACACCATGCCGTCGGCGAAACCTCCCTGCACCATCAGCGTGCCGAAGTAGTTCACGTCCGCGACGACGTCGTGCGCCAGCTCCACGGTGACGCCCTTGTGGGCGCGCAGCTCGGCGTACTCGGTGGCGAAGGCGTCCCGCAGCTCGGAGGTCTGCGGGTCGATGAGCTGCGAGTCGGCGAGGTCGACGCCGAGGTCGGCCGCCTTCTTGCGGATCTGCTCGATGGGACCGAGGAGCGTCAGATCGCAGACGCCGCGGCGCAGGAGCACATCGGCGGCGCGCAGGACGCGCTCCTCGGTGCCTTCGGGCAGGACGACGCGGCGCTTGTCGGAGCGGGCCTGCTCCAGGAGCTTGTGCTCGAACATCATCGGCGTGACGCGGTCACTGCTGGGGGCCTGTACGCGGCTGCGCAGGCCCGCGGTGTCGACGTACCGCTCGAAGAGCCCGAGGGCCGTCTCCGCCTTGCGGGGGGTGGCGGCGTTCAACTTCCCCTCCAGGGCGAAGAGTTCGCCCGCGGTCGGGAAGGAGCCACCGGTCACGGCGATGACGGGGGTGCCGGGCGCGAGGCGGTCGGCGAGCTTGAGGATCGCCTCGCCGGGCTGCTCGTTGAGGGTGAGCAGGACGCCCGCGATGGGCGGCGTACCGGCGTTGTGCGCGGCGAGCGAGCCCACGACGAGGTCGGCGCGGTCGCCGGGGGTGACCACGAGGCAGCCCGGGGTCAGGGCGTTCAGGAAGTTCGGCAGCATCGCGCCGCCGAAGACGAAGTCGAGCGCGTCACGCGCCAGGCCCGCGTCGTCGCCGAGCACGACGCGGCCGCCGAGCGCGTGGGTGATCTGGGCGACCGTGGGGGCGGCGAGGGCGGGCTCGTCCGGCAGGACGTAGCTGGGCACGGGAAGGCTGCCCGCGAGGCCCTCGTGGATCTCGTCGCGGTCGGCCGGTGCCACCCGGTTGGTGACCATCGCCAGGACGTCGCAGCCCAGGCTCTCGTACGCGCGATAGGCGTTGCGCGTCTCGGCGCGGACGGATTCGGCGGTCTGCTTCTTGCCGCCGACGACGGCTATCACCGAGGCGCCGAACTCGTTGGCGAGGCGGGCGTTGAGGGACAGCTCGTCAGGGAGCTGGGTGTCGGCGAAGTCGGTCCCGAGCACGAGGACGACTTCATAGTCCCTGGCCACCCGGTGGAAACGGTCGACGAGCTGGGAGACGAGCTCGTCGGTGCCCTGCTCGGCCTGGATCGCGGAGGCCTCGTGATAGTCCATCCCGTACCCCGACGCGGCGTCCTGCGCGAGCCGGTAGCGGGCGCGCAGGAGATCGAAGAGCCGGTCGGGCCCGTCGTGGACGAGCGGCCGGAACACCCCCACCCGGTCGACCTGACGCGTCAGGAGCTCCATGACTCCCAGCTCGATGACCTGGCGGCCGTCGCCCCGGTCGATCCCGGTCACGTACACGCTGCGCGTCACGCGTGCTCTCCCCTTCTTCGCTGGCTCAGGGCTGCAAGGCCTCCAGGCCTCCGGACCTCCAGGCCTTCTCGGCCTCAAGGCCTCAGCCCCGGACAAATGACCCGATATGGTTGCCGTGCCCTCTTGACAATACCTCTGTGGCTGACTAGGTCGCCCGCCGGACGAAGGCCCCCATTTAGCGGGCCCAAAGGCCTCCTCCCCAGGATCGGGCGGAGCAGCCGTGGGAGGGGAAGGGTTCTGTGGCGGAAGTCGGACAGGCGGAGGACGGGAGACGGGGGAGGGGAGCCGGAAGGCGGGGGACGGGAGACGGGAGGCGGAGGACGGGAGGCGGGAGGCGGCGTTCGACGGGTGAGCGGCGTCCGGTTCCCGGCCATGGAACAATCAGACCGGCTCACACGCATCAACAGCGAGCAGGAGACACAGCACGATGCGCATCGGAATTCTCACCGCAGGCGGCGACTGCCCCGGCCTCAACGCTGTGATCCGGTCGGTCGTGCACCGAGCCGTCACGCATTACGGCGACGAGGTCATCGGCTTCGAGGACGGTTACGCGGGCCTGCTCGACGGCCGCTACCGCTCCCTGGGCCTCAACGAGGTCAGTGGAATCCTGGCCCGTGGCGGAACGATTCTGGGCTCCTCGCGCCTGGAGCGCGACCGCTTCCGCGCGGCCTGCGAGGACGCGCCCGCGCTCGCCAAGGAGATCGGCTTCGACGCCCTGATCCCCATCGGCGGCGAGGGCACGCTCACGGCCGCGAAGATGCTGTCGGACGCGGGCCTGCCGGTGGTGGGCGTCCCGAAGACGATCGACAACGACATCTCCTCCACGGACCGTACGTTCGGCTTCGACACGGCGGTGGGCGTGGCCACGGAAGCGATGGACCGCCTCAAGACGACCGCCGAGTCCCACCAGCGCGTGATGGTCGTCGAGGTCATGGGCCGCCACGCGGGCTGGATCGCCCTGGAGTCGGGCATGGCGGGCGGCGCCCACGGCATCTGCCTCCCCGAGCGCCCCTTCGACCCCGCTGACCTGGTCAAACTGGTCGAGGAGCGGTTCTCGCGCGGCAAGAAGTTCGCGGTGATCTGCGTGGCCGAGGGAGCGCACCCGCAGGAAGGCACCATGAACTACGGCGTGGGCGCGATCGACCAGTTCGGCCACGAGCGCTTCCAGGGCATCGGTACGGCACTCGCGTACGAACTGGAGACCCGCCTCGGCAAGGAGGCCAAGCCGGTCATCCTGGGCCACGTCCAGCGCGGCGGCACCCCGACCGCGTACGACCGCGTCCTCGCCACCCGCTTCGGCTGGCACGCGGTGGAGGCGGTGCACCGTGACGACTACGGCCGGATGACGGCGCTGCGGGGCACGGACATCACGATGGTGCCGCTCGCGGAGGCGGTCACCGAGCTGAAGACGGTGCCGAAGGACCGGATGGACGAGGCGGAGTCGGTCTTCTAGCGCTCTGACTTCCAGTGCTCTGACCGGGATGGTTCACCGGGTTTCGGTTCACACGGTTGGATGGCGGGCCCGTTGGATGTGAGCTGACAGGCCGTCCGACGGGTGGAGGCGGGATGGCAGAGCCCGTTCGAGTCCGCCGGCTAACTGATCAGGAAGGGCAGCGGTTACAGCAGATCGTGCGCCGGGGCAGCACCAACTCGGTGCGCTACCGGCGCGCGATGACGCTGCTCGCCTCGGCCGGCGGGAACCGAGTTCGGCCCGCTCGGGATGCGGCGCACGGCGGGCTTCGGCTGGGCCAGGAAGAAGCGCGAGCCGCAGCCCCGGAGGGCCGAACGGGGCGGCCGGTTCAGGAGAAGGATGACTCAGGAGGCGGACGGGTCGATCTCCCCCGCGAAGACGATGACCTGGTCGATGAGGCTCCGCCGCAGATGGACGACGTCCGTTCCCGCCAGACGGGGGCCTCCAGCCGGCGTGGTGAAGACCCACTGGTACCGGGCCCACTCGTCAGGCATGTCCACCGCTGAGCAGCGCACCATCGTGCCGGTCCCCGCCGGGTGGCGCCGGATGTCCAGCACGAACCGCTCGACCGCCTCGATCCCTTCGCTGCGGCCCAACGGCCCCCAGAAGACCACGTCCGAGGTCAGGGCCTGGGAGAGGAGCGCAGTCACATAGCTGTCGTCCGAGGCGTTGAACGCGGAGATGAACGTGTCGATCGCGGACCGCGCGGTTTCTTCCTGCATGCACCAGTAATACCAGTCGTTTCGCGGAACGCGCTCGTCCCGTAAGCCGTCATCCGATCACGGTGAACCATCCCGGTCACAACACTAGGGGCGAGTCGGACTGGGCGGCGGACGGCCGGGTCTCACCCCTTGGCCGCCTCCCCCGGACCTGCGCCCAAAAGTGCTCAGGCCCCCCGGACTTGCGCCCAGAAGTGCTCAGGCCCCCCGGACCAGCGCCCAGAAGTGCTCAAGGATCTTGTCCAGGAAATCCCGCCCCGCACTCCCCGAGGCATCGGCCCCGGCCCCGCCGCCCCAACTGAGCGTCCGGACCATCCGCGACTGGTAGTCGGCGTGCAGTTGCTGCAACACGTCCTCCAGATGCCGCTTCCGTACGGGCAGCATCTTGCTGACGGGCCGGACGTACCCCTGCCAGCGGGTGGTCACGGCGCTGCGCAGCAGACCGGCGAGCTCGTCGGCGCGCCCCGTGACGGCGATGAAGTCGGGCAGGGGGAGCTGCAACACCTCGGCGAGTGCGGCGGACTGCCGCTCGTTGCCGCGCCAGGTGTTGGTCTCCTCCATGTGCAGATAGGCCTGGATCTCGACGCCGGAGCCCCGCGCGACATCTTCCGGGGCAAGTCCGCGCGCAAGCCGGTGTTCGCGCAATGTCGTGGCGGCGCCCATGAGTTCACCGGGAGAGCACCACAAGGTCCCCGCGAGGGCGGTGAGCTCGGCGGAGGTGGGCGAGGCGAGCCCACGTTCCCAGGCGGAGATGGTCTCGGGGGTGATGTGGGCGAGCCCGTAGCTCGCCCGCATCCCGTAGGCGACATGCCCGTGCGCCATCCCGAGGGCCTCACGGAGGCGACGGGCGGCGGGGAAGTTGAACGGGGGTGTGGGCTGGTGCGGCGGCGGTTGGCTGGGTTGCACGGGCACACGGTATGGGGGTGGGGGGCTGGCGACTACGGTGCGTTCCTACGAGGTTGCGGATTGGTACGAAGCTACGGGGGGCGGGCTGGGGGAGCGGTGTCCGCCCAGCAGCGCGTCCGGTTGCGCCCCCGTCGGCTATCGGTTGATGGACTGGATCTCCTGGACCACCACGTCCTGATCCGCGCCAAACTCTCCGTCGGGGAGCTCTTGCGGTGCGTCCACTCCGGTGCCGGTCCAGTGAATCTTCCACGTGACCGTTGCCTTGAGCGGGTACGAGTCGTCGCCTGACGAGCGGAGGTACTTCACGCCGCAGGGCGGGTCCTGGTCGGACTTGCCCTTGGCGTACGGTTCGCCGATCTTGCCGTTCTCGATCGGGCAGACCCCGGAGGCGGGGTAGGTCTCGGCATCCTTCGCGCCCGGGTCGATCTTGAGGGAGATCGGCTCGGCGGTGGTGGTCGCGTGGATGTCGAGGATGGGGACGGTGGCCGTCACCGACACCGGCTTGAACTCCGCACCGTCCAGCCAGGCCCAGGTCGGCAGGTTGACCTTCGTCTCGCCCTCGGGGGCGAGGGTCACCTTGGTGCCGGGTACGCGGACTTCGGCGTACGCGAGTTTGGCGAGCATCTCCGGTGTGATCGCTTCGGGGATGTCGGCCGGGGGCGGGTCGCCCTTGTCTACCCAGAAGGTGGGCTTGTTGCAGGCGTCCCAGCCGGGCGGGTAGCTGTCGTTGGAGAAGGACGTCCACCAGTAGCCCTTGCCGGCCTTGTCCAGGTTGAAGTCCTTGTAGGGCTCACCGTCCACGTACCGCTTCTTTTGCTCCAAGTCCCACTGGTAGCCGGTCGATTCAGCCTGCCAGATCGGCTCGACGTGCTTCTTGAACTGAGCGGGGGAGTACTTGGGGGCGTACCAGCAGGCGGGCGGGGTCCAGTTCGTGGCGGGGGCCACGGGGCCGGTCTTGGCTCCGGTGCCGTTCTTGGAGCGGTCGTAGACGATGCCGGAGGCAGCGGCCGAGACGGTTCCGTCGTCCTTGGCGTTGCCGGAGGCATGGCTGTCGGACCCCGGATCCTGGGCTCCGCCACCGATCTCATTGTCAGCCGCCGCCGGAACGGCTGTAAGGACCACGCAGCCGAGGGCGGTGACGGTAAGGACTTTCAAGCGACTTCTTACGGCTGGCATTTGGCACTCCCCCGAGTCGAGTTCATCTGCGTGGTGACCCAGACGCCCGCTTCGTTCCTCTCCAGCTTGGTGGCATAGAGGACATAGCTGTTCTTCGTTGCGGGAGTCTTGTTGACCTTGTCCTTCTTGAGGTACTTGTCGTAGGCCTTGCTCTGGTCCTCGCAGTACATGAGGGACGCGGAGTGGCCATCACCCGAGATCTCCGGGTTGTAGTAGCGGTAGGCGCCGGTGGTGCGCGCCTTCGCGTCGACATAAGCCTTGATGAACTTCTGTGTCTGAGCGGCAGCTTCCCCTTCGTAGTAGAAGCGGTACGCCTTGTTCATCGGGTCCTGTTCGGCGATTGCCATGTCAACCGCCTGGATGGACTGCTCACTGTCGGCCAAGATCGCGTCATCGGCCTTCTTGCCCGTCTTCGGCCAGTCGAAGGTGTACTTCAGGTCTGAAGGCAGGTCGATCTTCGGACGCTCGGCGTCCTCTTGGGCCGACGCGCTGGGCGAAGGTGACTTCCCCCCGCTCCCCTTATCCGCTCCGGCGATCTTGTCGCCGTCCTTGGACTCGTCGTCACTGCTGCCGCAGGAGGAGAGCAGCAGAGCCGCGGATACGGCGAGCGCGGACGTCGCTAGGCGGAGAGGGCGGTTCACTGTCGGCTCCTGGTGGGGGTGAGAGTTAGCGCGAGCTAAGTACGCTAGTGGGCGCTGATCGGTGGCACCAGAGAGATATCTGACGATCATTGGGGCGTCAGGTGCCTATCCCGGTGAATCCGGGCAACGATTCACTCCCAGGGTTCGCGCAGCGGTTTGCGCTTCCACCACGTGCCGAGGTCCGCATCGGGCAGCCGCGTCGGTAGATGCACCCAGGGGCGCAGCGAGCCTTCCGGGTCCGGGGCCGTCGCCGCGTCGAAGCGGGCGTCGAGGGCCGCCAGGAGCTGCCCCAAGGGACCTCCACGTGCCTCCGGCGGGAGTGTGGCCATCACCTTGGCCAGGGAATCCCGGGATTCGAGGTCGTTGCCGTACTCGATGATGAAGTAGCAAGGTTCACTTTGTGCCCGGCCGGGTTCCAGGCGCCGTACGAGCCGTTCCCAGGAGGCGACGCGGTGGGCCACCGAGTACACCGGGGCCGTGATTTTCGGGCGCAGGCGTGGGGCCACACGTGATCGCTCGAGCTCCAGGCGTTCCGCGTCCGACCGGGCGACGGCAACCCGCAGCGGTTCCGAAAGCTGCGCCCACACCGCCTCGCTCAGCGGTGCGTCCCGGAACACCCCCGGTGGGTGGAAGTGCACGTGCAAGTGTTGGCCCTTCTGGAGGCGAGTCAGGGTCAGCGAAGTAGTGAAGTGAGGAGTGCGCATGGGCACCGTACGGAAAGCCATGGACCTTGAGGCCTATACGGAGCAGGCGCGCAGCGGGCCCTGTTTCGTCTGTGCGTTCCTTGCCGGGGATCCCGGCTACCCGCATCACACCATCCACGAGGACGACGATCACATCGCCTTTCTCGATCGGTGGCCCACCCTTCCCGGGAAGGTCCTCGTCGCCCCGAAGGGTCATGTCGAGCACGCCGTGCGGGAGTTGGACGAAGCCGCCTATGTGCGGCTCATGCTCTTCGTGCGGAGAGTCGCTCTTGCCGTCGAGCACGTCGTCGACTCCGAGCGGACCTATCTCTACTCCTTGGGGAGCCAGCAAGGGAACAGTCACCTTCACTGGCACATCGCCGCCCTGCCGCCCGGAGTCCCTTACGCCGAGCAGCAGTTCCACGTCCTGATGAGCGAGAACGGTGTTCTGGACGTGCCCTCGGACGAAGCGGCCGACGTCGCCGCGCGGATCCGGGACGCCATCGTCTCCTAGGGGCTGACAGCCGGTACGCGGTACTTACTGCTTTGTGGGCGTGAACTTCCCTTTCACCTTGCCGATTTCGGACCACTGGGCGTCCTCGCGGCGGTCGAACCACACCGGGCGATTCCGCGCCGAACGCCGCTTCTCGAAGGAGACCTCGCCGAGGACGCCGTTGACGGAGACGTTCTGGATCTCGCGGTCCAAGGTGTGCCAGAGTGAGGTGGCCGAGGTGGCCGAGGCGTCGGTGGGGAGTTCTTTGAGTGCGGTGGCCAGGGCCAGGGCGCCGTCGTACAGCTCCTGGTTTCCGCGTGCCGAGGGGTTGTCGTCGGGCTCGCCCGAGTAGCTGCGGGTGCGCACGACGCCGTCGGGGATCTTCTTGTCCGTCTTTTCCGCCGTCGCCCGCTCCTCCGAGTCCTCGCAGACGCCCTTGGGATCGCTCTGAGTCAGTACGGGGCCGGTGAAGCCGTCGGCCCTGAGCCTCTTGGCCCATGCGGTGGCGTCCGACCCGGTGGGCACCACGACCGCATCCGCCCGTGCCCCGGCGACGAGAGCGGGGATCCGCGACGCCTTCACCTCGCGGGGATCGGTGTCCAGTGCCTCGGCGGTGACGCCACCTCTGCGCAGCCCGGTACCGATTCCGTCCTCGCGGTTGGCCCAGATCTTGTCCTCGGCCACGAGCACCCGGCGCGCCTCGGTCCGCGTCAGGAGGTACTCGGCCATCGCCTCGCCCTGTCGCGCCTCGTCGGCCGGGATCGCGAACGCGCCCCCGGCGTGGGCGACGTCGTAGCACGTACTGATCTCGGGCAGGAAAGCCTCGTCCGTGTCGTGCACCCAGGAGAAGTCGACGGTGTCACCGATGACGGCGAGCATGTCCGGGCGCTCGGCGAGAAGCTCGCGCGACGTCGTGTCGGGGTCGGCGGACACAGGGACGAGACGGAAGCGGCTGCCGCTCTTCGCGCCGAGCGTCTCGGCGAAGGCGGACTTGACCGTGCGCAGCTGCTGCGTCGTGAACTGCTCGTACTCCGACTTCTCGTACTCGTCCGGGTCGGCGTCGGAGCGCTTGGCACCGACGTGGGTGTAGCTGTGGGCTACGCCGATCTCGTAGACGGCCGGGGTGTCCTTCGCGCCGGACGTGGACTCCGTGTCGGGTGCGGCGAGGGCGCGTATGCCCAGGCCCGTCGGGATGCCGACCGCCAGGACGAGGGCGGCGGGGATCAGCAGGCGCTTGCGGGAGCGGCGGCGAGACCCGGGTGCGGACGGGGGTGCGGGGTCCTTGCGGACGGCGGGCGGTTGAGGGCGGGCGTCCTCGGCCGGGGTGGCGGCGGGGACGGAGTCCTGTACGTCGTCCGGAGCGTCCGGAGCGTTCGGAGCGTCCGGAGCGTCCGGGCCGTCTGGTTCCGATGGGTCGTATGAGGGGTCGTACGCGGGGTCGTATGCGGAGGATTCAGTCGTTGATCCTTGCGGAGCCCGCTCCGGGACCACCGCCAGGATCCGCTCGATCACCGTCGCCGCATCCGCGGGCCGGTCGGCGGGATCCTTCGCGAGCAGGTCCAGGACCAGGCGCTCCACCGGCGCCGTCACCTCAGGCCGCGCCCGCGACGGCCGCAGCGGTGCGTCGTTGACGTGGTTGTACATGACGCCGGCCGCGGTGCCGGTGAACGGCGGGTGGCCGACCAGGAGTTCGTAGAGTACGCAGCCGAGCGCGTACAGGTCGGTGCGTCCGTCGCCCGGCTCCTGGCGGAACCGCTCCGGCGCCAGATACGGCACGCTGCCGAACGGCAGTTGCCCGGTCCGCGTGAGGCGCGAGTCGCCCGCGGCCCGCTCCACGAATGTCGCGATGCCGAAGTCGACGACCTTCGCGGTGCCGTCCTGCGCGATCATCACGTTGCCGGGCTTGATGTCGCGGTGCACGACACCCGCCGAGTGCGCCGTGCCCAGGGCGCGGCAGACGTCCGCCGCCCAGCGCAGGGCGTCCGCCACGGATACGCGGACACTTTCGCGCAGCACCTGGTCGAGCGAGCGGCCCTGCACCAGGGCCATCACCAGATACGGGGTGCTGCCGTCCGTTCCGTGATCGTGGACGGCCACGATGTGCGGACTGTCGAGCGATGCCGCCGCGCGGGCCTCCTGCCGGAAGCGGGCCAGCGACTGCTTCTGCTCGCCCTCGCCCGCTTCCGCGGACGCCGACGCCGACGGCATGAAGAGCTTGACCGCGACCTCGCGGCCCAGGCTCTCGTCCCGCGCCCGCCACACCTCTCCCATGCCGCCCGCGCCGATGCGCTCGAGCAACTCGTACCGGCCGTTCAGCAAACGCCCCCGCATGTGTCCTCCCTCAGCCCCTCCCGCAGACCCGGTGATCCTAGCCAGCGGGTCCGGCGGCTGGAGGGCGGCAGGTCATCCCTTCACCGCGCCTCCCAACGCGAAGCCGCCGCCCAGGCGGCGCGAGATGAGGACGTACAGGAGGATCACCGGCGTCGAGTAGATGATCGAGAACGCCGCCAACTGCCCGTAGACGACCGTGCCCTTGTTGCCGAAGAAGTCATTGATGCTCACCGACGCGGGCATCTGCTCCGGCGAGAGCAGGAGCATGAACGGGACGAAGAAGTTGCCCCACATCATCACGAAGGAGAAGACCGTCACCACCGCGACCCCCGGGCCCATCAGGGGGAGCACGATCCGCAGCAGGGACTGGAACGACGACGCGCCGTCCGTCCACGCCGCCTCCTCCAACTCCTTGGGGACCCCGTCCATGAAGTTCTTCATCAGCCAGATGGCGAAGGGCAGTTGGGACGCGGCGAAGAAGAAGATCGTGCCCTGCATCGTGTCGATCAGGTCGACCTGGACGAACAGCGCGTACACCGGGACCATGATCGCGGTGATCGGCAGGCTCGTCGCGAAGAGGATCGTCAGCATGAAGGGGCGGTTCAGGCGGGACTTGAAGCGGGAGAGCGGGTACGCGGCGAGCGCCGCGCAGACCACCGTCAGGAGGGTGCCGCCGCCGCACAGGAGCAGGCTGTTGAGGAGGGGCGTGAAGGTGATCTCGGGGGTCAGGACCGCGTCGTAGTTGTCCAGGGTGATGCCGTCGGGGATCTTCACCTTGAGGTCGGCCTTGGTGTCGAGCGACGACAGGATCACCCAGGCCAGGGGGAGTACGAACGAGGCCGCGACCACGAGGAGCCCCGCGTCCGCCGCGATACGGCGGCCGGTGCGGCGCGAACTGAGGCTCCGAGCAGGTGACTTGACGGTGTTGGCGGACACTCAGACCTCCGTGCGGAGCAGGCGCATATAGACGAGGGAGAAGAGTGAGCCGACGACCAGGAGCAGAAGCGCCACCGCGGTGCCGTACCCGATCATGCTCTTCTGGAAGGCCTGTTCGTACATGAACAGGGGGAGGGTCTGGCTGCGGTTTCCCGGACCGCCTCGCGTCATCACCCAGATCAGACCGAAGACGGAGAGGGTCTGGAGGGTGTTCAGCATCAGGTTCGTGCCGATGGAGCGGCGGATCATCGGGAGCGTGATGTGCCACATGCGGCGCCAGCCGCCCGCGCCGTCCACCTCGGCCGCCTCGGTGATCTCCTTGGGGATCTCGTTCAGGGCCGCCGAGTAGACCAGCATCGAGAACGCCGTCCCCCGCCATACGTTGGCGAACGACACCGCCAGGATCGGCAGCGTGTACATCCAGTTCTGGGACGGGAGATGAAGGAAGTCGAGGACCGCGTTGAGCGTGCCCTCGCGGCGGAAGAACGCGTACAGGAGGAAGGCCGCCACCACCTCGGGCAGCACCCACGCCGTGATCACGATCGCGCCGGTGAGCGTGCGGACCGGCTTCGACGCCCGCTGCATCAGGGACGCGAGCGCGAGGCCGATGGTGTTCTGCCCGATGAGGGACGAGACGACCGTGAAGACCAGGGTCAGCCACACCGCGTTGAGGAACGCCTCGTCGCCGAAGGCCTTACGGAAGTTGTCGAACCCGACGAAGCTCGACTCCGCCTGGCCGGTGAGCTGGAGGTCGGTGAAGGCGATGTAGGCGCAGTAGCCGATCGGTCCCGCGAGGAAGAGGAGGAGCAGGACGACGGCGGGGGACACGGGCAGCGCGCGGGTCAGGGCCCGGCCCGTCAGCTTGCCGCGGGACGGGGGCCGCGCGGGGCGCGGGGCGCCCGGATCCGGTGCGATCTTGGCGATGTCGCCGGGCCCGGCGGGGGGTGCGGTGGTCACCTCGGGACACTCACTTCCCTTGCGTAGGGATCCGCAGGCGGGGGATCCCTTGCGTACGGATCCTTCGCATGCGGATCTCTTGCATGCGGATCTCTTGCGTACGGACGGCTGTCCGCGCGGGCGGTGCGTGCGGACAGCCGCCCGCACGCACCTCTCCACGTACCGGCGTCGGCTACTTCTCGACGACCTTGCCGTCCGCCGCCGCCTTGACCTCGTCGTCGTATCCGCTGGCCGCGTCGGCCACGGAGCCGTCGCCCGTCGTGACCTTCTCCATGGCCTCCTGCACCGCGGTGGAGACCTTCGGGTACGCCGGGTACGCCGGGCGGTAGTTCGTCGAGGGCACCAGGTCGGTGAAGAACTTCAGACCGGGCTGCGCCTTGAGGTACGCGGGGTCGGCCGCCACGTCCTTGCGGACCGCGATGCCCGAGTTCGCCACGTACCACTTCTGGGCGTTGGCCTTGGTCTGCATCGTCTCGATGAACCGGAAGGCCAGGTCGGGGTTGGAGGCCTTGGACGGGATCGCCCAGGTCCAGCCGCCGGACATGCTCACCTTGCCGGGGGCCTCGCCGTCCTGGGTCGGCATGTGCGCCAGGCCCAGCTTCTTCGACCACTCGGGCCACTCGTGACCCGCGCCCTTGCCCCAGTCCTGCGGCAGCCAGGAGCCGTCGAGGTTGATGCCGAGCTTGTCCTCGGGGAGGAGTTCGCCGCGGACCCGGGTGGCGAAGTTCGGGTCGAGGGCGTCGGTGACGTCAGGGCCGAGCTTCTCCTTGTAGACCGTCTCGACGAACTCCAGGGAGTCCTTGAAACCCTGGCTGCCGGTGACCCACTTCTTGGACTTGGGGTCGTACATCGGGTTCTGCCCCGTGCCGTACAGGAGCATCTCCATGCCCTGCATGGTGGCCGCCTCACCGGCGGGCTTGCCCGTGTAGACGTTCAGGGGCGTGACGCCAGGGACCTTCTTCTTGATGGTCCGCGCCGTCCGCAGGATGTCGTCCCACGACTTCGGCTGCCAGTTCGCGGGCAGCCCGGCCTTCTTGAAGATGCCCTTGCTGAACCAGAGGCCGCGCGTGTCGGTGCCGTCCGGGACGCCGTACGTCTTGCCGTCCGCCGCCTTCGCCGCCGTCTTGGACGTGGAGATGAACTGGTCCCAGTCCTTCCACTTGTTCAGATAGGGATCGAGCGGCTTCAGGTAGCCGCTGGTGATGTCCGAGTTGATGAGGAAGGTGTCCTCGTAGACCAGGTCGGGCGCGGTCTTCGGGGAGCGCATCATCTGCTGCAGCTTGGTGTAGTACTCGGAGTCCGGCGCCTTGATCGGCACCAGCTTCACCTTCTTGCCGGGGTTCTCCTTCTCGAACTGCTTCTTGATGTCCGCCAGATAGGTGTCCATGACCTTGATCTGGTTGTCCGTGGACTGCTTGAAGGAGATCTTCACGGTGTCCGGATCATCGCCGGAGCCCCCGCCGCACGCGGTGAGCGTGCCGGCGGCGACCAGGGCGGTGGCGAGGAGCAGCGGGGTGGTGGGACGCACGGGCACGACCTCCTACTGGCCGACGCGGCTGGGTTACCACGCAGGGGGCAACGCGGGGCTGCCCGGTGAACGTAAGGGCGGGCTCGGAGCAAGGTCAATGCCCGTGCAACGCCCCTTGTCATCAACGTGACAACGTTGTTATTGGAGGCGGCGTCCGGGCGTTACCCATGAGTCTGCGGGCTGCTAATCGGCTTATAGGGGCGGGAAGTTGAAGCGTCAGGTGGCCGACGCGAGCCAGCGGTACACGTACTCGGGGCGGCCCACGTGGCCGTACTGCGGCGTGCGCGACGCGCGACCCGTGGTGACCAGGTGCTCCAGGTAGCGGCGCGCGGTGATACGGGAGATGCCCACGGTCTCGGCGGCGACCGCGGCGGTGACGCCCTCGGGGGGCGCGTCGCGCAGGGTGCGGGTCACCCTCTCCAGGGTCGGGCCGCTGAGCCCTTTGGGCAGGGCGGCGGGGCTCGGCGCGCGCAGGGTGGCCAGGGCGCGGTCCACCTCGTCCTGGCCGGTGGCCTCGCCCGCCGCGGTGCGGAACTCGGCATAGCGGGTGAGGCGGTCGCGGAGGGTGGCGAAAGTGAAGGGCTTCAGTACGTACTGGACGACGCCGAGGGAGACTCCCTCGCGTACGACCGTGAGATCGCGGGCCGACGTGACGGCGATGACGTCCGCGCGGTGGCCCGCGGCCCGCAGGGTGCGGGCCAGTTGGAGGCCGTGGCCGTCGGGAAGGTGGAGGTCAAGGAGGAGCAGGTCCACCTCTGTGCGGTCCAGGGCGCGTTTCGCCTCGGCGGCGCTGTGCGCCTTGCCCACGGCGTGGAAGCCGGGGATGCGGTTCACGTAGAGGACGTGGGCGTCGGCCGCGACAGGGTCGTCCTCGACGACCAGAACCCGGATCGGCTCGGTCACTTGGTGCCTCCGTTTGCTGCGTCCGGTGTACTGGACGCCTCGTCATCGGCACCCGGCGTCGAGGGTTGTGCACCTGGCATCGAGGGGTGTGCTCCCGGTGCCGAGGATTGTGCATCCGTCATTGACGGGTGTGCACCCGGCGTCGAGGGTTGTGCACCCGGCGTCGAGGGGGGTGCACCCGGCATCGACGGTTCCGCCCGTCTGTTCCGTTGCCCGGAACGCCTGCCCGCGACAGGAGCGGCCGAGTTCAGGCGGACTTCGAACTCGGCGCCTCCCTCCGGCGAATCCCGCACGGTCAGTGTCCCCTCATGCTTCGTCACCGTCTGGTGGACCAGGGCCAGGCCGAGGCCGCGCCCCGCCGTGGCCTTCGTCGACCAGCCGCGCTGGAAGACCGCCTCCGTGTGGGCGGGGTCGACGCCGGAGCCCGTGTCCGACACCCGCAGCGTCAGCCCCGCCTCGTCCGCGTGTGCCGTCACCGTCACGCGGGCCGCGGGCGAGCCCTGGGCCGCGTCCACCGCGTTGTCGATCAGGTTGCCGAGGACCGTCACCAGGTCGCGCGCGGGCAGGTCGGCGGGCAGCATGCCGTCGTCGATGCTGCTGTCGGGGGAGACGACGAGCTCCACGCCGTGTTCGTTCGCCTGGGCCGCCTTGCCCAGGAGCAGGGCCGCAAGGACCGGCTCGCTCACCGCCGCGACCACCTGGTCCGTCAGCGTCTGGGCGAGCTCCAGCTCGGCGGTGGCGAAGTCCACCGCCTCGTCGGCGCGGCCCAGCTCGATGAGGGAGACCACCGTGTGGAGGCGGTTCGCCGCCTCGTGGGCCTGCGAGCGCAGGGCGCGGGTGAAGCCACGCTCCGAGTCCAGCTCACCGGTGAGGGCCTGGAGCTCCGTGTGATCCCGCAGGGTGACCACCGTGCCGCGGCGCTCACCGCTCGACACGGGGGATGTGTTGACCACGACCACCCGGTCCGCCGTCAGGTGCAGCTCGTCCACCCGGGGCTCGGCCGCGAGCAGCGCGCCCGTCAGCGGCGCCGGCAGGCCCAGCTCGGCGACGTTGCGGCCGACCAGGTCGCCCGATACGCCGAGCAGCTCGCGCCCTCCGTCGTTGATGAGGGCGATGCGCCGCTGCCCGTCCAGCATCAGGAGCCCCTCGCGCACCGCGTGCAGCGCCGCCTCGTGGTAGTCGTGCATGCGGCTCAGCTCGGCGGCGTTCATGCCGTGGGTGTGGCGGCGCAGGCGGGCGTTGATGACGTACGTGCCGAGGCCGCCGAGCGCGAGCGCGCCCGCCGCGACGCCGAGCAGGGTGAGCAGCTGTTCGCGCGCCGTCTGGCTGATCACCTCGATGGTGATGCCCGCGCTGACCAGACCGGTGATGCGGCCGCTGCCGTCGTCGGCCAGGATCGGGGTGACCACGCGCACGGACGGGCCCAGCGTCCCCGTGTACGTCTCGGTGAAGGTCCGGCCTCGCAGGGCCTCTGCCCGGTGGCCGAGGAAGCGCTCGCCGATCTGGTCCTTGTCGGGGTGCGTCCAGCGGATGCCGTCCGGGTCCATGATCGTGACGAAGTCGACCCCGGTGTGCCGCAGCACGTCGGTCGCGTACGGCTGGAGGGTCTTCGTCGGATTTCGGCCACGTACGGCCTCACGTACCGAAGGGGAGTCCGCGACCGCCCGCGCCGCCGCCGTGGCCTGGCGGCGCGCGCCCTCCTCGGCCTGGTGCCGGTCGCTCAGGAACGTGAACAGGGCGCACCCGGCCACCACGAAGGTGACGAGCACGATCTGCATCGCGAAGAGCTGACCGGCGAGGCTGCGGGGCCGGGGCGGGCGGGCGAGGGACATGGTGCCCAGTCTGCCTCGCTCTATAAGTACGAACTAAATGAACGTAAGGGTGACCGCCCTCACAGGGCGAGAGATAGTCACCCGAGATTCGCCTGCCCAGGACGTGAGCCGCACGCACTGGCCGAAAACGCCGACGTAGTCGTTCAAGGAGGGCCCTCGTGGCCGACACCACCGACAGCCAGGTGGCACCTGCGCCCGCAGCCAAGCGGGACCGCACCCACTACCTGTACATCGCAGTCATCATCGCCGTGGTCTTCGGTATCGGTGTCGGACTGCTCTTCCCCGACTTCGCCAAGGAGCTCAAGCCGCTCGGCACCGGCTTCGTGAACCTGATCAAGATGATGATCTCGCCCATCATCTTCTGCACGATCGTCCTGGGCGTCGGCTCGGTCCGCAAGGCCGCCAAGGTCGGCAAGGTCGGTGGTCTGGCGCTCGGCTACTTCGTCGCGATGTCGGCCGTCGCGCTCGCCATCGGACTGGTCGTCGGCAACATCCTGCACCCGGGCTCGGGCATGGACATCTCCGACTCCGAGAAGGGCGCGGGCCACGACGCCGCCGAGGAGGCGGACAAGGGGCTCGTCGACTTCGCGCTCGGCATCATCCCGAAGACGATCGTCTCCGCCTTCACCCAGGGTGAGGTGCTCCAGACGCTGCTCGTCGCGCTGCTCGTGGGCTTCGCGCTGCAGGCCATGGGCCGCTCCGGGGAGCCGATCCTGCGGGGCATCGGGCACATCCAGCGGCTGGTCTTCCGCGTGCTCGGCATGATCATGTGGGCCGCCCCGGTCGGCGCGTTCGGCGCGATGGCGGCGGTGGTCGGCGAGACCGGCGTGGACGCCCTGAAGGCCCTTGCCACGATCATGATCGGGTTCTACGTCACCTGCGCCCTGTTCATCGTGCTCGTGCTCGGCACGCTGCTGCGCCTGGTGACCGGCGTCAACCTCTTCAAGCTCCTGAAATACCTGGGCCGCGAGTTCCTGCTCATCCTGTCCACCTCCTCGTCCGAGTCCGCGCTTCCGCGGCTCATCGCGAAGATGGAACACCTGGGCGTCAGCCGCCCGGTCGTCGGCATCACCGTCCCGACGGGCTACTCCTTCAACCTCGACGGCACGATGATCTACCTGACCATGTCGTCGCTCTTCATCGCCGAGGCGATGGACCAGCCGCTCGGCGTCGGCGAGCAGATCTCCCTGCTCCTGTTCATGATGATCGCGTCCAAGGGCGCGGCGGGTGTCTCCGGTTCCGGCATCGCGGTCCTCGCGAGTGGTCTGCAGTCGCACAAGCCGGGCCTGGTGGATGGCGTCGGCCTGATCATCGGCGTCGACCGCTTCATGAGCGAGGCCCGCGCCCTGACCAACTTCGCGGGCAACGCGGTGGCGACGCTCCTGATCGGTACGTGGACCAAGGAGGTCGACCGGCAGCGGGTCGACGACGTCCTCGCGGGACGGCTGCCGTTCGACGAGAAGACGCTGCTCGACGACGGCGAGTCCGAGCTCGAGCCCGCGTCCGGCAGCGCGGACGCGGTCCCGTCGCAGCCTGAGGGCAGCGAGAAGAAGTCCCTGACGGCTTCCTGACTACTCCTGACGGCTCCTGACGGCTCAGCGTCGTCGGTCACCGACCGGGTGGCCTGTAAGGCGGGCAGGTCCGCCGCGATCAGCAACGTGATCGCGCCGGACCTGCCCGCCTTTTCGGTTTGTACGACACCGCTTCGCCTTAGAGTGAGACGGTGACCTCCATGCCGGAAAAACCGTCGCCACGGATCAGCGAGGGCGTCCGCGACGCAGCGGTGCGGCGCCTGCAGGAGGCGTACGCCGAAGGGCACATCGCGCACGAGGAGATGGACGAACGCCTCCACCGGGCGCTGACCGCCGAGGCGCACAGCGAGCTGGAGTCGGCTCTGGACTCGCTTCCCGCACAGGACGCGGGCACCACGTCCACGATCGCCGCGGCCGGAGGACGGATCCACCGGCGCGGCGCCTGGCGGGTGTCCCGGCACCTCAAGGTCGAGTCCGCGTTCGGAAGGGTGAACCTGGATCTGTCCCGGGCGGTCCTCGAACACCCGGTGATCGACATCGAGTTGCAGCTCGGCACCGGCAGGGCCAGGATCACGGTGCCTCGCGACGCGAGTGTCGACGTCGAGGGTCTGAACACCGGGTGGAAGGATTTCGACTACAAGCCCGGACGGCACTCCCGACCCGGCGGGCCGACGATCAGGATCTCCGGGGCCATGGGCTTCGGAAAGCTGAAGATCCGCCACGCACGCCGAGTCACCGGCACGGACAGGTGACGTTCGCCGAGGGCGCGTTGCCGATGCCGGGTGTGGTGGAGGCATTCTGCGGGCGGGTGCGGCGTGCGCTGGGTGAGGGTGCGTTGGGTGAGGATTCCGCCATCTAGGTGGGCCCGTGCGCAAACTGTTGACTGTTATTCAAACCTGCCAGTAACTTCAGCGTTGTACCACTGAGAACCGCCAAAAGTCGCTGAAGCCTGCCCAAAACACCCCCACAGTAAGGCCGTTGGCGCTCGTGGCCTGTTAGCTCCTCTCCGGGACTGCCCCCCACCGGGTTCACCGGATTTCACCGGACTCATCGGATTCAAAGGAGACTCCAGATGGCGATCCGCACCCGTGCCCTGCGTCTGGCGGCAGCCCTCGCCGCCGTCGCGACCGCCACCCTCGGCCTGGCCGCCGCGCCCGCCCAGGCAACCGGCAGTGACCCGCTCGACTACGTCGCCCTCGGCGACAGCTACAGCGCCGGATCCGGCGTCCTGCCCCTCGACCTGACCGCGCCGCTCCTCTGTGCGCGCTCGACGGCCAACTACCCGCACGTCGTGGCCAAGCGCACCGGCGCCAAGCTCAAGGACGTGACCTGCGGCGGGGCCCAGACCAAGGACTTCGCCGGGTCGCAGTACCCCGGTGTCGCCCCGCAGCTCGACGCCGTCACCGCCGACACCGATCTCGTGACGCTGACCATCGGCGGCAACGACAACAGCACCTTCATCAGCGCGATCCTCGCCTGCGGCAGCGCCGGCGTGCTCTCCGGCGGCAAGGGCAGCCCCTGCAAGGACGCCAACGGGGACAAGTTCACCAAGGAGATCGACGCCAGTACGTACCCGGCGCTGAAGACCGCCCTGCGAGCGGTGAAGGCCAAGGCCCCGCACGCGCGCGTCGGCGTCCTCGGCTACCCGTGGATCGTCCCGGCCGAGGCCGACCCCACGTGCTTCGCCAAGATGCCGATCGCCACGGGGGACGTCCCCTATCTGCGGGACCTCCAGACGCACTTGAACAAGGCCGTGCAGCGCGCCGCGTCCGAGACGGGTGCCACGTACGTCGACATGGCCGCCGCGTCGGAGGGCCACGACGCCTGCAAGCCGCTGGGCACCCGCTGGATCGAGCCCGTGCTGTTCGGTACGAACTTCGTCCCGGTCCACCCGAACGCCCTCGGCGAGTCCGGGATGGCCGACCAGGCCATCGGCGTGCTGAAGCTGGGCTGACAGGACCCGCCACGCGAGGCCCGTCACGCGAGGCTCGCCACCCCGCGCATGCTGGAGGACGCCCGTTGCGCTGGCCTTGACGCCTGCGTCAAGGATTACCGTCGTACGCATGCGCATCGGCGAACTTGCGGAGCGGGCCGGCACCACCACGCGGACCCTTCGGTACTACGAGTCACGGGGGCTGCTGCCCGCTCGTCGCAGTGGAGGGGGGTCCCCCCTGCTCCTTAAGAGCTTGGGGGAGGATACCGCACCTACGACGAGGACGACGTACGCCTCCTCGAGCAGATCAGGACCTTGCAGGACTTCGGGTTCGATCTGGAGGAGACGCGGCCGTTCGTGGAGTGCCTGCGGTCGGGGCATCCGGCGGGCGACTCCTGCCCCGCGTCACTCGACGTCTACCGCCGCAAACTCAGTGAACTCGACTCGCTGATCGGCGAGTTGAGCGCGGTGCGCGAACAGGTGGGTGCGCAGCTCGTGCGCGCCGAGGCGGCGGTTCCGGGAGGCCCGGACCCGCAGTGCGAGCTGACGGCTGACGGGCTGACGAACCGACGGGCTCAGGGAGAGGGAGCGTAAGCATGTCGATGGTCAAGGCGGACGGTGTGGCCGAGGTGACGGACGCGGACTTCGAGGGGGAGGTGCTCAAGGCGGAACGGCCGGTGCTCGTGGAGTTCGGAGCGGAGTGGTGCGGCCCGTGCCGCCAGCTCGCGCCGGTGCTCGGCGAGATCGCGCGCGAGGAGGCGGACCGGCTGAAGATCGTGCAGGTGGACGTGGACCACAGTCCGCGGACCGCGATCGCGTACAACATTCTCTCCGTGCCGTCCCTGCTGGTGTTCCGGGGCGGTGAGCCGGTGAAGTCCATGGTCGGCGCGCGCCCCAAGCGCAAGCTGCTCGCCGAGCTCGCCGAGGCCGATGTGCTCTGACGGAGACGCTCTGACAGGGGTGCTCTGACAGAGGCGCTCCCACAGAGGCGTTCCGCCACACACGGTCACACGCGGGCAGAAAGAGAAATGCCCCGGACGAATTGACGTCCGGGGCATTTCTTCGCGTATATTAGATCCTTTCGCGACTCCCGACCCATTAGGGCAGGGCGGAATCGCGAGAATCTGTATACGAGCACTGTAACTGGCGAGGGGCTGAATTGTCAACCGAGGAATTGCGGGAAGAGCAGCAATTCGTCTCCGGGCTGTACGCGCGCCTCGACGCGCTGCGCGAGGAGGCGCAGGCCGCCGTGCGGGCATCGTTGTCGCAGGTCGGCAACGGTCTGCAGGCCAGGCTTGAGCGTGACGTCCTGGTGGCCGAGCGGTCCGGACTGCTGGCCGCCTTCGACGCGGGCGAGAACGGGCTCTGCTTCGGCAGGCTCGAATTCCGCGACGGCCGTGATCACCACATCGGGCGTATCGGAATCCGTGCGTCCGACATCGAACGCACCCCACTCGTGATCGATTGGCGTGCCGATGTCGCACGCCCCTTCTATCTCGCGACCGGCCATACGCCGATGGGGCTCCGCAGGCGCAGGCACATCACCACAGAGGGCCGCGACGTCACGGCCCTGCACGACGAGATCCTCGATCTCGGCGACACCACCCGCACCGGGCACGAGGGCGCGGACGCCGACGAGGTGCTCCTCGCCGCGCTCGACTCGGCCCGCACCGGGCGCATGCACGACATCGTGCAGACCATCCAGGCCGAGCAGGACCGCATCATCCGCGCCCCGCACCAGGGCGTCCTCGTCGTCGAGGGCGGCCCCGGCACCGGCAAGACCGTCGTGGCGCTGCACCGCGCCGCGTTCCTCCTCTACGCCCACCGCCAGCTGCTCGCCAAGCGCGCGGTCCTGATCGTCGGCCCGAACCCCGCCTTCCTCGGCTACATCAGCGAGGTCCTGCCCGCGCTCGGTGAGACGGGCGTCCTCCTCTCGACCGTCGGCGAGCTGTTCCCCGGCGTCAGCGCCACCGGCACCGACACCCCCGAGGCCGCGGAGCTGAAGGGGCGCGCCGAGATGGCGGACGTGCTCGCCGCCGCCCTGCGCGACCGGCAGCAGACCCCCGAGCCCGGCGCCCCGCTGATCATCGAGCACGACGACGGCGACCTCGTCCTGGACTGGACGATCGCGCAGGAAGCGCGCGAGGCCGCCCGTGAGGCGGACGTCCCGCACAACCTCGGCCGACCGCACTTCGCCTTCCGCGTCATCGACATGCTCACCGAGCAACTGGCCGAGCGGCTCGGCGCCGACCCGTACGGCGGCCCGAACTTCCTCGGCCCCGACGACATCGCCCAGCTCGGCAAGGCGATCGCCGCGAGCCCCGAAGTGCACGCGGCCATCGAGGAGTTGTGGCCGCAGCTCACCCCTCAGGGCTTCCTGGCGGACTTCCTGGAAGAGCCGACGCATCTGCCGGACGAGGACGCCGAGCTCATCCGGCGTCCGCGCGGGGGTGACTGGACGGCCTCCGACGTCCCGCTGCTCGACGAGGCCGCCGAGCTGCTCGGCAGCGACGACAGCGCGGCTAAGGCGATGGCGGAGGCCGAGCGGGCCAAGCAGATCGCCTACGCGCAGGGCGTCCTCGACGTCTCGTACGCCTCACGTACGTACGAGTTCGAGGACAAGGACGACGAGGAATCAGAGGTCCTGCTCGCGCACGACATCATCGACGCCGAGCGCATGGCCGAGCGCCAGGAGGAGGCCGACCACCGCAGTGCCGCCGAGCGCGCGGCGGCGGACCGGACCTGGGCGTTCGGGCACATCATCGTGGACGAGGCGCAGGAACTCTCCGCCATGGCCTGGCGGCTGCTCATGCGGCGCTGTCCGACGCGTTCGATGACGCTGGTCGGCGACCCCGCGCAGACGGCGGAGGCCGGCGGCTGCGGCACCTGGGAGACGATCCTCTCCCCGTACGTCGAGGACCGCTGGGAGTACACACGGCTCGGCGTCAACTACCGCACGCCGGTGGAGATCATGGACGTCGCCGCCGAGGTGCCCCGCGTCGAGCACCCCGACTTCCGGCCGCCGAGCTCGGTGCGGTCCACGGGCGTGTTCCCCTGGGCGCACCGCACCGATGACCTCGCCGCGGCCGTGGCCGACACGGTGGCGGCCGAGACACGGGACGATGGCCGCCTCGCGGTGATCGCCCCGCGCGAGCTGCATGAGGAGCTCGCCCCCAAGCTCCCCGGTGTGACGGCCGGGGAGGCCCCGGACCTGACGCGGCCGGTCGTGCTGATCGACCCGCGTCAGGCGAAGGGCCTGGAGTTCGACACGGTCCTGGTCGTGGAGCCGGGCCGCTACGGCACGAGCGACCTCTACGTGGCCCTGACCCGGGCCACGCAGCGGCTCGGCATCCTGCACGCGCAGGATCTTCCGGTGGCGCTCAAGCAGGTCGAAGCCACACCGTGGCCAGCGGCGGCAGGGTGAGGCGCAGGGACGCGGGGCGGCCGTGCGACGCCACCGGTTCGGTCTTGATCGGGTCCGGGTTGGTGACGTCGCCGCCGCCGTAGCGGGCCGCGTCCGTGTTCAGGACCTCGCGCCATGCGGTGAACTCACCGGGGACGCCCAGGCGGTACTCGTGCCGCACCACCGGTGAGAAGTGCGAGATGGCGAGGAGCGGTGCGCCGCCCGTGCCGTCGGGGGCCTCGGTGGCGTAGCGCAGGAACGCGAAGACGTTGTCCTCCGCCGCGTCGCCGTCGACCCAGGCGAAGCCGCCGGGGTCCGTGTCGCGCTGCCACAGCGACGGCTCGCGGCGGTAGACGGTGTTCAGGTCGCGCACGAGATCGCGTACGCCTCTGTGGTCGGCCTCGGCCCCGTACGCGGGGTCGAGCAGCCACCAGTCCGGGCCGTGCCCCTCCGCCCACTCGGCGCCCTGGGCGAACTCCTGGCCCATGAAGATGAGCTGCTTGCCGGGGTGGGCCCACATGAAGCCCAGGTAGGCGCGGTGGTTGGCGCGCTGCTGCCACCAGTCGCCGGGCATCTTCGACACCAGGGACCGCTTGCCGTGCACGACCTCGTCGTGCGAGATCGGCAGGACGTAGTTCTCGCTGTACGCGTACACCATCGAGAACGTCATCTCGTTGTGGTGGAACTTGCGGTGCACGGGCTCCTTCGACACGTAGTCGAGCGAGTCGTGCATCCACCCCATGTTCCACTTCAGGCCGAAACCGAGCCCTCCGAAGCCTCCCGGGCCTTCGAGGTGCGTCGCACGGGTCACGCCGTCCCAGGCCGTGGACTCCTCGGCGATCGTGACGACGCCGGGGGCGCGGCGGTAGACGGTGGCGTTCATCTCCTGGAGGAAGGCGACGGCGTCGAGGTTCTCGCGGCCACCGTGCACGTTCGGGGACCACTCGCCGTCCTCGCGCGAGTAGTCGAGGTAGAGCATCGAGGCGACGGCATCGACGCGCAGACCGTCGATGTGGAACTCCTCGCACCAGTAAGTGGCGTTCGCTACAAGGAAGTTGCGCACCTCCTTGCGGCCGTAGTCGAACTCCAGGGTGCCCCAGTCGGGGTGCGCGGCACGGCCCGGATCCTCGTGCTCGTACAGCGTGCGCCCGTCGAACTCCGCGAGCGCCCAGTCGTCGCGCGGGAAGTGCGCGGGCACCCAGTCCATCAGGACGCCGATGCCCGCTCTGTGCAGCGCGTCCACGAGGAACTTGAAGTCGTCGGGCGTGCCGAGGCGGGCCGTCGGCGCGTAGAAACCGGTGACCTGATAGCCCCAGGAGCCACCGAAGGGGTGCTCGGCGACGGGCATCAGCTCGACGTGCGTGAACCCCAGGTCGGCCACATAGGCGGGCAGTTGCTCGGCCAGCTGGCGGTACGTCAGGCCCGGTCGCCAGGACGCCAGATGCACCTCGTACACGGAGAGCGGCGCCTGGTGGACGGGCACCTCCGCTCTGCGCTCGAGCCACTGAGCGTCATGCCAGTCGTGGTGCGACTCGTGCACGATCGAGGAGTTCGCGGGCGGTGTCTCCGTGCGGCGGGCCAGCGGGTCGGCGCGCAGCGTCTTCGAGCCGTCGGGCCGGGTGATCTCGTACTTGTAGAGCTCGCCCTCGCCGACCGACGGGACGAACAGCTCCCATACGCCGCTGCCGCCGAGCGAGCGCATCGGGAACCCGGTGCCGTCCCAGAAGTTGAAGTTCCCCACCACGCGCACACCTTGGGCGTTGGGCGCCCACACCGTGAAACGCGTCCCTGTCGCCCCCTCGTGCACCATCGGGCGCGACCCGAGCGCCTTCCACAGCTGCTCGTGCCGGCCCTCGCCGATCAGATGCAGGTCGAACTCGCCGAGCGAGGGCAGGAACCGGTACGCGTCGTGGATCTCCAGTTCGGCCTCCTCGTACGCGACGTGCAGCCGGTAGTCCTCGGGGATCTCCCGCAGCGGAACCACCCCGGAGAAGAACCCGTCCCCGTCGTGCTTCAGCTCGGCCCGCAGATCCTTGGCGACGACGGTGACGGAGCGCGCGTACGGCCGCAGTGCGCGGAAGGCGATGCCGTCGGGGACGGCGTGGGCGCCGAGCACTCCGTGCGGGTCGTGGTGCGTGCCCGCGAGGAGGCGGGCACGGTCGGCCGGGGGGACGGGAGACGTGGGGCTGCCGGTCTTCCCCTGCTTCTGCCGGGTCTGGCGGGGCGCCTCCGGCGTCCGTCCGGCGGGCTCCGGCTTTCGCCTGCCCTTCTTGCTGGCCTCGGCGGACGGTTTGCGCGGCTGCGGGCGGGGGGTCACAGGAGGCGTCTCCTCGGAGATGGTGGGTCAGTGGGTATCGGGCGCCGGCCCGTTGGTGGCGGGGCCGTTCGTGGCGAGCCGCTTGATCGCGGAGAGGGGTACAGGGAGCCAGTCGGGGCGGTGGCGGGCCTCGTAGAGGACTTCGTAGACCGCCTTGTCCGTCTCGTAGGCACGCAGCAGGACCGGGTCCGTACGCGGATCACGGCCGGAGACCTCCGCGTACCCCGTGCAGTACGCCGCCCGGCAGTCGCCCGCCCACTTGGGCGCCCAGGGTTCGTGCGAGCGCGCCGCGTAGTCGAAGGAACGCAGCATGCCCGCCACGTCCCGCACCGCCGGCTGCGGCATCCTGCGCTCGGACAGCGAGCGTGAGGGCTCACCCTCGAAGTCGATGAGCGACCACTCCCCGGCGGGCGAGCGCAGGCACTGCCCCAGGTGCAGATCCCCGTGGATGCGCTGGGCCGTCCAGGTCGCCTCTCCCCGCCCCAGGTCGGCGAGCGCCTCGAAGGTCGTGTGCAGGGCGGGGGCGTACGGAAGGAGGGCGGGCACCGCCTTGGCCGCCGCGTCGAGACGGTCGGCCATGCCCCCGGCGATCAACTCCACCTGGGCACGGCCGAGGGTGACGGTGGGCAGCGCGCGGGCGAGTGCCAGATGCACCTCGGCCGTCGCGCGGCCGAGCGCTCTCGCCTCACCGCTGAAGTCCCGGTCGGCCGCGAGCTCCCGCAGGGCGAGCTCCCAGCCGTCGGCCGTGCCCTTCAAGTAGGGCTGGAGCACACCGAGGACGTTCGCCTCGTCCCCGACGTCCGCCAGGAACCAGGCGGCGGGGGCCGGTACCTGCGTACACCGCTCGCGGGCCAGCATCAGGGGCAGCTCCAGGTCGGGATTGACTCCGGGCACGATGCGGCGGAACAGCTTCAGGATGAACGTGTCCCCGTACACGAGCGAGGAGTTGGACTGCTCGGTGGCCAGAACCCGCGGTGCGAGGTCTTCGCCTATGTTCTTGCGCGGGTCGCGCTCGAAGCGCAGTTTGCCGACGCGCGCCTGCATCCGCAGCGCCTCCAACAGGAACCCGGACATGCGTGCGTCGTGCAGCGCTTCGTAGACCGTGAATCCGGCGAGCGGCCCCTGTGCCACATGCCCGATGAGCGCGGGAGCGAGCCGTGGCGGCAGTTCGCGCCGTACGCCGAGGAGGAGTTGGTAGCAGTCGGCGAGCAGCGGGGGCTCGCCGCCGACCTGCCCCGGTACCTGTGGCTGGCGTACCTGAATGAGCAGGTGCAGGAGGCCCAACTCTGATGTGGGCGGCAGGAGTTCGGTCGCTGAGATCAGCGTGAAGTCGGTGATGGGGCGGCCTTTGCCCGCGAACCATCGCTGTCGTGGCAGCCACGCGCGCAGCAGCGGATCGAGCGAGGCGAGCAGCGCGTCCGCGGTGATGCCCGGGCGGGTGACGGCTTCCGACATGGCGTCGCGTCCTTTCCGCGGTGCGGACAGGGGTGAGTGCGGGAGTGCCGGTCGTGCGGGAGAGTTCCCAGGGCGGGGCGGTGGAAACCGCCCCGCGCAGGAGTAGCAGGGGTGGAGCCTACGCCGGATCCTTGCGCAGTCGGAACCAGTAGAAGCCATGTCCGGCCAGGGTCAGCAGGTAGGGCAGCTCGCCGATGGCCGGGAAGCGCACCCCGCCGATCAGCTCGACCGGGTGGCGGCCGTTGAAGGTCTGGAGGTCGAGTTCGGTGGGCTGGGCGAAGCGCGAGAAGTTGTGGACGCACAGGACGAGGTCGTCTTTGTACTCGCGCAGGAACGCGATGACGGCCGGGTTGGAGGAGGGGAGTTCGGTGTAGGAGCCGAGGCCGAAGGCGGGGTTCTGTTTGCGGATCTCGATCATCCTGCGGGTCCAGTGCAGGAGGGAGGAGGGCGATGACATGGAGGCTTCGACGTTGGTGACCTGGTAGCCGTAGACGGGGTCCATGATCGTGGGGAGGTAGAGGCGTCCGGGGTCGCAGGAGGAGAAGCCGGCGTTGCGGTCGGGGGTCCATTGCATGGGGGTGCGGACGGCGTCGCGGTCGCCGAGCCAGATGTTGTCGCCCATGCCGATTTCGTCGCCGTAGTAGAGGATCGGTGATCCGGGCAGGGAGAGCAGGAGTGCGGTGAAGAGTTCGATCTGGTTGCGGTCGTTGTCCAGGAGGGGGGCGAGGCGGCGGCGGATGCCGATGTTGGCGCGCATGCGGGGGTCTTTGGCGTATTCCGCGTACATGTAGTCGCGTTCTTCGTCGGTGACCATTTCGAGGGTGAGTTCGTCGTGGTTGCGCAGGAAGATGCCCCATTGGCAGCCGGCGGGGATGGCGGGGGTTTTGGCGAGGATTTCGGAGACGGGGTAGCGGGATTCGCGGCGTACGGCCATGAAGATGCGGGGCATGACGGGGAAGTGGAAGGCCATGTGGCATTC